>JAYWDX010000188.1:0-37927 GCA_043779675.1 Tenderia sp. (SeqCode)
CGCAGGACGGTCCGGGCAAAAGGAATTAGCTGTCGCGTAAGCGAGTCAATTTATGGCATGGACGCCATAAATTGCTCACGAGGTAGCGACACAATCTTATTTGTGAAGCTCTTCTTCCATCTGTTCAACGCTGATGTGCCTGACATTTTTACCCTTGACCAGGTAGATGATGTACTCACACATATTTTTGGCGTGGTCGCCGGTGCGCTCCAGCGCCCGAGCGGCCCAGATCACATTGAGTACCCGTTTAATGGTGCGTGGATCTTCCATCATAAATGTCATGTTCTGGCGCATGATGGCTTCATATTCGTGGTCAACTTGCAGATCCATCTTCGCTACGGTGATGGCAGCATCGACATCCATGCGCACAAAGGCATCGAGGGCACCGTGAATCATCTTCTGCACATGGCTGCCGAGTGACTGGATCTCAATGTAACCGTTGCGGGGGCGCTCCATCCCAGCCAGCTCTTTTGCCATTTGGGCGACTTTTTTGGCTTGGTCGCCCATTCGTTCCAGATCACTAATGGTCTTGATAACGGCAATCACCAGTCGCAGGTCACCGGCGGTCGGTTGGCGGCGGGCGAGGATGTGGGTGCACGCCTCATCAATCTCGACCTCCATGGCGTTGACCTTGTAGTCACCCGTGATGACATCTTCTGCCAGTTCGATGTTGCCTTCAGTCAGTGCGATGACTGCATTCATGGTCTGTTTTTCAACCAGTCCACCCAAGGCAAATACATGATTGCGCAGATGCTCCAGCTCAGAATCAAACTGTTGTGATATGTGATGTTTATCCATGGCTCTCTCCAGTGTAGGCGTTGTGTGGCTTAACCATAACGACCGGTAATGTAATCCTCGGTCTGTTTTTTGCCAGGATTAGTGAACAGGGTGTCTGTGCTAGCCAGTTCAACCAGGTCTCCCATGTGCATAAAGGCGGTGTAGTCGGAGACACGCGCCGCCTGCTGCATGTTGTGGGTGACGATGATGATGGTGTAGGTCGATTTCAGTTCGTAGATCAGTTCTTCGATCTTCAGGGTCGAGATTGGGTCGAGCGCCGAGGCTGGCTCATCGAGCAGCAGTACCTCCGGCTCGATGGCGATGGCGCGGGCAATCACCAGGCGTTGCTGCTGGCCGCCGGAGAGGCCGAAGGCGCTGTCGTGCAGACGGTCCTTCACCTCTTCCCAGAGCGCAGCACCCTTGAGTGAGTTCTCCACCGCCTCGTCAAGCACGCGGCGTTCCTTGATCCCCTGAATCCGCAGGCCGTAGGCGACGTTTTCATAGACCGATTTGGGGAAGGGGTTGGGTTTCTGGAATACCATGCCAACACGGCGGCGCAGGGCGGAAACGTCAACTCCCCGGGCGTAGATGTCCTCGCCGTCGAGCAGGATCTGCCCTTCGATGTGGACATCATCCACCAGATCGTTCATGCGGTTGAAGCAGCGCAGCAGTGTCGATTTTCCGCAGCCGCTGGGGCCGATGAAGGCGGTGACGCGCTGTTTCGGGATGGGCATGTTGATGCCGTTGAGCGCCTGTTTGCCGCTATAGAAAAGCCTGAGGTCTTTCACCTCAAGGGCGTTTTCGATTGGCCCGCTGCTCTGTGCCGCACGCTCGCCGGTGATGGCACCAAGGTCAATGCCGTGTGTCATGGTTGCAGATTTCATCACTTAAGTTTCCGTCTCTTGAATTTGGTTACTGTTCTAGCGCTTTGTATTTTTCACGCAAGCGGTTACGGATGGTAATAGCTGCCAGCGTGAGCACAACAATTACAATGACCAGCAGTAGCGCGGTTGCATAGACCAGTGGCCGGGCTGCTTCGATGTTGGGGCTCTGGAAACCGACGTCATAGATGTGGAAGCCCAGGTGCATGAACTTGCGATCCAGGTGCAGGAAGGGAAAGTTGCCATCCAGCGGCAGTGATGGCGCCAGCTTCACTACACCCACCAGCATCAGCGGCGCCACTTCACCGGCAGCGCGGGCAATCGCCAGAATCATGCCGGTCATGATCGCCGGGCTGGCCATGGGGATGATGGTGCGCCACAGGGTTTCGGCCTTGGTGGCGCCCAACGCCAGGCTCCCTTCACGGATGGAGCGCGGGATGCGTGATAGTCCCTCTTCGGTGGCGACGATTACCACGGGCATCGTCAGTAACGCCAGGGTGAGGGAGGCCCATAGCAGCCCCGGTGTGCCAAAAACAGGTGCCGGCGAGGACTCGGGGAAAAACAGGCTGTCGATGGAGCCACCGAGAAAGTAGACAAAAAACCCCAGTCCAAATACACCGTAAACAATGGCCGGCACCCCGGCAAGATTGTTGACGGCGATGCGGATGGTGCGCGTGATAAACCCCTGCTTGGCATATTCGCGCAGATAGATAGCGGCGATGACACCAAAGGGGGTCGCCAGCATCGACATGATGATGACCATAATGACGGTGCCGAAGATGGCGGGGAAGATTCCCCCTTCGGTATTGGCCTCACGGGGATCCTCCGACAGGAACTCCCAGATCTTCTCGAAGTAGAAACTTGTTTTGGCGAAGATGGATAGTTTGTTAGGTTGATAGGCGCGCACTATCTTGGCCAGTGGCAGATCAACAACCTGGCCGGTAGGGACCTTAACGGTGACAGTGGCGCGAGTGATCTCGTGATAGAGTCCCTCCAACTTGCTTTGCAGCCCTTCATACTCCTGCTGCAGCGCCTCTGTTTCGAGTGTGATCTCGGAGAGATTTTCAGGCGAGGCCTCGTTATTCAGCTCCAGTTTGCGCTTTTTCAGGCGCAGCTGTTCCATGGAGTAGTTGATAGAACCAATGTCGCTTTTTTCGATTTGGTGAATGGTTTTGAAGAGGGCCAGTGTTGTCTCAATCTGTTCCTGCAGCGGGTTCCATGCCATTGCGCCCTCGGCCACGACAGCACCGTCTATTTTTAGCTGTTGCAGATCGCCGTGCAGATTGCCCCACTCCAGGCGTTCAAAGACGATGATGTCATTGGGGGTGGTGGTACCGCTGATCAGGGGTTCGATGATCCAGCGAAAATCACTGCCATCAATATCGCGGTTGCCAACTTTAATCAGGTAACGTTTGATGCGGTCACTGCTGCTCTCCAGCGCGACGCCGCTGTCGCGGATGCGTTCCAGCGACACCTCCTCTTTCTCGCGTAGCTCCCCCACCACCTGCACAATTTCGCCACCCTTGTAGGGGTCTTGGTACTGATAGGCGTGAATATCGGAGGGCCAGAAGTGGACCATGCCTCGTGCGATGATTAGACCGAGTAGACCGATCACCGCAAGCAGACAGATAGAGACAGCGCCAGCCGTTAGCCAGATCCAGGGGGTACCGCTTTTTATCCAGTTTTTCATTAGAGTGAGCTATATTTTTTCCGGAGTCGCTGACGTACAACTTCAGCGATAGTGTTAAAGAAGAAGGTGAAGATGAACAGTACCAACGCCGCCAGAAACAGGATTCGGTAGTGGGTGCCGTTGAGTTCGGATTCGGGCATCTCCACCGCAATATTGGCCGAAAGAGTACGCAGCCCCTGGAAGATGCTGAAGTCCATGACGGGGGTGTTGCCGGTGGCCATCAGTACAATCATGGTTTCGCCGACTGCTCGGCCAAAACCGATCATGACTGCTGAGAAGATGGCTGGGCTGGCGGTAAGCAGCACCACCCGTGTCAGTGTCTGCCAGGGGGTGGCGCCCAACGCCAGTGAACCGATGGTCAGGTGTTTGGGCACGCCGAAGATGGCATCTTCAGTGATGGTGAAAATGGGCGGGATGATGGCAAACCCCATCGCGATGCCAACAATCATGGCGTTACGCTGGTCAAAATCAATCCCCATTTCATCCGCCATCCAGATACGCATGTCGCCGCCAAAGGCCCATATTTCGATGGGATGGCTCAGGGTAAAGGCGAGCCAGACGGTAAAGATAATTACCGGGATTAACAGTACGGCGGTCCAGCCGTCAGGGACGCGGGTATGGATGTGTTTTGGCAGCATGTGCCAGAGGTAGCTGCTGGTTAGAATTGCTAACGGTAATAACAGCATCAGACTGAAAATGGCGGGCAGGTAGTACTCCACCAGTGGCGCCAGCCATAGTCCGGCGAGGAAACCGAGGATAACAGTGGGCAGCGCCTCCATGACTTCGATGGTGGGTTTGATGGTAGAACGCATCTTTGGCGTCATGAAATAGGCGGTATAAATAGCGCCGAGGATTGCCAGTGGGATGGCTACCATCATGGCGTAAAAGGCTGCCTTAATGGTGCCGAAGGCGATTGGAACCAGACTGAACTTGGACTCAAAGTCGTTACTGGCGGAGGAGGACTGCCAGATGTAGTCTGGCTCTTCATAGCTCTCGTACCAGACTTTTCCCCATAGTGATGACCATGATACCTCTGGATGTTCATTATGGAGGTGCAGGAAGTGGGTCTTGCCTTCAACATCTTCGATTAGTACGGCATCGGCGCGTGGAGCGATGGCTACACGGCTGGCGCTGCTACTGAGTTGGTGTTTCAGTACGGTGCGTCCTGATGTGGTGTGAAAGACCTCCAGTTCGCCGTTTTCATCAATGGCCATAAAGCCTTTGCGGAAGTACTCGGGGGTGAGGGTGGTCAACCCGCTGGGCATCTCGAACTGACGGATTTTGGTCAGGTGATGGTCGTTGTTTTCATCTCGCACCTCGAACCATTGGCTGATTGTGCCGCCGCTGTCGGCCACCAAAATAGAGATGTCACCAGCGAGAAACTCCAGCCTGACAATCCGGTTGTCACCATTGACCGCAGTGACTTGTTCTTCCAGCACTGGCGCACTGCGGTCGGATATGTCGAAGCGGGCGATGGTCCCGGCGGTGGTGGCGGCGTAGACAACACGCTGCTCTTTGTCGAGTAGCAGATGGGATATTTTGCTGGGGGCATTTTCGAGGGTGGTGGTATTGGTCTCAGTGGTGGTCTCGTCATCCATCATCGAGGTTTCGATGGTGAGTGTGGTCAACAACAGACGGCTATCGTTGGTCAGGGAGACCACGGTTGCCTGCTCCTCGTTGCTTTGCACGGCAAGTTTGGCGAGCGGGCGGCCGTTGCTGTCTATCTGAATCGGCGCGTCACCCAGTGGATAGCTAATGCGCGGCGTGATGGTGCGGACATTGTCAGGATAGCTGACGTCATACTCATGTTTGAGTACCTTTGTACTGCCGTCAGAGAGGCCAAAAGCGACAATTCTGCTGGCGCCAGTGCCGGCGGCAAAGCTGGTGACGGTGACATCCTGGGGCAAGTTCAGTGGCAGCTGGGAAATGATCTTGCCATCATGGGTATTAAAGAAGGTGGTCTGGCCGTTGCTTTCAAAGCGGACGCCAACCTCGGCCTGCTCCTCCATCGCCAGATAGAGTGTGCTGGTGCCGCCATCATGTGGCAGTGTGTAATCGGCGCCCGTCTCAATTTTGCCGGGCAGGAACAACGGGATCACCACATAGAGTAGATAGGCAAAGATCAGGGTGATAGCGACGATGACACTGACACCACCAATGCCAATCAGATGCCTGGCAAGCTTGTCTTTGAAACGGCGGCGGGCACGATGGCGAATGCTGCTCGGGTGATTGATGGGAGGAAGAAGTGCGGCCATTGACTTAAGGGTCCTTCAGTTATGCCGGGCAATCATACGTGTGCAATATTACAGAATTGTTACACTCATTTCACCTTAAGAAGTGTTGTGTAGTTGCTTGATTATGCTAAAAAATACCTTCAGGCTCTCTATCTCTGCTTGACAGGGTGTCGGAATGAAGATGGCGAGGGTGAAAGATACTATATATGTCTATTTGTCTCAAAGCACTGTTTCAAGGGACTCATCCCCATTTAACGTAGTTGCAACGGACTCCTTAGAACCTGTTCACGATCCTCTGAGCAGTAACGCCAAAAAAGCCAAATGGACAAACTGTAAACTGATATTGAGCTTTCTCTCGCAGTTCTTCCAGAGACGCCGACATTTCTCCAACCATGAAAGTGAGCGCTCAACAATCCAACGTTTGGGAATGACAGCACCAGCCAAAAGTAGGCGCTTGGCCTAGAGGCCCCTACTTTTGGCCAGGCGAATGTATGCAGTTCATTGCGCTTGGCAATCTGCACGGTCACGGTTTGCCCCCAATAGTCTTTGACGGCTTCGGCAAAGGGCTGGCCTGTGTAGCCAGCATCCGCCAGGATGCTCTGCACACCGGGCATCTGTGCCGCAATAGCGCCTTTGCTATCCGTCATGTTCGCCGTGGTCACGGCGATGGCATGAGGCAATCGGATGGTATCAACGGCAATATGCCGCTTGATGCCAGACACTTTTTTTCCTGCGTCGTAGCCTTTTTTCTCGGCAGTATCGGTATTTTTTACGCTCTGGGCGTCAACGATGAGCAGACTGGGGGCATTCGTTACGTCCAGCCAGGATACGGGCCTCTGATACGAATGGCACTTACTTAACTTCAACCATATGATTCAAAAGGATTAAAAAGACTGGTCCAAGGTGATAAGGTATAAGCTGCGAAACCAACACCCATCACCAAGGAACCAGTCAGAATGCATCGTAACCACAGTTCGCGAGAGTATCAACAACGGCGCGTCCACACCCATGCTGCGAACACTGATTCTTACGATTTCTTCAATCTTCTGACCAGCTCACAATTGCTGAATGACGTGGAGTCACTGCTGCCCGATCATCGCGAAAGGCTGTTCCCGCCGACAGAGACGTTATCGATGTTTTTGGCGCAGGCCCTAAGCACAGACCGTTCATGCCAGAAAGCTGTGAATGAAGCCGCCATCAAACGTTTGGCCGGTGGCCTGGCAGGATGCAGTACTCATACAGGCGCTTATTGTCAGGCGAGGAAAAGGCTGCCGACGGAGATGGTGAGCACGCTGTTCCATCGCACAGGGCAATTGATTACGAAGCAGGCGCCCAACGCTTGGCATTATCAGAATCACCCCGTAAGACTGGTCGATGGTACGACGGTATCAATGCCAGACACGCCTGCCAATCAAGAGAGTTTTCCACAACCGAACAGCCAAAAGTCAGGATTGGGATTTCCCTTGTCTCGCGTTGTGGCGCTGATATGCCTGGGGAGTGGAGCGGTCCTCAATGCCGCCATTGGTCGTTGCCAGGGCAAGGGTAGTGATGAGCAATCTTTGTTGCGAACGATGCTTGACACACTCTGTTCAGGGGACATTCTGTTGGGTGATGCTTATTACGCCAGTTATTTTTTGCTGTGTGAGTTGCAACGTAGGAACGTGAATGCAGTCTTTGAACAGCAAGGGGCACGGAAACGCAGCACCGACTTTCGCCGTGGCCAACGATTGGGTCAGCGCGACCATTTGATTGTACTGTGCAAGCCAAAGATTAAACCTGACTGGATGCCACTGGAGCACTACGAGCGCGCGCCTGAGACATTGACGGTAAGGGAGTTGAAAACAGGCAATAAGATTCTGGTCACAACGCTACTGTGTCAAAAAGAGATGCCCAAGGCTGCGCTTAAAGAGTTCTATCGTAACCGTTGGCATGTCGAACTTGATCTGCGCAACATCAAAACCACGTTGGGCATGGATGTGTTGAGCTGCAAGACGCCAGAGATGGTCGTCAAGGAGATCTGGGTATATCTGCTGGCGTACAACCTGATCCGGCTAATCATGGCTCAATCCGCCTTATTGGCAGACAAGCAGCCCCGTGGGCTCAGTTTCAAGCACACTCTTCAACTTTGGGTAGCATGGAATCAACGAGGTATGGGTTATGAGGATGACGTGCTTTCAGAACTATTTGCATTGATTGCGCAACAACGGGTTGGAAATCGTCCAGGGCGTATTGAGCCACGAGCCATTAAACGACGACCAAAACCTTACCCTTTACTTACGAAGCCACGTGATCAAGCCAGAGCTGAGGTGAAGAAAAATGGACATCCTAAGAAGGTTAAGTAAGTGCCATTCGCCTCTGATACCTAATTTTTTTAATGCGCGCTCCAAGACGCTCACGCCCTCGGCGTCAGGCTTTCGCCACTTGGCAAAATAGGCATAGACCGTTGCCCATTGGGGGGTGGTCGCTGGGCAGCGCACGCCACTGACAGCCCGTCTTGAGTACATGGAGCACGCCACAAAACAGATAAAACAGATCCTCTGTACGTGGTTTGGTGACTTTTCGTGCGTTTTCCAAAAGTGGTTGAACAACGGCAAATTGTTCTCGAGTGATATCGCTGGGGTGTTTTTTTCTCATACCCAGGTATTTTCAACTTGCCGCTCAAGATCGTGAACGGGTTCTTGCATGCGACACGTGTAAAGGAATTGAATTTAAGGCGATGGATTTCACGTTGCGTTATACGTTTTTTGAAATTCACGCTAGATTGGTGATATGTTGTGGAATATGATGATTATCATGATAATTATTTATAGAGAGTGATATGCGAATCTTGTTGGTTGAAGACGACCCTACGTTGGGGAGGGGCATCCGCTCTGGGCTTGAACGTACCGGTTTTACAGTGGATTGGATAATGGATGGTGGCGGTGCTTTACAGGCGCTCCTCTCCGAGTCATTTGATTTGATGGTATTGGACATAGGACTACCAAAACTGGATGGTTTGAGTCTGCTGAAAACCTTACGGGATGAGGGCAATAAATTGCCGGTACTCATTCTTTCGGCGCGAGATACCGTACTGGATCGGATCGTGGGGTTAGATCATGGCGCTGATGATTACCTGATCAAACCTTTTGATGTTGATGAGCTTTACGCCCGGATTCGAGCATTGTTACGGCGCAAAGCTGATAGGGCCTCACCTCTTGTCAAATATGGTGAACTTATTCTCGATCCGGCTACCCGTGTGGTCACCTTTGAAGGTGAGACCGTAGTACTTCCCACTAAAGAGTTTGTTCTGCTCCATTTTTTGCTCGATAACACCGGTCGGCTTCTGTCGCGGGAGAAGATTGAAGAGAGGCTTTACGGCTGGCGTTTAACAGTTGAAAGCAATACAACGGAAGTTCATGTCCACCACTTGCGTAAAAAATTTGGTAAGGGACTTATTGTTACGGTACGTGGTGCTGGCTACATGGTTCCTAAAATGCCGTAAGCGATTTTTGTAAAAACGGACGATCGATGTATGAATGAATCCGCCCCTGAAAAGCTGGATCTCTGGCAGATGTATCACGAACTATCTCAGCAACAGGCGCTAGATTCGGTTGTGTTGGAGCAGACGAGACAAGCCATTGCCACTGTCACGCACGACCTTAAAACGCCGCTGACAGCGGTAAAATTATATGCCGACATTCTGCTCAGTCAGGTGAGGGAGACCGATGCAGAGACACGCTCCAAATACCTGGCCGTCATCAGTTCAGAGGCGGACCGCATGAGTCGCATGATCGCCAACATTGTCGACTATCAAAACATTATCAGTGACATGGTGGAGTGGCACGATGAGGCGACCGATATCGTCAGTATAATCGCCGTGTGTGTTAAACCAGTGCAGCGATGGTGCGCAGCCAAGGGAATCGGCTTCAACTGCACGATCAATGTCGATAGTCTGGTGATACTCATTGATGCCGATAGGCTTTCGCGACTGCTCTCGGTGTTGTTAATGAATGCCTTGCGTTTTACGGATAGCGGCCGCATTAAACTGGAATTGAAAAGCGATGGTACGCGGCTCACTCTGGCTGTGAGTGATAGCGGTCCGGGTATCTCTGATGAACGTTTGCAGCAATTGTTTCAACCATGTGTGGGTTTGGTGGCTTTAGGTAAAGTGGTTGGCTTGGCTTTTGCTTTTTCTGTTGTCGACCATTACCAGGGGCGTATTTGGGCGGAGAATGCTGTGGGCAATGGTGCCGTTTTTTATATCGAATTGCCGCTGTTGCATGAAACTGTTGGGGTGCAGCGATAATGATCGAACAATTGAAATGTTGATGTGGTGATGATGTTGCGGATTCTTTTTCGCCTGAGTTTGTTGTTGATTGGTTTTGGGGGCACTGCTCCCATCCACGCAGCATCGATACAAAGCAATGAAATTCGCTTCGGTTCTGTGGCCATGGACACACCTGCCGTGATGCATCATCGCCTGATGCCGTTGACAAAGTATCTTACCCGCGAGCTTGGTCGGCCGGTGGTATTGAATTTGTCAGTGGATATGAAAGAGGCAATCAACGCTGTGGTCAGGGGTGATGTTGATTTGGCCTATCTTACCCCGGTGGCCTACCTGAAAGCGCATGCGCTTGGCAACAGCCAGCTGGTGGTCAAAACAGTGACTCAGGGTAAAGGCTCATTTCAACTGATGATTGTGGTGCGTGAAGATAGTTCTATCCAGAATATTGATCAATTGACAGGGAAGTCATTTGCATTTGGTGATCCTGCCGCACTGTTGCAGAGAGCAACGGTTGTTGGCGCTGGCATACCGTTGGAAAAGCTGGGTAAACAGGTGTCTATCGGTCACTACGATAATATTTCTCGTGCGGTTGCACGTGGTTTTTATGATGCTGGCATTCTTAAGGACACCACGGCGCTTAAATGGCAGGGCCAGGGGCTGCGTATTCTTCATGTCTCACCGCAGTTGCCTCCTTACAATATTACGGCCAGCGCCAAGGTCGATAGGCTGCTACTTGAAAAGATGCGCAAGGCCTTCATGAAACTGGATATCTACAATCCCGAGCACAGCGCTGTTATTAAGGCGCTGGATAGTGAATACGATGGTTTTGCTGCTACCAATGATGCCGAATACAATATTGTCAGAGAGCTAATTGCACCCTTCGAAAAGGGTGATTGATGTTGCTCAAGAGTGTGTCTGACAGGGTGGTGTGGAGATGACTTCGCAACCGCTGTTTAAACGGTTATTGCCGCGGCGACTTGATCGCCAAGTTATGCTTCTTGTCACGCTGTTGTTATGTTTGGTGATCCCCTTTTTTGCCTCCCTCGAGGCTGGAAAGAGCGCTAAACGAGTAGTGGATTCCGCTACGCGTCAGGCTAGGGCCTTGGCTGAAAATATTGCTGTCACTAGTATTGCTCATATCATCACCCTTGATTTTTCCTCATCAGACCAGTTGTTGCTGCGCACAGCACGTTTTCCGGGTGTTGTGGAAATTCAGGTGATCGATCTTGAGGGAAGGATAATTACCGATGTTATAAACAAGCCTGACAGCGAGCCGCAATTACGTTATGAGTTAATCCGTTTGCAACCACCGGCTAAGCCAATATTGCGGCAAACAGAAAAGGTGGGGCTACTGACAATTTGGCAGCCGGTTATTGGTGCTAGCCTGGTTGGCTGGGTGAGGTTGACATACAGCTTGGCCGAAGCAGAGAGTATCGCTCAACAGTATTTTTACGACTACATGCTAGATGGCGCCATCATGGCCTTAATGTTGATGGTGCTGATCCTGCTGGTTATGCGCCGCCCTCTACGTATGTTGCGTGAGGCGGCTATCTTTGCCGCAGATCTGAAAAATAAAAGTGGTATGCATATCCCAGTCGATAGCAGTGCGATCGAGATCGAACAGCTCGACCGGGCACTGAATGAAGCTGCCACCAATCTGTTCGAGCAGGAGACCACTATCAAGAGGGCATTGAAGGCGCTTAATACTCAAAAATTGGCCCTGGATGAGCACTCCATTGTTAGTATCACCGATGTTGATGGCAACATTACCTACGCTAATCAGAAATTTATTGCTGCCACGGGTTTTAGCAGTGAAGAGCTGCTAGGAAAGAAACATAATATCGTTAAATCTGATTTTCATAGCGAAGCGTTTTTTGGTGAGATGTGGAGCACAATCGCAACAGGAAATATTTGGCACGGTGAGATACTAAACCGTTCCAAAGATGGTCGTGCGCTGTGGGTGAGTACCACTATTGTGCCCTTCATGGATGAGTTGGGAAAACCTTATGAGTATGTTGCTATCAGAACCGATATCACCGAACAGAAGCAGATAGAACAAGAGCTGGAAGAGAAGGCGTATATACTCAAGCAGATGTCAGACAATCTGGAGGAGCTGGTCAAACAGCGTACCTCGGAGTTGGAGGCGGCCAATAGGCAACTACAACACCTTAACAAGATAAAATCGGATTTTGTCTCGGTGGTATCACATGAGTTACGTACCCCGCTCACCTCTATAAAGTCGTTTACCGAGATACTAAAAGATGACATCGAAGTCCTCGATATCAATACCCAGAGACGTTTTCTCTCTATCATCAACGATGAGAGCGATAGGCTTGGACGTCTGATCAATGACCTGCTCGACCTACAGAAAATGGATGCGGGCAAGACAGTGTGGAAGGATGAGCAGATCAATCTGGTGGATGTGTTAAAAAAATCGGTGGAGTTTTTCAGCCCGGCCTATCGTGAGAAAGGATTGCAGCTGCATTTAAACCTGGATCGGGATGAGTGCCTGCTTGATCTGGATGCGGACCGCATCAGGCAGCTCCTTACCAACCTTCTCTCCAATGCGCTGAAGTTTACCGAACATGGTGGCGTTACCATGACCATGATGACCACCCTGGCCGAGATCACCGTTGCTGTCACCGACAGCGGACTTGGCATCCCAGCAGATGAGATCGATAAGGTGTTCGAGAGCTTTCATCAGGTCGACAGCTCAGAGACACGTAAGACGGGTGGCAGTGGTTTGGGGCTGACGATCTGTAAGGAGATAGTGGAACACTATGGTGGATCCATTGGTGTGGTGAGCACGCTGGGTGAGGGGAGCTGTTTCAGTTTTGTGTTGCCGCTGACCAAACATTGGGAGCGCTTAAATTGAGTGGCAGCAGCAAGCCGATCGTATTGATTTGTGAAGACGAATCGCATATTCGGGCGTCGATCTGTTATGTCGTGAAAAAAGCTGGCTATAACTGCGAACAGGCCAGTGATGGTGAGGTGTGCGTGCGGCTACGTTCAGAGCCTGCCTTTGCTGAGATTAAAATCATTATCCTCACTGCGTACGGCCAGGCAGTGGATGAACTGAAGACCAGAGAAGTTAGTGCCAATTGCTTCATAGTCAAACCGTTTAGTCCGCGATTTTTTATGGATACATTGGCTGAGCTGTTATCTTGATGAAAGATTGATATGGAAAAAATGCTGAAGATATTGATAGCAGAGGATGATGTCAACATTGCCTTGGCCTTAACTGTTCTTTTACGCAGGGCGATCAGCGGCACCGTCATCATCACGGTGAATGATGGCAAAGAGGCGATGCAGCATCTGTATGATGGTGATTATGCGCTAGTGATTTCTGACTGGAATATGCCTTGTATCACGGGGCTGGAGCTGCTTTCCTTTGTCCGAGCCAATCATCACACTCGGTTGTTACCATTTTTGATGCTGACGGCACGCATGGATGTGGCTGGTTTCAGTGAGCTTGCCAATGCCGATATTACCGGCTACATCGGCAAGCCTTTTGATAACGATGAATTTATTAGAAAGGTAAAGGAGCTGCTGAGTGTTGATCCGGGCACGCCCTGATTAATAGATAAAAAAGTTTGTAGATGAAAAAATGTGGCATCCAGCATCTTATTTAAGAGGGCTACTGCTTTGCTTGCACCAATGCCAACGACAGCGCGGGCCAGTAAGTAATTATCAAAAGTGAGATGAGTAAAATGAAGAAGAAGGGCAACGTAGCGACATAGAGTTGCGCTACCGGTTTTTTGAAGCGGTAGCTGGCGATAAAGAGGTTCATGCCCACGGGTGGTGTGAAGTAGCCGATCTGCATGTTGGCGAGAAAGATGATGCCAAGGTGGATAGGGTGGATGTTGTAGCCGAGCGCCACCGGTAGCAGGATCGGCGTCATGATGACGATGGCAGAAAAGATGTCGAGCATGGTGCCGAGGATCAGCAAAAATACGTTTAGTGCCAGCAGGAAGGTGAGTGGATCCTTGATGTGTTCACGTATGGTGTCGAAGATTTTGGTTGGCACCTGGGCATCGATCAGGTAGTTGGTAGACGCCAGGGATAACCCTAGGATCACCAGGATCGCCCCGACCAGCACCATCGATTCGCGCATCACCCCAGGCAGTGCCTTGAGACTGATCTCGCGCAGGATCACCACTTCCACAATCAATACGTAAATGGCCGTCACGGCCGCCGCTTCTGAGACGGCAAAATAACCACTGTAGATTCCGCCCAACACGATGAAGGGCAACGGCAGCTCCCATTTTGACTCGATCGCGGCGCTACGTAGCTCCGCCCATGAAAAGGGGGTGGTGGGGAGGTGTCGGCCCTGCCAGAAACTCCAGCTACTGAGCATGAAGATCATTAACATTCCGGGGAGTATGCCAGCCAAAAATAGATCGTCGATGCTGAAAGGTTCACCAATCCCCATCTGTTGCGAGACGATGCCATAGAGGATCAGCGGCAGTGACGGGGCGAAGAGCACGCCGAGGCTGCCAGCGCTGGTGATCAGGCCGAGATTGAATTTATCGCGATAACCAGCCTCTTTGAGTGCTGGATAGAGCAGCGCCCCGAGCGCCACAATCGTTACGCCGGATGCGCCCGTAAAGGCGGTGAAGAGGGCGCAGGCGCTGATGGCAACAATGGCCAAACCGCCTGGCATCCAGCCGAGCAATGACTGGGTGAGGCGCACCAGACGATGTGGCGCTTTACTCTCGCTCAGCAGATAACCGGCGAAGGTGAAGAGCGGGATGGCCAGCAGGATCGGCATTTCAGCCAGACGGTAAAATTCGATCGCCACCACTGAAAGGTCGATGTCGGCACTGTAAAAACCAGCCAATGCGGAGGCGGCGATAACGATAAACAGTGGCGTGCCGATCAGCGCCAGCAGGATCAGAACCAGGGCGATGATCACTCGGCGCCCTGCTGTTGCGCAGCGAATAGCTCGGTGAAAGTGTTTGCCAGAAACCGCAGTGCCATCAAACCAAAGCCGATGGGGATGATGACTTCACAGAGCCAGGCGGGTACGGTGGCAAAGGCGATGGCGCCGTCTGCCCGCTCCATAATGACAAAGCGTGCGGCGTGATAACAGACGATGGCGCAGATGGTGGCGCTGACAAAATTGGTGAGCGGGGTGAGAAAACGTGCCGCTGAGGCGGGCAGTAATTTCGAGAGCAGGTCGATCTTGATGTGGTTGCCGTCACGGGTCGCCGCCATGGCCCCCAGCAGGCCTAGCCATAAAACCAATACTCTGAGCAGGGGGTCACTCCAGTCAATTCCGGCACCCCAGAGGTTGCGCATGACTATCTGAGTAGTGGCGAGGATGATCATCAACCCCAGCATCAATGCCAGCAGACTCTCCTCAATATAGATGATGAGCTGGCCCAGCTTGCTGATCATGCGCATTAGCGGTGGCTATTACGATATTCGTTGAGCGTGCCTTGCAGTGTCTGAACCATCTCTTTGCTAATGAGGTTTTTATCGACCATTGCCTTTGTGGCGTTGGCGACCGCGTTTTGCCATTGCTGCTGTTCGTCAGCGTTCGGTTCCACAAATTGGATGCCTTGTTTCTTGAGTGCTTGCAGCGCTTGTTCGTTATCCTTGCGATTGATTTTATCAAGACGGGTAAAGGTGGTCTGCAGGATGGTGGTGACCGTGCTCTGATCCTGAACGCTCAGCTCTTCAAAGGCTTTGCGTTGAATGATCAGGGTGCCAAAAAGGTAGGCGAGCGGTGTGGTGTTCAGATGTTTCATTTTAGCGTGCCACTGCAAGGCGATGGCCCCCATGGAGGAGGCGGCGACGGTATCGATCATGCCCGTCTGCAACCCAGTTAGCACGTCGGTGAGCGGTAGCGGGATCGGTGAGATGCCTATCGCAACAAAGGCGGCGCGGCTGAACTCGTCCCCTTCCGGTGACCAGACCTTGTACTGTTTCAGATCGTTAATCTTGTTCAGTGGTTTGGCAGACATCAGATAGGCAAAGCCGCCCTCGCCAAGGCCAAAGCTAATGTAGCCGTTATCATGCAGGCCGTTGATTATTTTTTTATCCATCCGTTGGCGCACATAGTCGACCTCGTCATAAGAACGGAAGGCGAGTGGCAGGTCATAGACCTGGGCATCGGGGTAGACCTCCGCCAGGCCACCACCAGTGATGGCGCCGCCTTGCAGTTGGCCGATTCGCATCTTGCGCAGTACACTTTTGTCGTTGCCCATTACCCCGCCGGGGTAGAACCGAAAGCTGACTCGTCCCTGGGTCTGCTTTTCAATATCTTTTGCAGCTGTCTTCAGCTCTTCCATCCAGTGGGTGCCATCGGGGGCCACGGTGGCGATCTTAAAGCTCTTGGCCTGGGCTGGTTGTAGTGCCAGTAGCAGCAGGCAGAGCGTGAGTGTGAGCAGCTTGTACATCGGATTACTCCTCAAAATATTCGGCGGACGTGGCCAGCAGTTCAGTGGCGGCCTCTCTGGCCAGCGTGTTGCTGAGCATCAGTGTGCTGATGGCGGTCGGGGTAGTGAGCACTTCATTAAGCAGCTGGTCGTGAAGCGCTTTGTCGAAAACTAGGCGGGCGTAGTTGCGCGCCAGATCAACTTTGGCGATTAGATCCTGGCCGTTCGAGAGGGCAATCGCTTTTTCGAAGTGGGCGCGCCCTTTCTCTGGTTGTCCCCCCAGCGTGGGTGGTAGTTGGCTATTAATGACGCCGAGATAGAGATGGGCACGGCCCCACTGGTAGTTCTCGTCGATGGCAACAATACGCATCATGATGGCCTCAACCTTGGGCAGGTCAGCCACGGCATTCCAGTCATCCTTGTTTGCCTGTATCCAGGTGGCCCAGGCGCTGCCGTAGGTATACAGATAGGCGATGTCCTTGGTGTTTACTTTGGTGAGGCTGGCTTGAAACTCGCTGAGTGGTCCGCCATCGTGGTCACAGATGGTAGACAGACGTTCGCAAAGTGCCTTTCTGCTCTGTTGCCGCGCTTTGCTTGAAAGCCGTTTGGCCTGAAGTGGGTTTTGGGCAAAAAGTCCGGCGTAGGCGCTATGGAGTGAGGCGCTGGCCTGGAGCATGGCGGGATCGTTTGGACTCTGCAGCACCAGGCTGTCGAGCATGATCAAATAGGCAGGGACTCCCTGACGAACCGTTTCTGGATCATCTTGGGCCAGAATGGCAGTGCTGAGATTGTCGGCAAAACGTCCAGCAATCATGCTAGTGCAGCCGCCACTAGTGACGAGCAGGAGGGCCATAGTCCAGATGCGAATAGTCATGTCAGAAAGAGGGATATAACGTTAGATTTAGTGAGCTCGGCATCATAACAGCTTAATTTTATGGCGTTATATATTTTTGGCCAGCAACGCCACGACTGCTCTGTCGAGCGCATTTTGTAACTGTAATTAAACTGTGCCAACATAGGGCGCTTTTTAACTATTCAGCGAGACTTTCATGAAAAAATTGGTGGTAGCAACAGTCGTATTATTTGCAGGGATGAGCCAGGTTCAGGCTGTTGAGGGGCTGGATACGGATCAGAAACGTCTCAGTTACTTCCTGGGTATGCAGGTGGCGCAGCAGATCAAGGCTGAAGGGGTGGCGCTGGAGGAGCCTGCGTTCCTGATGGGGTTCCGTGACCTGTACAACGGTGCTGGCCCCAAGTTGTCACAAGAGGAAATTCAAGGAACCCTGACCCGCATACAGCAGCAGCGTATGGAAGAGGGCAAGAAGCTGGCCGAAAGCAATAAGAGTGAAGGGGCTAAGTTCCTGGCGGCCAATGCCAAGAAGGGCGGAGTAAAACAGACGGCCAGTGGCCTGCAATACAAAATTATTACTGCGGGTAAGGGTAAGTCACCTAAGCTGACTGATACCGTTGAAGTTCATTATCGCGGTACCTTGATCAACGGCACTGAGTTTGACAGCTCAATCAAACGCGGCCAGCCTGCCACCTTCCCAGTGAACGGTGTAATCCAGGGGTGGCAAGAGGCGTTACCGATGATGAAAGAGGGGGCCAAGTGGCAGGTTGTTGTGCCAGCAAACCTAGCCTACGGCGAGCGCGGCGCTGGCGCCATGATCGGTCCTGATGCGACGCTGATTTTTGATATTGAACTGCTAAAGATTAAGCCTAGCACTCCTTAGTAACAAGCCAATCGTTCCTGGCGCTACGGAGTGTGGTTTGCTCTGTAGCGCAGCGATAAAATACCTTGTGTGCATAACTATGAGGGGGTCTCCTGTTATAAGTAGGCGTCCCAAATGGTATTGAGCATGGCTTTGGAATAGACCGCGCCGACCGGTGCTGTGGGTGATTGAGTCATGACAGCCAGATTTAGGGCGTGTTCAGCGTGTACGCCCAGGCATGAGTTAATAATCGAGTCAAAACCGATCATGGCGCGACTATAACAGAGCGCTTCGTGTGGAGTGGCTGGGGTCTGCTCTTAAGCCGCTTCGTAGGCGAGTATGGCCAGAAGCAGGGCTATTAATAGTCTGTTGACGCATGTTGTCATGAAGCACCTCCATGTTGCCGTCCCCATTGCTAACGCTAAATTCAGGGGTTGTTAAACAAGTTGTCGGCCCACCACATAATTAGATGATCTGCGGCGCAAAGGGTACAGCCGCTATCTGCTTTCATGAGATTTAACGGAGGGAGAAATGAGTAAACTGAAGATATTTTCTGCTACCAATCAGCAGTGCCTGGAGGATCTTCAGAGCCATGATGAGATTGTCGGCCGACTCAGTGGCATTGGTATTCGTTTTGAACGCTGGCAGGCATGCCTGCCGTTGTCTGTCGCCGCGACTCAAGCAGAGGTGATTGAGAGCTATAGAACCTCGGTTGATGCGCTGATGAGTGAATATGGCTTTCAGTCTGTCGACGTCATCGCGCTACGCCCCGACCACCCTGAGCGTCAGGCGCTGCGTCAAAAATTCCTTGATGAACATACCCACAGCGATTTTGAAGTGCGCTTTTTTGTTGAGGGCAAAGGGCTCTTCTACATTTATGCTGCGGACAAGGTTTACGGGGTAATGTGTGAACAGGGCGACCTGATCAGTGTCCCCGCTGCTACCAAACACTGGTTTGATATGGGGGCCGAGCCCGACTTCAAATGTATTCGACTATTTACCTCTCCAGAAGGGTGGGTGGCGAATTATAGCGGCGACACCATTGCCAAATCCTATCCCACCTTTGAAGCGTTTTTGCAGTCATGATCAAGGCAATCCTGACCGACATCGAGGGGACGACCTCCTCGATCTCCTTTGTAAAAAATCTGCTCTTTCCTTATGCCCGCGACCATATCGCCGAATTTGTGCGTGTCCATGCTGAGGAGCAACCAGTGGTGCCGCTGCTTGATGAGGTTCGGGCAGTGGTTGGCGAACCCCTTGAACTGGACGCATTGATCAAACAGTTGTTGCGCTGGATTGATGAGGATCAGAAGTTTACTGCACTCAAGGCGTTACAAGGCATGGTCTGGGCGGCAGGCTACAAAAATGGTGATTTTACCGGCCATGTTTACGAAGATGCTGCCCGTAATCTACGCAATTGGCATGAGGACGGCATAAAGCTTTATGTCTTCTCGTCAGGCTCGGTGCAGGCGCAGAAGTTGATTTTTGGCTACAGCGATTTTGGCGATCTGACACCGCTTTTTAGCGGCTATTTCGATACCACTATCGGCAACAAACGTGAGGTGGATGCCTATTTTAACATCGTCGAGCAGATCGGCTTACCAGCGGACACTATCCTTTTCCTGTCGGACAATTCCGAGGAGCTGGATGCCGCCCGTGTGGTTGGTATGCAGACGCTGCTACTGATTCGTGACGACTCGGTGAACGTCTCGGATCACCACGCCATCTCAAATTTTGACCAGATCGACCTTTGAGATTTGCCAGTCCGGGTTAGCAAGGCCACACCCGCCATGGG
This sequence comes from Tenderia sp. (SeqCode), assembly GCA_043779675.1. Taxonomy (GTDB): domain Bacteria; phylum Pseudomonadota; class Gammaproteobacteria; order Tenderiales; family Tenderiaceae; genus JAKFXL01. The sequence goes on from JAYWDX010000188.1 coordinate 19,737, forward strand.
GGGCGCAACCTTGCTGCTTTGTTAACCGAAGTAGGCGGGTTCCTGCCCCGGCTTCCATTTGATATTGCAGCCCATGCTCGGTTTCTGATCGGCGGCAATGGGGTGATTGGTCAGTAGTGCATCGACGGCGCTACGTAGATCCCTGCCGGTGACGGGCACATCGTTTTTGGGGCGACTGTCGTCGAACTGGCCACGGTAGACCAGCTTCATCTCGCCGTGGCCACTGTTTTCAAAAAGGAAAAAATCCGGGGTGCAGGCGGCCTGGTAGGCCTTTGCCACCGCTTGTGTCTCATCAAAGAGGTAAGGGAAGGTGTAACCAGCGTCTGCCGCCTCAACAGCCATTTTTTCAGGGGAGTCATCGGGGTAGTTGGCGGCATCGTTGCTGTTGATGCCCACTACCGCCAGTCCCTTGGGCCGATACTCCAGGGCAAAGGTGGCCAACGCCTGGCGCAGATGGATAACGTAGGGGCAGTGGTTGCACATAAAGATCACCAGCAGCCCTTTGGCATCTTTAAAATCATCACGGCTGATCAGTTTGCCGTGTGTGTCCGGTAAGCGGAACGGTGGGGCGCTGGTGCCCAGCTCCAGCATGGTTGAAAGGGTACGTGCCATCTCTCTCTCCTTGAACTCTTGAATATGAAGTACTGCCTGATTCTACAACGCTAACCGTATTGAATAAACGAATGATCTGTACGTGCATCTAAGAACCTGTTCACGATCTTGATCAAGGGATGCAGCGCACCAACCAAAAGTAGGTGCCTCTAGGTGAAGTAGGCACCTGGCCTAGAGGTCCCTACTTTTGGCTAGGCGAGGCGGAAACGGGCGAAAAAGCGCAGTGTACACTGCAAGTACATGAGCATTTTGAGTCCGTTTCCCCTCGGTACCCCCTTGAGGGGTGAACGCCGCGATGCGCCCTTCAGCGAGATCGTGAACAGGTTCTAAGGGTTAGGTAAGGGTGGTGGTGAATAGTTTGCTAGAATCGTTGGCATTATTTTTTGGTTGTGCAAAGGAGTGGCAGTGAGATTGAAGCGAATAGTGGGTTGGCTGATGGCAGGTCTGGTCTGGATGAGTACGGTGGCGCTGGCCGCTGAGACGCCAAGTTTTGAGCAGTGGCTGGAGGGGGTTAAAAGCGAAGCGTTGACGAAGGGCATATCGACCCAGACGCTAGAGCGTGCCTTTGCCGGGGTGGAACCGATTGCACGGGTGATTGAGCTTGATCGCAAACAGCCGGAGTTCTCGTTGACGCTGGACCAGTATCTTAAAAACACCATCTCGCAACGGCGAATCGACCTGGGGCGCCAGAAGTTGGAGGAGAACGCCGAGATATTAGCAAAGGTCTACCAAAAATATGGTGTGCCACCCCACTATCTGGTGGCCTTGTGGGGCGTTGAAACCGATTATGGCCGTTTTACGGGTGGCAATTACGTCATCGCGGCCCTCTCCACGCTCGCCTACGATGGCCGCCGCAGCGCCTTTTTCCGCAGCCAGCTCTTTGATGCGTTGAAGATTATTGAAGATGGCAACATCGAACCGGAAAACATGAAGGGTTCCTGGGCCGGTGCCATGGGCCAGACGCAGTTTATGCCCTCTACCTTCCGCAAGTATGCCGTCGATTTTGATGGTGATGGTCGTATTGATCTCTGGAACTCCACGGCCGATGTCTTTGCCTCGGCGGCACATTACCTCTCCTCGGTTGGCTGGTCTGACAAACAGATTTGGGGGCGCGAGGTGCAGTTGCCGGGCGAGTTTGACAGCAAGCTTTTTTCGCTCGATATCAAAAAGCCACTGGCCGACTGGAACGCCATTGGCGTGAGACGTCTGAATGAGGATGATCTACCGTTGGTCGATATCGACGCCTCGCTGGTGCGCCCCGATGCTACGGATGATGCCCGTACCTTCCTGGTCTACGACAACTTCCGCACTATCCTCGACTGGAACCGCTCCAGCCGCTATGCCATCGCGGTAGGTACGCTGGCCGACGCACTTTTGAATCCCCAGGTGAAATAGATATGACTAACGCGACATTGAAGACGATTTTTCTCGAAGAGTACACACCTCCCCCCTTTGCAATCGAGAAGGTGAAGTTGCACTTTGATCTGGGTGAAGAACAGACGGTGGTCACTACGGCCATGAATATGCGTCGTGATGGTGGCGGTGGCGAACCGTTACGCCTCGATGGCCGCAACCTGGTGCTGTCGCTGGTCAAACTCGATGGCCGGGTGCTGACGGTGGAGCAGTATGAGGTTGATGACGAGTCGCTGACGATTCCTGAGGTTGCTGATGTTTTTGTACTGGAACTCCAGACCATCATCAAACCGCAGGAAAACACCTCGCTTGATGGCCTTTACAAATCGAGCGGCAATTTCTGCACCCAGTGCGAGGCGCAGGGTTTTCGCAAGATCACCTATTACCTCGACCGTCCCGATGTGATGACACTCTTCACTACCACCATCGTTGCTGATAAAGACAAATATCCAGTGCTGCTCTCCAACGGTAATTTGGTGGCCCAGGCCGAACTCGGTAATGGCCGCCACAGCGCCACCTGGCAGGACCCGTTTAAAAAACCCTGTTACCTGTTTGCGCTGGTGGCGGGGCAGCTGGAGTTTATCGAAGACAGCTTTACCACCATGAGTGGTCGCGAGGTGGCGCTGCGCATCTATGTGGAAAAACATAATCTCGACAAGTGCGACCATGCCATGCGCTCGCTCAAGCGCGCCATGCGCTGGGATGAGCAGGTCTATGGCCGCGAGTACGATCTCGACATCTACATGATTGTGGCGGTGGATGATTTCAATATGGGGGCGATGGAGAACAAGGGGCTTAATGTATTTAACTCCAAGTATGTGCTGGCGCGCCCCGATACTGCGACGGATGCTGACTTCATCGGCATCGAGAGTGTTATTGCCCATGAGTATTTCCACAACTGGTCGGGCAATCGTGTCACCTGCCGTGACTGGTTTCAGTTGAGTTTGAAAGAGGGGTTCACGGTTTTCCGTGATCAGGAGTTCACCTCTGATCTCTTCTCGCGGGCGGTGAAACGTATCGACGACGCCAACCGTTTGCGCAGCTACCAGTTTGCCGAAGATGGCGGGCCAATGTCGCATCCGGTGCGGCCCGAGTCCTATGTTGAGATCAACAACTTTTACACCCTCACCGTTTACGAAAAAGGCGCTGAGGTGGTGCGTATGATCTCCCATCTGGTGGGGGCGGCGGGGTTCCGTAAAGGGAGTGACCTCTACTTTGAGCGCCATGATGGCCAAGCGGTGACCACAGAGGATTTTGTTCGCGCCATGGAGGATGCCAACGGCATCGATCTGACCCAATTTAAACGTTGGTACAGCCAATCGGGCACGCCGCTGCTCGACTGCTCATCTGAATATGATGCCGCCAGCCAGAGTTTAACCTTGACGATTCGCCAGAGCTGCCCACCAACACCGGGGCAGCCGACCAAGCTGCCGTTTCATATTCCTGTTGAGATCGGTCTGCTCTCGCCTGATGGGAGTGATTGCCTGTTGCAGCTTGAAGGCGAGGCAAGCGCGGTTGGCCCATCGCGGGTACTGGAGTGCAAGGCGGAGGAACAGAGCTTCCGTTTCATCAACCTCCCACAAAAACCGCTGCCATCGCTGCTGCGGCAGTTCTCGGCACCGGTGAAACTCAACTACGGCTACAGCAGTGAAGAGCTGGCCTTCCTCATGGCTCACGACAGTGACTCCTTCAACCGCTGGAACGCCAACCAGCAATTGGCGCTGGAGTTGTTGCACGACCTGATTGCGCAGCGGAACAATGGTAGTGAATTTGATCTGGCAGCGCTGGGGGAAAGCTATTCTCATTACTCCAGCGCCTTTGGCAAGATCCTGGCCGAGCAGGGCGGCGACCTCAATCTCAAGGCCACGGCCCTGATCCTGCCGACGGAGAACTACATCGCCGAGACCATGCCGGTGGTCGATCCCATTGCGGTACATGAGGCGCGCTGGTTGCTGCGCAGTGCGTTGACCAACGACCACGAGGCGTTGTTATGCCAGAACTATGAGAACCATCTGGAACATGGAAACTACAACGTCAAGGCCGAGAGCATTGGCCGCCGTGCGGTGAAAAACGCCTGCCTCGGTCTGCTCGCCACCACCGAGAGTCCGGCGGTGATCGAGCTCTGTTACGCCCAGTTCAGCAGTGCCAAGAATATGACCGATGTGATGGCGGCGTTGCGCTGCCTCACCGACATCGATTGTGACAAGCGGTTGCATGCGCTGGAGCGTTTTTATGATAAGTGGCAAGGCGAGCCTTTGGTGGTTGATAAGTGGCTGGGGTTACAGGCGATGTCGCGGCTGCCCAATACCCTTGTCGATATCAAGGCGTTGATGCAGCATCCGGCCTTCACCATCAAAAACCCCAACAAGGTGCGGGCGTTGCTTTCCACCTTTATCAACGCCAATCCTTACCGTTTTCATACGGCAGCGGGTTATAGCTTCCTCGCCGATCAGGTGGTGATGCTCGATGCCCTCAATCCGCAGGTGGCGGCACGGCTGGTGGCGCCGCTGATCCAGTGGCGCCGTTTTGATGAGCAGCGCCAGCAGCTGATGCGTGCCGAGTTGAGCCGGATTCTGGAAACACCAAAACTCTCCAGAGATACCCATGAGGTGGTCTCGAAAGGGTTGGTCTGATGATTCGGGGTAATCTGCGCAAGATGGTGACACGCCTCGGCCCGCCGGTAGAGTACCTGCTGCGCCTTGGTGATCAGGAGGTGGCGCTAAACAGCTACCTCGGTCGTTCGTTGCGGCTGCGCTATTGTGGCGAAATCCACTGCGTGCACTGTGGCCGCAAGAGCAGCAAGAGCTTTGGACAGGGCTACTGCTACCCCTGTTTCCGTGATCTGCCAGAGTGCGACAGCTGTATCGTCAAACCTGAGACTTGTCATTACGAGGCTGGTACCTGTCGCGATCCTGAGTGGGGGCAGCAGAACTGCTTCCAGGAACACTACGTCTACCTCGCCAACTCCTCGGGTATTAAGGTCGGCATCACCCGTGGTAGCCAGATTCAGACCCGTTGGATGGATCAGGGGGCGACCCAGGCGCTGCCGATCATGCGCGTCCAAAATCGGCTTCAATCGGGGCTGGTGGAGGTGGCGCTGAAGCAGCATGTGGCCGATCGCACCGACTGGCGCAAGATGCTCAAAGGCGCGGCGGAGAGTGTGGCGCTGGAACAGTTACGTGATGAGTTGCTGGCTAGTTGCGCTAAGGAGATAGATGAGTTGAAAGGGCGTTTTGGCACCGAGGCGATTGCCTTGCTTGGTGACGCAGCGCAGCAACAGATTGAGTATCCGGTAGCGGCCTATCCCGCCAAGATCACCTCACTCAGTTTCGATAAAGATGAGGTGGTGACAGGACGTCTTGATGGCATCAAAGGGCAGTACCTTATCTTTGATAGTGGTGTGATTAATATCCGTAAATTTGGTGGTTATCTGGTGGAGTTTGAAGAGGTGGGGCAATGAATGGTGAGTTTTGGCGGGAGCGTTGGCAGCGTGGCGAGATTGGTTTTCACCAATCGCAGTTCAATAACTATCTGACCGAATACTGGCAGCAGCTCGGTTTGGTGGGTAGCGAGCCGGTTTTTGTGCCGCTCTGCGGTAAAAGCCTCGATCTGCTCTGGTTGCGCCAACAGGGACATACCGTTGTCGGCATTGAACTCAGCGACCAGGCGGTATTGGCATTTTGGGAAGAGAATGATTTGGAGTGTGTCTGCCAGTCGGCTGGAGCGTTCATTAACTTTCAGGGCGACGGTATCGGCCTGCTGGTGGGTGATTACTTTCAGCTCACCCAGGAGTCCCTGAAAGGGGTGATGGCGGTCTTCGATCGCGCCGCCCTTATCGCACTGTCGGCAGAGATGCGCCCCGCCTATGTAGAGCAGATGGCGCAGCTGCTGCCGAGCGCTGCACAGATATTATTAGTGACCATGGAATACCCGCAGCATGAGATGGCAGGGCCTCCCTTCAGTGTGCCAGCGGCAGAGGTGATCGAACTCTACGGTCCCTACTTTGAGATGCAGCAGTTGGCATCGTTCTCGACGCTTGATGATAACGTTCGCTTCCGTCAACGTGGTTTAACGGCGTTGGCGGAGACGGTCTGGCTGTTGCGGCACCATTAGCCAATCGGTTCACCTACTACTCTCCAAATCCTGTGGCCATTGGCGGTATTTTGTGTCTGAGACCTGTTCTGGTTTTTTGTGGTAATTGTAACGTTTTGATTTTTATCAAAAATTGTGCGAATTTTGAAGTGTGTTAGAATGGTGCCACGGTCGCTGAGAGATCAGCCCGTTGTGATCTGTTGCTACCGGTGTAGATGGTAGGGCAGAATTTTCCAGCTACATTGGCCAAGGTAGGCAACAGCTAATTACTGTAAGAGGTGCCTGTATGGTTACATCGAAGAAAAGTCAAACATCCCCTTTGCGACATTTAAAGCCAGTATTTCTGGTGGCGCTTTTTATTGCCTCCAGTGCGATTGTGATTGTTTTCAGCCAGTCAGGCATGACGGTCAGTGGCGCGGCTCTGGCCCTGAGTGATGATCCAGCAGCCTGTGGCGTGGCGACTCAAGATGCCAGGGAGCTTAGCCACTATAATCGTACAAACTTTACTGCCGCTGCCCCCCAGTCTGCCCGCGACAACCCGCTTTTCTGGGATCCGTTGGCCAAGACCTGGTTAACGCCGGAACAGATGAGTCTGTTGCAGTTGGCATATGAGGTCGGTTTTAAAGACGGTGGCCACGAACATGCTGAGCTGGTGCAGGCGATTCTGATGCAGGAGACTATCGCCGGTCTGTTGGGACGTATGGGCCACATGACGGCCCCTATCGGTAAACGCTCCTATGGCGTGATGCAGGTGAAGGTGACGGCGACGCGGGATGTACTGACCGAGTACAGCGAATTGGGCGTGCTCCGGGCTGATGAAGAGATCATTGCCCGGTTGCTCTCTGATGATGAGTTCAATATCCGTATTGCCTCAAAGTTCCTGCTGCAACTGAGTGCCAAGGTGAAGACGATGGACCGCGCCCTGGTCGCCTATAATGTTGGTCTGAGTGGTTCGCGCAGTGTCTCCGAACCGCGCCAATTCAAATATGTGGTGGCGGCGCGTGGTTATCTGCACGAGGTGGTCAGACCCTTCAACCACCGTTTTGGTGGCGATGTCCTGCGGTTAGCCACCATTAATCAGGGTATTTCCGGTTCATAAGCTGCTTCGCTTCTTCTCGGTTGAGCGTTTTCCAGGGCTGCGGGATTAGCCCTGGAACTCGCCTGATGTACTCCTCGTAACGTTTGCCGTACTCGTCAATCAGACGCTGCTCCTCAAGGCGTGAGCCGATCACAAAGTAACCGCTGATCAGCGTGGTAGTGAGCAGTTGCGCCAGATCCATGTCGCGGCACCAGATCAATACCAGGGCGCAGCTATACCAGGGGTGGCGTACGTAGCGGTGTGGTGGTGAGATCACCAGCCGCCTCTCCGCTACATCGGTTTTGCCATCACGACAGGCGCGCCAGCCACTGAATTCACCCAGGTCGTAATAGCGTAGTGTCCAGAGAAAACAGGCGAGGGCGGCCAGATTCATAAATCCGGCCAGCCATGTCCAGGGTGGTAGCCACTGGATCACCATTGGTCCTTTATATAAAGTGTGCAACCAGATCAACGGCAGCAGAGTGATCAGGGCAATCAGGTTGTAGCTCAGCCGATAGCAGTTCTGCCCTGTAAATTTCCCCTTTAGTGCCTGACTGGCCATTAACGAATGCAGCAGAAAATAGCCGCCCCAGCCGCCGACGATCAATATCAGAACAGTGGTGTTACTCATTTCAATTCCAATTGCAAAACTCAGACATGAAATATTCTAGCCCACTTCAACGTGTCACCTTGATCAAACGTTATAAACGTTTTCTGGGGGATGTGATCCTGGCGGACGGTAGTGAAATCACCGTGCATACCCCTAATACCGGCAGCATGCTGGGATGCGCTGAGCCAGGCAGCCGGGTCTGGATTCGTGACACCGCCAGTGAAACACGTAAATACCGCTACAGCTGGGAGCTGAGTGAACTGGCGTCTGGCGGGCTGGTGGGGGTGAATACTGGCCTGGCCAACCAGCTGGTGGTGGAGTCGATCCGCAATGGTGTGGTGGCAACACTTGGTGACTATGCAGAGCTGCGCACCGAGGTCTGTTATGGGCAGGAGCGCAGTCGCATCGACATCCTGCTTGAGAGTGCCAATGCGCCCCCCTGTTATGTCGAGGTGAAAAATGTCACGGCGCGCAGCGGCGATCATGCAATCTTCCCCGATGCGGTGACAGCGCGGGGCACAAAACATCTACGTGAGTTGATGCGGATGGTGAAGGAGGGGGCGCGCGGGGTGATATTTTTCTGTGTACAGCGCGAGGATGTAACGCTTTTTCGCCCGGCCCACGAGATCGATGCTGTTTATGCCGAGACCTTGAAGCAGGCGGTCGCCGCCGGGGTGGAGGCGTTAGCCTGGCGCGCCACCATCACTCCGGTTGAGGTGGTGTTGTCGCAGCCGCTGCCGCTGGAGTTTTAGGCGCTGATTTTTCACTACTCTTGTAATAACTGATCTTCTCTGGCGCGATGGCACCACCGGATATGATGAAGGTCATCGCCTCTTCCATAGTCCAGTCGGTGGAGATCAGATTCTCCACCGGCACAATCTCCAGATACCCCGAGGTGGGGTTGGGGGTGGTGGGGACGTAGACTGCTGCCAGCTCCTGGCCAGTGTGTTCATCTTTTAAAACCCGTGTGACAAAACCAACGGTTTTCATGTGCTGTGATGGAAATTCGATCAGCACCACCCGGTGCAGATTGTCCGGTTTCTGCTGCAACACTGTGAGTAGCTTTTTGGTAGAGCCGTAGATGGTCTGTAACAGTGGAATTTTGTTGATGACGATATCCATTACCGCCAGCACCCTGATGCCGATGACATGCGAGGCAAACCACCCCAGCAGGTAGAGAGCCATGAGTGTAATCACCACCGCCATAATCTGTTGAAACCAAGGCTCCAGCAGCCAGTTGCCCACTTCAGGCAGGAAATGGCCAATCCTTTCGGAGATGGCGATGACCCACGGCAGTCCGGCACTGGAGAGCTGGGTGAAGATAAAATTGAAGACCAGCCACGTAATCCAGATCGGGATTGCGGTGATGACGCCCGCAATCAGGTAGCGCTGCATGTGAGGGACCAGACGCTTTTTCAATTGAATACAATCCTATTTACTGTGGGAGGCTTCATTTGACGCCAGGTAGAGCCAGATGTAGCCGATAATTCCAGCTATTAGCGAGGCGAAGAGGATACCGGTTTTGGCCATCAGAAGATATTGCTCCTGACCGACAAATGCCAGCTCGGCGATGAAAATCGACATGGTGAAACCGATCCCAGCCACCACGCTGACACCAGCCAACTGGTTGAAGGAGACCCCCTGCGGCAGCCTGCCGATCCCCAGCTTGATGGCGAGAAAACAGAAACCGGTGATGCCCAGGAATTTGCCAAATAGCAGACCGGCCATGACGCCAAGGGTGACGGGATGGAGCAGAGTTTCGCCGATCCCTGCAAGCTCGATAGGGATGCCAGCATTGGCAAGGGCAAAGATCGGGATGATGATAAAGGCCACTGGCATATGCAGTTTGTGCTCAAGCCGTTGCAGTGGCGTCTCCATTGAATGCACGCCGTTCTCAAAGGTTTGCAGAATTGATAGTTGCTTTTCATTGCGCATGATGCTGACGCCGGGGCGGTGGTTAGCATCAAATTTATCAAGCAACTTGCGCATGTTTCCACTGAACTGTTGCGGCTCAAAGAGCGATCGTGCCGGGATGGTTAGCGCGGTCAGTACTCCGGCGAGGGTTGCATGTACGCCTGATTTGAGCAGCGCCAGCCATAACAGCAGGCCGAGTATGAAGTAGGGCAGTGATTTTCGGATGCCAAGCAGGTTCATGATGATTAGTGCCATAAAGGTCAGCAGTCCCAATAACAGCGCTGTGGGTTCTATTGTTTCGGTGTAGAAAATGGCAATGACCAGCAGCGCCCCAAGGTCGTCGACAATGGCTAACGCCAGTAAAAATATGAGCAACGCCTTGGGGGCGCGGCTGCCAAGCAGTGCCAGGGCGCCGACGGCGAAGGCGATGTCGGTGGCCATGGGAATGCCCCAACCACTACCGCTATCACCGCCCAGATTGAAGGCCGTAAATATGAGTGCGGGGACAATCATGCCGCCAATCGCGGCGATGATCGGCAATGATGCTTTGCGGATGTCAGAGAGTTCGCCCACGATCACTTCGCGTTTGATCTCCAGCCCCACCACAAAAAAGAACAGCGCCATCAGACCATCGTTGATCCAGTGGTGGATGCTTTTTTCCAAAGTCCAGTCGCCGATGCCAATCGAGACTGAGGTGTGCAACAGATGCTGATAGGCGTCATAAAAGCCGAAGTTGGCCACGGCCAGGGCGAGGATGGTGCAGACCAGCAGCAGCAGGCCACTGGTGGTCTCGCGACGGATAAACTCATCGAAGGGGGTGATGATCTTCTTGAAGGCCTTTTCCAGCACGGTTGTATTGCTTGTGGCTGGTGGCATCTGCCCATCGTGTTGCATTGTTTTTTTTCCTGTCTATTTAAACTGAATTCTAACGGTTGCCTGGCTATTGGTAAAAGGTATTTTCTTTTTAAACCGCCCTGCGTGGCGATGTTTTGAGTGGTGGCTTATAACCTCCAGCCGTTCTGTGCGAACGCAGTGTGTCAGCATCTTAAAGGCATCGTTTTTTCGGCGCGTTGCTTAATATCCTGTTGTTTGGCCATACCCCTTGCCCTTGGTGTAAAATGGCGCCCTTTAATGAGTCCGGCAGCAATCAACAGTAGGGAGCAGTTATGACGACGGTGGCAACAAATATCCATTGGCATGCAGGAGTTGTGGGGCGTCAAGAGCGCCAGAAGCTCAATGGCCACAAGAGCGCCATTCTCTGGTTCACTGGTCTCTCGGGGGCGGGTAAATCGACTCTGGCGAATGCGGTTGAAGAGAAACTCTATCAGCTAGGCCATCGCACCTTCGTGCTGGATGGTGACAATATCCGCCACGGCCTGTGTAAGGATCTGGGTTTCTCCGACAAGGATCGTACCGAAAATATTCGTCGTATCGGTGAGGTGGCCAAACTTTTTGTTGATGGTGGCACGCTGGCGCTAACGGCGTTTATCTCGCCCTTCCGTACAGACCGCGATACCGTGCGTGTGTTGGTGGCCGAGGGTGATTTTATCGAGATCTACTGCAAGTGTGACCTCTCGGTGTGTGAAGAGCGTGATGTCAAGGGACTGTATAAAAAGGCCCGTGCTGGTGAGATCCCACACTTCACTGGTATCTCCTCTCCCTATGAAGAGCCACTGAATGCCGAGATTGTGGTGAGCACTGATACGCAGCTGATCGAGGAGAGTGTCGCCCAGGTGATTGCCGCCTTGCAGGCGCGTAACATCATCCCAACTCTCTAATTCAGCCCTGGTGGGCCTGATCGTTTGATCGGGTCTACTCACAAAACTCAAAGAATCCCCCAATTATGCACGGTCTCTATCCCCTGATCAGACCCCTAGTCTTCTGCTTTGATGCGGAGTTCGCTCACCATCTCACGCTGAGTGCACTAAAAAGTGCCTACAAGATGGGATTGCTGAAGGCACCTGTCACCCCAGCGACGCCGGGTGTCGAGGTGATGGGATTGTTGTTTCCCTCGGTGGTGGGGCTGGCTGCTGGGCTGGATAAAAACGGTGATTACATTGATGCACTCGGCGCGCTCGGTTTTGGTTTTATCGAGGTGGGTACGGTGACACCTCGACCACAGTCGGGCAATCCCAAGCCGCGCCTGTTCCGTATCCCCGAGGCTCAGGCGATCATTAATCGCATGGGTTTTAATAACCTTGGTGTTGATCATCTGATTGATCAGGTTAATAGTTGTCGCTACAAAGGCATCATCGGCATCAATATAGGCAAAAATTTTGATACGCCGATCGAACGTGCCGTGGATGACTATCTGATCGGACTCGACAAGGTCTACCCGTTTGCCAGTTATATCACCGTCAACATATCCTCACCCAACACCGCCAATCTGCGTGATCTGCAATCAAAAGATCAACTCGCGGGGCTGCTGGGGCCATTAAAAGAGCGCCAGCAGCAGTTGCAACAGCAATACCAGAAACATGTGCCGCTGGTATTGAAGATTGCACCCGATATGGATGAGGCAACATTGGCGGCCATGGCGGAGACGCTGTTGGCATACGAGGTCGACGGTGTCATCGCCACCAATACCACGCTGTCACGTCAGGGGGTGGAGAAGAGCCGCCACGGCAACGAGCAGGGCGGTTTGAGTGGTGCGCCGTTGACGCTGCGTTCAACAGCGGTAGTCAAAACGTTGTATCAGCAGCTGGGTGACAAGGTGCCGATCATCGCGGCGGGTGGCATCATGTCTGGCGCGGATGCCCAAGCCAAACTCGATGCGGGCGCCAAGCTGGTGCAGCTCTACAGTGGACTCATCTATAAAGGGCCACAGTTGGTGCAAGAGGTCGCCAGGCGTTGCCAATGACCCCCGCCATTCAAATCGATAATGTACACAAACACTATGGCAAGGTTCACGCCCTGAAGGGCATGTCGCTGACCATCCAGCAGGGTGAGTTTTTTGGCCTGTTAGGCCCCAACGGTGCCGGCAAATCAACACTGATCAATATCATTGCTGGTCTGACCCGCAAAGACAGTGGCCATGTCGCGGTGATGGGACACGACGTGGTAAAGGCCTATCGGCAATCGCGTTATTCCCTTGGCGTAGTACCGCAGGAGTTGGTCTACGATCCATTTTTCAGCGTGCGCGAGTTGTTGCGGATTCAGGCGGGTTACTTTGGCAAAGGCAGAGAGATTAATCCCTGGATTGATGAGCTGCTAGAAGGGCTTAAACTCACCGACAAGGCGGACGTCAACATGCAGGCCTTATCCGGTGGCATGAAGCGCCGGGTATTGATTGCCCAGGCACTGGTGCATAAACCGCCAGTGGTGATTCTTGATGAGCCAACCGCCGGTGTTGATGTCGAGTTGCGCAATTCGTTGTGGCAGTTTGTGCAGGGGCTGCATCGCGAGGGGCATACCATTGTGCTCACCACCCACTATCTGGAGGAGGCTGAAAATCTCTGCGAACGCATCGCCATCATCAACGATGGGGTTGTGGTGGCGCTTGATACCAAGGTGGCGCTGTTGGAACGTGGCGTGGGCAACACCTGCAAGGTGGTCATCACACTGGCGCAACCATTGACGCAGTTGCCGACCACGTTGCACACCATGCTCAAAACCCAGGAGAAGAATCGCATCGAATTCACTTTGCAGCGTGGTAGTGACTCCATCATGGCGCTGATTGACACCCTGGTAACGGCAGGGGCGGAAATCACTGATATTAAAACCGAAGATGCTGATCTTGAAGATGTCTTTATCGAACTCACACGGGCAGCAAACCCATGAACTGGTTGGGCATGTATACCCTTTTTTATAAAGAACTGCTCCGTTTTGCCAAGGTAATGCTACAGACAGTGATGGCGCCAGTAGTGACTGCACTGCTCTACCTGCTGGTCTTCTCCCATGTTCTGGATGAACATGTCAGTGTCTATGAAAATGTTAGTTACACCGCCTTCCTGATTCCGGGATTGATCATGATGTCGATCCTTCAAAATGCCTTTTCCAATAGCTCTTCGAGCCTGATACAGTCAAAAATGACCGGTAATATAATTTTTGTGCTACTGACACCACTCTCCTATCTGGAGTTTTATCTGGCCTTCATGATGGCAGCGATTGTGCGTGGTCTGGCGGTGGGGTTAGGGATCTATTTTGTGGCCATCTTTTTTGTCGAGCTGCCACTGTATAGTCTCGGCTGGTTGCTGCTGTTTGGCTTTTCCGGCAGCGCGGTGCTTGGAACGGTGGGTATCATCACGGGTGTCTGGGCAGAAAAATATGATCACATTGCCGGTATTCAAAACTTCATTGTCGTGCCGCTTTCATTTCTGAGTGGTGTCTTCTATTCCATTCACTCACTGCCGGAGTTCTGGCAGCAGTTGTCGCGCTTCAATCCGTTTTTTTACATGATTGATGGGTTTAGATATGGCTTCTTCGGCGTTGCCGATGTTAGTCCAATGATTAGCCTGCTGGTGGTGCTGGTTGCCTGGCTGGTTTTGGGCGCTGCCACGTTGATCATGCTTAAATCAGGTTACAAATTACGCGATTGATTGCTGCTTGATAGCGCCAAAGTTTAGGCATATCTTAACGAATGTTTGCGATAGTAACGGTCAAGCAGCGGTTCTCATCAAGGAAAGGGTGAACAACATGCGTAAATTTATCCGTCATCCCTCTGATATCCCCATAGAGTTTTTGATCAAAGAACTGGCGGTCAATGACCGCGAATATCTTAACGATATCAGCTTCGGCGGGCTTTCATTTCGCTCCCGGTTGGCGGTTGATGTTGGTGCGGTAATTCTGATAAAAATCCCTTTTCTGACCCCTGAATTTGAATGTCGTGCGGTGGTGAAATGGTGTCGCAAACGGGGTGGCTCTTTTGACGTGGGGGTGGCGTTTGATGATCAGGAGGAGGCATTTAAGACCCGGATGGTGGAGCAGGTCTGTCACATCGAACATTACAAGCGCGAAGTTTATGAGAAGGAGGGGCGGGTACTGACCGGGGAGGAGGCGGCCGTTGAGTGGATCAAACGTTATGCCGCCAGCTTCCCTAATGTTGAAGTGATACGTTAAGTGGATTCCCCCTATGGCATCTCTTCAGCAGGTGCCTCTAATGCAACTTTAATGGCTGCTTCCAACGCCGCCAGTTTGGCCTCACATTGCAAGGCGCTGTGGTACTGCCCTTTGTTATAGATAAACAACGCGGGTAGGTGAAAAATATTGAACTCCTCCGTCAGCGCTTGATCCTGGCCAGCATCAATCTCGAAGATATGGATATCGGGATGCAGCTTGCTGTAATGCTCCAGTAGTTGTTGCCAGTGGCGGCAGGAGAGGCACTCGCGGCTGGAAAAAAAGACGATTGCTGTGCCTGGGGTGTTTTCCAGGGTCTGGTGAAATTCAAATTGTTCGAGCGCGCGTACAGCGGACATGGTCAGTTACCTCTCGTAAAAACCGATAAAAGCCAAGATAGTCCATTTCATTCATGCAAGGCAAGCATTGCTGGCGATGTGCGAGCGAGCGGTGGTTCGGCCTATCTGCTGGACACGGGGACAGGGGAGGAGACTTCACGATTAATACGTTATGTCAGTAGCCCTTCAACAGGCTCTTAGCTCCTGTTCAATATCGGGACTCATCCATCTATGCGTGGTGCAAACACTGCCAGCTTGAGATGTACAACTGGCCGCTGCGGATGTGAGCGCGTAGGCTTAGATATGTGTCATGTATTCAACGGAGTCGATGATGAACGCAAGTGTGATCTACGCCCTGTTCGCCGCCGCCCTGTTCGGGGCGAGCACCCCGTTTGCCAAGGTGATGGTGGGCGAACTCTCTCCCGTCTTGCTGGCCGGATTGCTCTATCTGGGCAGCGGCATCGGTCTCTCTGCCGCCCGGCTGATCCGGGATCGAGGCTGGCGCTCATCCCGGCTCGCGCGCTCGGAGTGGCCGTGGCTGTTAGGAGCGATCGCCTTCGGCGGCGTGCTGGGGCCGGTCGCGCTGATGTTCGGGTTGACACGGACTGCGGGGACAACCGCCTCCCTGTTGCTGAACCTGGAAGCGGTGCTCACGGCAGTGCTGGCCTGGGTGGTCTTCAAGGAGAACGCCGACAGGCGCATCGTGCTCGGCATGGTGGCGATTGTGGCGGGCGGCGTGGTCTTGTCCTGGCCGAGCGACGAAACTGGACCATCGAACTGGCTCGGACCGCTGATGGTGGCCGCCGCCTGCCTCTGTTGGGCTATCGACAACAACCTGACCCGCAAGGTCTCTGCCGCCGATGCGCTGTTCATCGCCAGCAGCAAGGGGCTGATCGCTGGCGTGGTCAATACCGGCCTGGCCTTTTATCTGGGGGCGTCGCTGCCGCCGGTGGCGACGGCCGCAGCGGCGATGGCGGTGGGGCTGTTCGGCTATGGCATCAGTCTGGTGCTGTTTGTACTGGCCCTGCGCGGACTCGGCGCAGCGCGCAGCGGCGCCTACTTCTCCACGGCCCCCTTCATCGGCGCCGCCGTGGCCATGGCGCTACTCGGCGAATCGACCTCCCCCGCGTTCTGGCTGGCCGCCGCCCTGATGGGAGTGGGGGTGTGGTTGCACCTGACCGAACGGCACGAACATGAACATACCCACGAGGCGTCGGGACAGGCCCCGCGCCACGCACCAATCACCCATAGCCATCCGCATTTTCCGGATATCGATCATCGGCACAGGCATTGATCCTTATAAGATGACTGGTTAGTAAATAACGCATAACGAACTACCTTGCTACCCACATTTAAAATATGTAGGTTGGGAAGAGCGCTTTTTGCGAAGCCCAACAGCGGAGTCTCTATTAGATCAGGCTGTTGGGCTTCATTTCATTCAGCCCAACCTACGAGCTGTGTGCAGGCTCAGTGAAATGGCAGCGATAAAATGATTTTTAATTGGGCTCCGTCCCCATGTCGTTCTGCATACATACGATCCCTTTGACTCCTAACTCTCGGCTCACGCGCCAGTTTGACGCTACGAAGCAGCAGAAAAGCGGTCACTGTGCAGCCGTTTGTTAGACTCAGTCCGTAATGAACTCATCATCTTCAAGGTTTTTGTCCTCTGAGTCGAGCGGTGCCTTCCATGCGTCACCAACGATCTCTTTTATTCTATCTACAATCATTGCTTCAGCGTTTCACCAGTGTTGTCGGCTCGCATCCAGCAAGCCTTTATGATGGCAAGAAATTAAGATACCACCCAATTCGTGACGGAATGCCGGGAAAGCCTTACACTTCTACCTAAAGGGATTCTCGCGCCACCAGCGGTTAATCAAGCCCCATCAATCCGCACGCGCAGCAATTTTGCCGAATTCAAAAACACTAAAACATCCGGGCCTAGATGCAGAAGAGCGGCTTCGATAGGGCCAATCCAGCCCATCAGCGCTGCCGTGATACCCAACACATGGACGACGCCCACGCCCACAAATAAATTCTCTTGAATGGTGCGATAAGCGCGCCGGGCAATGGCGCGGGCGCTGACGATTTTAGATAAATCATCCGTCATCAAAACAATATCGGCGGCTTCCAGCGCGGCCTGGGTGCCACCGCCGCCCATCGCAATGCCCACATCCGCGCGTGCCAATGCGGGCGCATCGTTGATGCCGTCACCTATCATGGCGACGCGATGCCCTTGTTTTTTTAGCTCTTCGATGGCTGTGACTTTGTCTTCCGGCAGCAAGTTGGCGCGCACCTCGTCCACACCTAATGCCGTGGCTACCGCGCGCGCTGTGGCTTCGTTGTCGCCAGTCAGCATCACGATGCGTTTGACGCCAGTTTGTTTCAACTTCATCAGCGCTTCGCGAGCACCCGGCCGCAACAAATCGGCGATAAAAATTACCCCCGCCAATTGTCCATCAACCGCCACATGAACTGGCGTTTGTCCGCCGTCTTCAATTGTCGTGGCCAGCGTTACACCGTTTTCACGCAGCAGCGCAGCATTGCCGACCAGGATGGCGCGCCCCGAGACGGTTGCTATAACGCCCCGGCCTTGCACCTGCTCATATTGGTCCGGCTCCGGCACGGCAATCTGTTTAAGCGCTGCGTAATCCACCACGGCTTTGGCCAATGGATGCGCTGAACGGCGGTCGGCGGCGGCAGCTAAACTTAATAATTCCATTTCAGAAAACCGTGTGCCGCGCACCTCCACACGAACCACTTCAGGCTTGTTTGCAGTCAGTGTGCCCGTCTTGTCAAAGACCATAACATCTACTTTAGCCAGCGACTCCAGATACAAGCCGCCCTTGACTAAAATTCCATGACGGGCAGCCCGCGCAATGGCGGCGATCATCACCAAGGGCGTCGCCAGCCCCAGTTCGGCAGGCGAGGTAAAAATCAGCAACGTGACGATGGTACGCACGTCGCCCGTGACCATATAAACCACGATGAGAAATACAAAAACCACCGGTATTAGCCACGACGCAACTTTGTCGGCGAGTTTTTGCACGGGGGCTTGGGCCGCTTCGGCGTTTTCCACCAG
>JAYWDX010000189.1:0-9764 GCA_043779675.1 Tenderia sp. (SeqCode)
ACTTTACTGCCGTGACTGGCAGCAGATCCTGCTGCTGCTGGAGCTTAACCAGCTCCGCCAGTAGCTGCGGCTTATCAAGTTTGCTGCTGTCCATATCCAGTTTAAAATAGTCCGTCGCAATCTGCCGCAGGGTACCCACATCAAACTCACTCAGGCGCGCCTGGTTAACGTTGTAACCACTTTGCACCCAGGGCTGCGGCGCTTCAGCACCGGTCTCAAGGATGAACTGTTTGTAATCAACACTCTTCACCTCGTACTGGTCTATATAAAAGGCAGCGGCCATCACACGGTGTTGCGGATGTTCATCGAGATACATCGGTTCACGAAAACCAAACTCCGCCTGCTTGCCTGAATCATCGACCTGATTACTGCCCATCATAAATTCACCGGCGGGGATCAGCACCATACCAGCGGGGGCCGCAACAACAGGCGGCGGCGCTGATTTTTGATCACACCCCAGCAGGGCCAGTGGCAACACTATCCAAAATAGTCTCATTACTTAACCTTGATTATCGCTGGCGCAACGAAAGCCAAAACTCTCGTTCTTGGTGCGCGGGTGAAAAAAACTACGGTTGAAGACTGGTGCCGAGATACCACATTTATAAAATGAACAGTCCCACCACGAACCGCCCTTCAGCACCTTGTACTTCTCACCGTAATTTTCAGTAATGCGTTTATTGCCGGGGTAAGGCTGGTACCAAGACGAGGTCCACTCCCATACATTACCCGTCATATCATAAAGACCATAAGGACTCTTGCCGCCCGCAAAGGCGCCAACTGGTGAGGTATCTCCTTTCAGACGTAAGGCAGCCCAACGCACTGGCGTATTCGCTTTGTCGATGCCGAACTCACTACCCCACGGGAAGGCACGACTATCAACGCCACGCGCCGCCTTCTCCCACTCCTTATCGTCCGGCAGCCGTTTGCCCGTCCACTCGCAGTACTCCTTAGCGTCAAACCAGGAGACAAAGGTCACAGGATGATCAGCCTTACCCTCCGGAAAGGTGCGATTGACAAAATGGTCCGGTGAACGGCGCTTGGTTGCCTCAATAAATTTTTTATACTGGAGGTTAGTCACTTCATATTTATCGATGTAGTAACTGGGCAGTGTCACCTCATGGCGCGGCCCCTCATCGGGCAGACGATAATCAGTGCCGCGAACAAACTTACCCGCAGGGATACGGACCATTTCGTTAGGCTCAGCGCCAATGCGGCTCTTATCGTAATAGATCGGCATACCCATGCCCGGCCCCTGCCCCTCAGCCCGCTGCAACGGCTTGGCCGTCAGGATCGCCGCCTCCAGCTGCTCCAGCGCCTTGCCCAGATCGATACGCACCCCTTTCTGTTGGTGGCACTCGATACACGCGGTTGAGGTCGCCTTACGGAACAGCGCCGCATCACCCTCCTGATGACAGGCAACACACCCCTTCATATCCTCATGGTGGAAACGCACGATCTTCTCATCCTGCGCCATGTTCACCGTAGAAAACAGCGCCAACACCGCCAACAAAAGCACCCTAAACAACGCGCCCATCTGCCTCACCGCCGTCACCCCCGATCCATCAAAGCAGGAAAGAGTATCACGATCACTTTTTATCTGGAAAAGCCCGAAAAGAAACTTGACTCATAAAGAGGCAATTGGTTTAATACACGCCTTCCAGCGCCCAGATAGCTCAGTCGGTAGAGCAGAGGATTGAAAATCCTCGTGTCGGCGGTTCGATTCCGTCTCTGGGCACCACGAATTCAAAAGGCCGCGATAATAAAATATCGCGGCCTTTTTTATTACCTCCTTCCTCTGTCATTACGCATCCCCACTTACAAAATAGTGTCGTCCGATCGCTCAATCAACCAACAAGCACGCATCCCTTCACAGTTTGACACTAAGATCGAACAACATTAATGTGACTCACGGTTATTAACCGCAGCAAAAATAATAAATCAGGCATAAAATAAGGGGTTCACAAATGAATGCAGTAAAAACAGTAATCGCAGCTTCCGCCTTTTTGATCGCTATCCCATCCGTCAGTTCTGCGGCAGATGAGCAATTAAATCCGTGGACCGAGTGCGGCATCGGCGCCATGATATTTTCCACCACCCCATGGGCTGCCGCCATTTCAAACGTAATTTGGGATCTTGGTACTACAGCCGTCACCTCTGCCGGCCTGTCAAAAAACACTTGCGAAGGGAAGCAGGTTGTTGCTGCCTTATTCATCAACGAGACCTATGCAAATCTTGCAGAAGAGACCATCAAGGGCAATGGCCAACATGTTAGCGCCGTGCTCCACATCATGGGCTGCGACAATGCCGCGCATGAAAGCATTGTGGGCGCCATGCGTAGCGAACTGAGCAGCTCCATGCTGAATGTCACCTACACTGAAAAGAACGGCCAAGAAAAAGCTCAGGACTATTACAAAATCCTCCAGAGACAGGTAACCGGCACACATGCCCAGCAGTGCCAGGCCGTTTAATCCACTCGATATAAAAGTATGTATTGAAGCCTGTTGACACAATCAACAGGCTTTTTTATTTCCACCAAGGTAGCAACCACCTCACCACACCTCATCCGGCTATTTATATTCATGAGAGATTTATTTAGAAGTGCCATCTCTTTACTGCTCGTATTGCCACTATTTTTATCTGCTGCTGAAGCAACAGAACAATCCGCAGATGCCCATGCCCTTATAGAACAGGCGCAACTGAAAAATCTTGCACAACACCCGTACTGGCTTCAGCTCCTACACTATCCACGCACAAACTCGACTTCCAACAAAAACAGCAGCAGTGAAATCATTAATCCCAGTTTTTTTCTTTCTGCGATGGGCAGAAAAAACCCAGCAAAAGAACTTGATGCAACATTAAACGCCTTTTTTATTCCTCTCGATAACACACCCGACAGCCATGCCCAATGTCGTTTCATTGCACGTTACCAATGGCTGAAAGAGCAACTGGACTGGAATCAGTCACGTCCCCCTGAGGTTATATGCAAACAATTTAATGACTGGTCGATGAACGGAAAAATAGAATCAATTAGCCTGGTATTTGTAACGGGCTACTTAAGCAATCCCGCCTCGTTTTATGGCCACATCCTACTCAAAGCCAATCCAGGACAATCAACCATCCCTGTTGATCTACTGGCACAAACCATCAACTACGGCGCCATCGTTCCTGAAAATGAAAATCCACTGGTTTATATAACTAACGGAATTTTTGGCGGCTACAACGCCACCTTCTCACACGCAAAATTTTACAGATACAACCACAACTATGGTGAAGATGAATTGAGAGACATGTGGGAATATGAACTTGCACTCTCTCAGGATGAAGTCAGGAAAATTATTGCTCATGCATGGGAATTGCTTGGTGCACAGTTCACCTATTATTTTGCAAAAGAGAACTGTGCATATCGAATGTCAGAGCTGCTGGAGCTGGTAAGCAACGAATCTTTATTTTCGCATGATGCACCATGGGTACTACCAGCCACTATCTTTGACCATCTGGCCATGACCAAAATAAATGGGCACCCAATCATACGCAATATAAAGCGCGTACCATCGCGCCAAAATCGTTTTTATGACGGATTTTCAGAGCTTAGAGATCATCAAAAAATAATCTTGAAAAATCTGGTTGCCGATGAAAACAGTTTATCCACACCTATGTTTACATCTCTATCTGACACAGAGAAGGTACAGATCATCGACACACTCATTGATTATTATGAATTTCGCGTTCTCACCGAAAATAGCGATAAAAATTATCAAC
The DNA here is from genome assembly GCA_043779675.1 of Tenderia sp. (SeqCode). Taxonomy (GTDB): domain Bacteria; phylum Pseudomonadota; class Gammaproteobacteria; order Tenderiales; family Tenderiaceae; genus JAKFXL01. The sequence continues at coordinate 3,760 of JAYWDX010000189.1, forward strand.
GCAAAAAAACTACATTTCTAATCGAGCGCAGCAAACTTTCACCACAATCAGCGCATAAAAGCCCGCCTCAAGCGAAGGACTCACCGCCACATGAAGGGCCATTACCTAGCATGGTCAGAATGGGACTACTTCACAACAACGAGCACGGCGCAGGCATTGAGTTGCAATTTCGCCCCACATACTATGACATGCTGATGCCTGATGCTGGACGCATACCCAACTCGAGACTCACCATGTTTAATCTTCGGGCAATATTTCTGGAGAATAAATTAAAGATCAGGAGCCTTGACCTTGTTGATATAGAAACACTCAATCTTTCCCAAACAGGACTACCCGGTGATGGTGGTGCCGCCTGGCGCTTAAAATTTGGTCTCGACAGCCAAGATCTAAGCTGCACTGATTGTTTAATGTTTAATATCAACGGCGGGATTGGCAAGGCAGCGGCGCTCTCAAAGAATAGCGTTATTTATGCAATGATCGGCGGGCTAGTACAAAGTAAAAACCAAAACTCTGGAACACTGGCAAGTAGCATCAATGCTTCACTATTATCCACGCCTACATCCTATTGGAAAACACAGTTATCAATAGGCCATAAAAAATATCTCAACCATACACAAACACATCATCAAATCATGCACTGGGAAAACAGACTAGAGATTAACCGTCACTGGGATCTTCGTATCTCATACAGAAAAGAGATTGCCAGTGAACTAGGGCTAGCGACCTCTTTCTACTGGTAAGCCACTCGATACTCTCCACTCAAGTAGCTTTTGTTTTAGTGACTCCGCAACGACTACATTTGTAGAGTGAAACCAGCTGTCCTTGCTTAACATCAAACTGAGATGCTTTGACAACCTCCCATTTATGAAACCCATTCTGGCATAACGTTTTGCCCCGATGCTTATCACTCAGCTTAGGGCGCTGAAACTTAACCACCTCTCCCATTCAGATGTACTCCCACAACCAACAGTAAACACGTCCCTAAAAAAGAAAAGGCCAACACAGGGTGTGTTGGCCTTTGCAATACAAAACCCGTGGCTAACGCTTACTCAGCGCGGGCAGTCACTTCCAGCAGATGGTAACCGAACTGAGTCTTCACCGGACCCTGCACGACATGCAGCGGTGCAGTGAACACCACTTTATCGAACTCAGGCACCATCATGCCACGACCGAATTCGCCCAAATCACCACCGTCACGTTTTGACGGGCAATTGGAGTGCTCTTTTGCCATGGCGGCAAAGTCTACCCCGGCTTCAATCTTCGCCTTGATTTCAAGGCACTGTGCTTCGGTGTCCACGAGCAGGTGTCGTGCTGATGCTTTTGACATTGTTATCTCCTTCTTAAAATTGAATGCACATTATATTACCGTCTCTTTATCAACAGTAAATTGATTGCAAATTGCGAGTACAACCTCACAACTCGGGCCTTAACGATACGACTCGTTATTTATCGCTTTTTTTGGACGCGATGGCCAGCCATGTCAGGGAACCCCTGGGCCAAGCTGGTCACCTGGAGAGTTATGCAGACCAGTTAGAAACGGGAATCTATCAGGGGAAAGACAATTCTCTTTTACAGCAACTACACGGTGTAGTTCTCCTGATCCTCCGCAACCATTTTTAACTTGGCGGCTACTGTTGGTTCTATTTGGCCCACCTTTGGTATTGTCTTGCCGGTCACCAGCCAATAGGCATATTCCGGCCAGAGGCTAATGAGCGCCTCCAGATGCTCTTCCGTGGCCTTCTGACTCTCCTTGTTTTTCAGGTTTTGCCAGCGATACCTATCGATCCCCGTCAGCCCTTCTAACTGCTTGGGGCTGGCTTGCTTTGCTTCGATCAAGGCCAATGCTCTTTCTTTAATGCTCATCTATTTTTTAAATTAGCTATTCAAATTAACTTGACGTAATGCGAAACTGGCTATTATTCTTATAAAATTATTTATATTGAATTATTCATTTAAAATATAGCTCGCCACAATGGAACATCGGACATGGAATCATCTTTGACAGCGACTCGTCAAGCAAACACCCCAATTACGAAAAGGGAACCGTTCGTTTCCTGCAACCGTATCAATGAGATCAGCATGCCACTAGTTTTAGCACTGCCTCCAGCCCAGTGCGGAGAGTCCATGCAATGACCAAAGAACAGATTACTGATAAATTGCGTGGGCTGTCTGCACAGATGATCGATCTTTCACTTGCAATGGAAGAGCACGCCATCGTTAACCCCGGTTTTCGTATTTACGCCAGGGAACTCATGATCGCCGCATTAATTGCTAATCAAGGCGTGATGTTTATAGAAGAGTCCTATCTTCACGACTGAGCGTTGACATATTTGGGAGTTGCAGAAGGACTACAAGAGGGGAGCTTGTCAAAATTTGATTTTTAGTGGAGCTGGCGAGAGGATTCGAACCACCGACCGGCTGATTACAAATCAGCTGCTCTACCAGCTGAGCTACGCCAGCACCACAGCGGCGAATTATACATACTCCAATGGGGAATTGCCACTATTCACAAGCTTGTTCTACGCGTTTGATGCTGGGGAACTTCTTTGCCGCCTTTTGCCACAAGCCTTCCGGAATTGTCTGCGTGTTCATCAACTCAACATCAAGCCAGTATTGCGGCTGTGTACGAAAAAGCGTATCAATCTCTGCGCGATAACCGTACGCTCGAATCGAATCGCGCCGCTCCTGTGCTTGCGCCTCGACGTTATAAACTCCGGCGGAGATTGCATTTGCCTTTGCGCCTTCTGATATCACCAACACATCCCGAAGCTCACGATTCTGCAGATCACGCAGCACTGCCCGTGCCGCTGGTAAAGTATCAAACGGGGGCACGTAGACCCAATAACCTGCCTGACTGCGCTCTGTCGCCGCACGCTGCTGTGTTGCAATGCCATCCGCTGCCTCAAAAATTTTGGCGGTATTACTGACATCATGCACCTGTAAAAATGGGCCTACGCTGTAACAAGCCCGAATAGAAGGTGGCACTATCTCAACAGGTGCGGGTGGCTCAGCTGTTTTTTCGGATGGTGGCGCGGATGCCTGTTTTTGCTGCGGAGCATTGTCTGCTGGCGGCTCTTGTGGCTGCGCAGACCCTGGCGCCGTCGTGGCAGGATTTTCATCCACCTCAGCAGCAAGCCGCAGTGCCTTATCCGTTGCAGCTGTAGAGGATACAGCCACTTCAGAAGTTGCCATAAACTGCTGCTGCCAAACAAAATAGGCTGCGTTAATCACAACCAGCGCTATAACAATCCATTTCATTTGCGACTAACGTCCAGAGAGTAGTTGCAGTCCATGTAATACAAGATTTGGTGAGTGGTGATATTCACCACCTAGTTCGGCCATAACCCTTTCGGCATCCCCACCCGTGATGATTGATGTTATCGGCGCATCGAGCTCAGTCTTAAGCTTAATCAGAGTATACACAATGGCACCGGCTACTGCGTATAACACACCACGCTCTACGCCACTCTGGGTATCGCTCCCCAGCACCGCCGTACTCATCTCATTTATGGTGTATATCCCGCGATTCACTCCACTCGAACGTTGCATCAACGTGCCACGCATTAGGTCGAGCCCTGGCGCGATCACTCCGCCCAAATGTTTGCCATGTGTATCTACTGCATCAATGGTCATTGCTGTACCACAATCGATGACGCAGATACCCCCAGGATACTGGTGGCGTGCAGCAATCAGTGCCAACCAGCGATCGACACCAAAAAATTGCGGTTGCGGATAGGCAACAACCAGCCCTCCCCACCCCTGCTCAACGGCTGCATACTGCACACGTAATGACCAATGAGTGTCGAGAAATTGATCCAGTTGTTGCGTGAACTCATCGCCCGCGACGTTGGATGCAACGATATTTTCTGGTCTGGGCAACCCCTGCCACGCAGCAGTCAGCACCGAAAACAGATTTTCATCACACACCGCCGTGCCACGGCGGATCAACTGCATTCCATCGCTGCAGGCCCACTTGAGGCAACTGTTGCCGATATCCAAGAGTAAGTTCATAGTTACACCGCTGATCTCAGACTCACTTCACCGGAATGAAAGCGACGCGCCACTCCATCCACTTCCACAATAATGGCGCCACTCGGATCAATCCCTTGGGCCTGCCCCATAGTCGCCTTATCTCCTTGCAAAATGACCACCGCCTGCCCGACATAGGCATCGGCTTGTTGCCACTCGGGGATGAATGATTCCAAACCGCCCGTCTGAAACTGCTGAATAGATACCAACAGATGGTGCAACAAAACACCGGCGACACGATTACGAGATAACGGCAACGCCGTGATATCGTTGAGCGCCACCCAGGGCTGATCAATGCTGACACCGTCATCAACCATGTTTACATTCATGCCAACACCGATCACCACGTGACAGGGGCCGCCACTCTCACCGCTCATCTCTAGGAGAATCCCGGCCAGCTTGCGCCCCTGCCACAAAACGTCGTTGGGCCATTTCAGCCCCGCATCGTTGATGCCAAGCTGCTGCAAGGCGCGGATGAGCGCCACACCAATCGCCAGCCCCAATCCAGAAAGCAGCGCCGGGCTCATGTCAAAACGCCAGTAGAGGGAGAGATAAATATTGCGGGCAAAGGGCGAAACCCACTCACGGCCGCGCCGACCACGTCCAGCCGTCTGCCGCTCGGCAAAACAGGCATGGCCACTGCTGAGACTCCCGAGCTGTTCCAACAGATGGCGATTAGTAGAGTGGATCTCAGAATGAAGCTCAATCGCCGTTAGCCGTGAACGACTCACCTCATCCATCGCCGCTTCGATAAGATCTTGTTCCAGCAGCTCAACAGACATCGCCAAACGATATCCCTTACCACTCACCGAGTAACACTCTATCCCCAGTGCTTGCAGGGTTTGGATGTATTTCCATATCATGGTGCGACTCACACCAACCGCCCGCCCCAGCGCTTCGCCAGAGTGAAAACGGCCATCTGCCAGAATACTAAGCAACTTGATTTTTGCAGCCATAGAGAGATTTTAACAGGCATCCACGATAACGGGCTAAATTTGCCGGCCACAAAAAAGCCAAGGGCCGCACCTGGCAGCCCTTGGCTTTCTACAACGACGTTACAAATTAGAGCGTCTGGGCGTGTTTGCCCAGATAATCGGCAACACCTTCGGTTGTCGGCTTCATACCAGCATCACCGGGCTTCCAACCAGCAGGACAGACTTCACCATGCTCTTCGGTGAACTGCAGAGCATCAACCAGACGCACCATCTCATCGACGTTACGGCCTAACGGCAGATTGTTAACGGTCTGAGACTGAACCACACCCTCTTTATCGATCAAGAAAGAGGCACGCAAGGCAACACCCGCCTCTGGATGGACAACGTCATACGCTTCCTGAATTTCATGCTTTACGTCAGCCACCATGGGGAACTGAACGCGGCCGATACCACCCTTGTTAACGGGGGTTTCACGCCAGGCAAAGTGGGTGAACTGTGAATCGATGGAGACACCAACCACATCAACACCACGCTTCTTCAACTCAGCAACACGATGGTCATGAGCGATGATTTCAGAGGGGCAGACAAAGGTGAAATCCAGCGGCCAGAAGAACAAAACAACATAACGGCCTTTCAGATCTGACAGTTTGAAGTTTTCGTTAATAGTGCCATCGGCCATCACAGCGGCGGCAGTAAAATCGGGTGCAGGACGTCCTACGAGTACGCTCATATAAAATCTCCCTGTTTGTATTGAAAATAAACACTCTAGACTAATTCTAAAATTGACGGTATACACTACCGACTTTCAACAACAAAAGCAACTTAGGCAATCCATCAGAAGGCCTTTTGAAAACCTGGTTAACCGCAACCCTAAACGCCAACCCAACCCTGTGGCTGTAAGCGTTCCAATTCACAACAGAAACATCAACGCCTAAACAACCAACCGTGCTTATCGGGTTGTCACACCCGCCCACTAGATGTAGTGGATCGTGATTTTGCGGCGTAGAGATCGGCATAAGTTGGTGCAGTGACATCGCCCGC
>JAYWDX010000190.1:0-4185 GCA_043779675.1 Tenderia sp. (SeqCode)
TCGGTAAAGGCGTTGAGCAGGGTTTGAGAGGTGGCCACATCACCTTCCGGAAGTTTGGCGCGATTCTCATCGTCCGTGCGATAAAGCAGTTCATAACCCAAGACATGCCGGGTGCGGTTATAGATGGGCTGACGGGCGATGAATATATCAGGCATTGGGAGATCCGCTCTTTGTGGCCACTGACGTACCTGATATATCGACCAGAATAGATGATTCACGATACATTTTTGTCGCCACAGCAGGCTGTGCTGCCAGATCAGGCTAGAACAACAGCAGTGTCGCCAACCCCAAAAAGACCGAAAAGCCCACCACGTCAGTGACCGTCGTTAATACCACAGACGACGAGAGTGCTGGGTCGGTGCCAAAGCGGCGCATCAACAGCGGGATGGTGGCACCCGCCAGCGCCGCCACGATCAGATTGACGAGCATGGCGACGCCGATGATAAGGCCGATCTTGACCTCGCTAAACCAGAAGCCCGCCACCACGCCGACCACAATGGCCCACACCATACCGTTAAGGGCGCCGACCGCCAACTCTTTGGTAAGGATACGTTTAGCGTTGGCAGAGTCGATATAACCCAGGGCCATGCCACGGATCACCAGTGTCAGGGTCTGGCTGCCGGCGACGCCGCCCATGCTGGCGACAATCGGCATTAGCACCGCCAGCGCCACTATCTGTTCGATGGTGGCCTCAAAGAGACCAATCACCCACGAGGCAAGAAAGGCGGTGAGCAGGTTGATGCCGAGCCAGATGCCACGACGCCGCGAACTGGTCACCACCGGCGCGAAGATATCATCCTCTTCGTCCATACCGGCCATGCGCATGATGGACTGTTCGGCCTCGTCACGAATCACGTCGACCACGTCATCGATGGTGATACGGCCCAGCAGTTTGCCGTCATCATCGACCACGGGGGCCGATATCAAGTCGCGAAATTCAAAGATCTCCGCCACCTCACGCGCTGGCATCAGGGCGGGGATGGGGTCGATATCCTTCACCATCACCCGCCCCACGCTCAGGCTTGGGTCTTTAGTGAGCAGATCAGCAATCGAGAGCAGGCCGATGTAACGGTCGGCACGATTGACCACCACCAGATAGTCGGTCATGGGCGGGATCTCGCCGCGCAGCCGCAGGTAACGTAACACCACATCCAAGGTAACGTTGGGGCGCACGGTGATGGTGTCGATGTTCATCAGACCGCCGGCGGTATCTTCCGAATAGGCCAGCATCGTCTCCAGCCGTTCGCGATCCTGGCTGCCCATCGACGCCAGCACCTCCTGGATCACGATATCGGGCAGATCCTGAAGCAGATCCGCCAGATCGTCGGTCTCCATGGTCTCGGCAGCGGCCACCAGCTCGGCCGGGGCCATCTGCCGGATCAGCTTGGCGCGTACATCATCGTTGACGTAGGTGAGAACCTCACCGTCTTTATCCGGCTCCACCAGCTCCCACACCAGTTCACGTTCACTGGGGTGCAGCGATTCGAGCAGATGGGCGATTTCGGCAGGGTAGAGTTCGTTGACCATGCGCCGGATATTGACCAGACGGCCACTCGCCAACGCCTTGGCAAACCGTTGTAGGCGCGTCTGTGACTGTTCGTTATCAGGGGAGTCAGGCATGGGCGGCGATCATCGCGTCGGGAGCCGAAATGGAGGCCGGAATTTTAAGGGGAATAAGAACTTAGCGCCACCCTTTATTGGAAGGTTTACGATCAGGTGCTAAGCGCTGTTCAGACGTTCAACCAGGGTCTCAACCTCCACCATCGAATCAAGTTGCATGACCCGCCGCACCTTTTTGGCCAGCGCATCAATATCACTCTCCTGGACGATGCGTTTCACCTCCGGCACCATGGCCGGCTGCATGCTGAACTGACGCAGCCCCAACCCCAGCAGCAGCCGGGTATAACGCGGCTCGCCCGCCATCTCGCCACACATGGAGACGGGAATGCCGGCCTTGCGCCCGGCCTTAATAGTCATGCTGATCAACCGCAGCACCGCCGGGTGGGTCGGCTGATAGAGGTAGTTGACGGCGTTGTCGAGCCGATCCGCCGCCAGCGTGTACTGCACCAGATCGTTGGTACCGATGGAGAAGAAGTCGAGATATTTGGCAAAGGCAGCGGCAGAGAGGGCCGCCGCTGGCACCTCGATCATGCCGCCAATAGCAATCAACTCATCAAAGGCTTTGCCCTCCTGGCGTAGCTCGATCTTGACTTGGTCGATCAGCTCCAACGCCTGATGCAGCTCCTGCATGCTTGTCAGCATCGGGATCATCATGCTTACCGGTCCCTCTGCCGCCACCCGTAGAATCGCCCGCAACTGCGGCTTAAAGAGCGAGGGGTCACGCAGGCAGAGACGGATGGCTCGCAGCCCCAGGGCTGGATTGGTTGTCACCGTGCCGCGCACTCCCTGACGCCGATCCGCATGCAACTCTTTATCAGCCCCCAGGTCGAGGGTGCGGATCGTCAGCGGTGTGCCGTTAAGGGCGCGCACAATTTTACGGTAAGAGTCGAGCTGCTCCTCTTCGTCAGGCAGTTCTAGACGGTTCATAAAGAGGTACTCGGTGCGATAAAGTCCCACCCCTTTAGCCGCCACCCGCGCCAACATCACCATATCCTCAGGCAGCTCGACATTGGCCAGCAGTGTCACCACCGTGCCATCGCGACTCACGGCGGGCATCTCCTTGAGCTTGCCAAGCTCAGCTGAATGGTGTCGTTCCTGTGCCTGACGCTTGCGATAACAGCTGAGGCTGCGCGCATCAGCACCCGCAATCACCACGCCATGGTGGCCATCCACGACCAATGACTCATCCTGTATCAGATAACGCAGCACATTTTTAACCCCGACCACCGCCGGGATGCCAAGGCTGCGCGCCAGGATAGTGGTATGGGAGGTCGGGCCACCATGTTCAGTCACAAAGGCGACAATGCCTTCATGCTGCAGCGTGACCGTATCGGAAGGGGCCAGGTCGTCGGCGATAATGACACACCCTGCAAGGCTGCCATCACCATTGCCGGAGACCCGTTCGCTCTGCTTGAGCAAGATTCGCTGAATGCAATTGACCACATGATCAACATCATCCTTGCGGGTGCGCAGATAGGGATCATCCATCGCCTCAAACACCGCCACCAGCGAGTCGCGTTGCAACTTCAGCGCCCACTCGGCATTACAGCCACACCGACGGATCACTTCGATAGGCACGCTAGAGAGCGCCCTGTCGGCCATCATCAGCAGATGGGTATCAAAGAAAGAGACAATATCAACAGGGGTATTGAGCGGGATCTTGCCACGTATCACCGCCAGCTGCTGCTGGGCGGTAGCCAACGCCTGGTTAAAACGGTCGACCTCGGCCTCGATCAGGTGAACGGGGATTAGTGATTCACGGATATTAAGCTGATTACGCTGTAGCAGATGGACCTTGCCAATGGCAATGCCGCGCGAGACGCCGACCCCTTTAAGTCCAAGCGGTGCCATATTATTAACCCGGAAACTTCATAGATAACCACCACGGCAGACAGCAACGGGAAAGCACCGCTGCGGACAAAGAGACCTGGCAGGTACGGCAAACGATGCCAAGCAGTACTGGTTCAACACGCTGATGCTCCATCTTTCCCGCTCCTTGCTTCTGTGTCAGTGGTGAATAGATTTAGCTAAAGGATCTATCAATAGGGTCTTAATTACTCCGCCTCCCCAAAGCGCTCCGCAATCAGCTGCTCCAGCGCCGCCATCGCCTGCTCCTCATCTGCCCCCTCCGCAGTCAACTCGAGCATCGAACCACGGCTGGCGGCAAGCATCATCACCCCCATGATGCTCTTGCCATTGGCGCTACGGTTACCTTTGCGCATGGTAATTTCGCTGGTAAAACCGGCGGCCGTTTTGACAAACTTGGAAGCGGCGCGGGCGTGCAACCCCAGCTTATTAATAATTTCTACCGTTCTATTAAGCACATCTCATCCATATCGCAGATAAAAATACCATCACGGCCGCCACTCACCGCCTTATCGGCCAGTTCTAGCAGCGACAGTGACGGGTAGTTAAAGACTCGCACCAGCATCGGCAGATTCAAACCTGCCACCACCATGACATTTGACTCGCTGGCCAGACGGTTGGCAACATTACTCGGCGTCGAGCCGTACATGTCGGTCAGCACCAGCACCCCAGAACCACAGTCGAGACGCCGCAACGCCG
>JAYWDX010000191.1:0-2171 GCA_043779675.1 Tenderia sp. (SeqCode)
AAGTAGAGGCATCCGTGACATCTGACGGTCATCGCGCAGTCGAAATCAAAGGTTCAATGTTTACGCTGCCGGTATTGCGGCTCTATAGCGCCGATGTTCTGGAGATAGGCGAGACGCTCTCTGAACACCTGGCTAAACATCTCGCTTTTTTTGAAAATGCCCCGGTGGTGATTGACCTTGAACATGTCAAGGACGAGGATGGTCTGCTCGACCTCTCGGTCCTTGCAACGCTGTTGCGATGCCATCAGCTGGTTCCAGTGGGCATACGTCAGGGTAGTGAAGTACAAAATGCGGCAGCGATTGCCGCCGGTTTGGCCGTACTGAAAGGTGGTGCGGTTCCGGCCGCGACAAGTAAAAAAACCGCCGAAGCAGCACCCAAGAGCGAAGTGCCGGTCCTGGCACAGTCGGTGGCTCGCCCGACGCGCGTGATACGGCAGCCGGTTCGTTCTGGTCAGCAGATTTATGCCCAGGGTGGTGATCTTGTTGTCATGGCGCAGGTAAACGCCGGCGCAGAGGTGATTGCCGATGGCAACATCCATATCTATGCGCCACTGCGTGGTCGTGCCATGGCCGGTGTATTGGGTGACGTCAATGCCCGTATTTTTATCCAATCTATGGAAGCTGAGCTACTCGCCATTGCCGGCAATTATCAAGTTTATGAAGAGTCACAGCCAGCCAATATGCGTGGCAAGGCTGTGCAGGTGTACCTTGAAGGCACACAACTACTGATATCACCGTTGAGTTAAACGGTTTGAGCTATCGATTATGTGGTTAGGAAGAGAATAATAAACGGTCGTTGCATCCTGTTGGTGCAATAGTGATTGAGTCTATTTTGAGTGAATTAAGGAGGCAACCTTGTCCAAGGTTATTGTCGTTACGTCAGGCAAAGGTGGGGTAGGCAAGACTACCACCAGCGCAAGTTTTTCTACCGGTTTGGCCATGCTTGGTCATAAAACGGTTGTTATCGATTTCGATGTTGGACTGCGCAATTTGGACCTTATCATGGGATGCGAGCGTCGCGTGGTCTATGATTTTGTCAATGTTATCAATGGTGAAGCAACGCTGAAACAGGCGCTGATTCGCGATAAGGCCTACGACAATCTCTATATCCTGCCTGCATCGCAAACCCGCGACAAAGATGCATTCTCTAAAGAGGGTGTAGGCAAGGTGATTGATGAGCTGAAAGAGAGCTTTGAATTCATTGTTTGCGACTCACCTGCCGGTATCGAACGGGGCGCATTGATGGCGCTTTATTTTGCCGATGAGGCATTGGTTGTTACCAATCCCGAGGTCTCGTCGGTGCGTGACTCTGATCGTATCCTCGGTATCCTTAGCGCCAAGTCGAAACGTGCTGAAGATGGTCGGGAGCCAATCAAGGAACATCTGGTTGTGACACGCTATTCACCCAGCCGCGTTGAGAGTGGCGAGATGCTCAGCATCGAGGATATCCAGGAGCTGCTCGGCATCAAACTGCTAGGCATTATCCCAGAGTCGCCGGCGGTGTTGCAGGCCTCCAACTCCGGTGTGCCGGTAGTACGTGATGATGACAGCAGCAGTGGCCAGGCCTATCAGGATCTGGTGGCGCGTTTCCTGGGCGAAGAACGTCCGATGCGCTTCATGGAACCCGAGAAAAAGGGTTTTCTGCAACGACTGTTTGGGACCTAAGCCATGTCTATTCTTGATTACCTAACACGCAATCGCAACAAGAAAAGCGCTTCTGTCGCCAAGGAGCGTTTGCAGATCATTCTTGCCCATGAACATACCAATGATGATGCGCCAGACTATTTGCCGGCCCTCAAACAGGAATTGCTGGCGGTAGTTAGTAAGTATGCCAATATCGATTTGGGTGACATTAAGGTTAATCTGGATCGCGAAGGTGGGTTTGATATTCTGGAGTTGAATATCACCCTGCCAGAGAATGAAAAAAAGGCCAAGACTGCTGCACGACGTTAACGCTTTAAACACCTTCCCCTTTTATATTGTAAGGGGAGGGTGGTTGTTATTATGGGCTAGCGCTGTGGCGCTAACGTCGCCCTGACACACTGCAACACCCCATACTCATACGCCCCTTCCAGCGCTTCGAATACCGGTTTGATCTTGCCATCATCGCTCTGTTCAAAGGCGAGCTGAATGGCTTGAAGCTCATGTTGTTTCAGTGTAATCACATCCTC
>JAYWDX010000192.1:0-9623 GCA_043779675.1 Tenderia sp. (SeqCode)
CAAAAAATGATAACCTAGCCCCTCAATCCCGACACCCATAATGTCACCAAGCTGCGGAATCCACATGTTAAAGTTTGCAATCATTGGCGACTCCTCGCCCGAATATGCGCCACATCTAGCCACCAATAGCGCCATTGAGCACTCTCTCCATAAACTTGGCGCCAAGATCGGTCATGAGTGGGTCGCCAGCAACGACATTACCAGTGAGACCTTTACTCAATACCAAGGTTTCTGGATCGCCCCCGGCAGTCCCTACAAAAATATGCAGAACGTGCTCACCATCATCAAACATGCCCGTGAAAATAGCATTCCGCTGCTCGGCACCTGCGGCGGCTTTCAACACATGATTATCGACCTGGCGCACAACATGCTCAGCTTTTTTGATGCCGGGCACGGCGAATACTCACCCGATGGCGCACATCTCTTCATCTCCCGACTGGCCAGCTCGCTTGATGGCCGCGAACTGCCTATCACGCTCGCCCCAAAATCACACCTGGCCCGCATCTACGGCACAATTACCACCAACGAACGCTACTGCTGCAATTACGGTGTTAATCCTGCCTACGCCGAAATCATCAAGGCCAGCCAGATGAAGGTTGTTGCTGCCGATGCCGAAGGTGAGATCCGCGCCATTGAGCACCCCTCTCACCCATTTTTTATCGGTACTCTGTTTGTGCCACAGATGCACTCAACAGCGACGCAACCACACCCATTGGTGACGGCCTTTATCCAAGCGGTAGAAAACAGCACTAATGCCGTGCCACAAGCAGACGCGGCCCGCGAGCACGAGTGGGAGCTGTAACCGCCGCCAATCAAAGCGGGCAGATTGACTGCCCGCTCGGCAACCAGCATCAATCCAGCTTCACACTGGCAAACACCCGCTTACCGACCTGGTAGCCCAGTTCACGATAGGCCTCGAACTGAAACTCATCAAAAAACTGATCGCTCGTTGATTGATTTGGGAAGTCTCGGTACTTACGTTTGTAACCCGCCACATCTTCCGGCAACTGTTTAAACAGTGAAGTTTTAATATAGATCAGATTGCCGATACTGCCATTGCCATAGCGGATGAGTCCCTCAACAAAGGGTTGTTGCGACAGGCCAGTATTGGAATCAGGCTGTAACAACTCGATATCGATCTCGATCTTGGCACCAAAGTCGGTGCGCACCAGTTCGATCACCCGCGCCAGATCGGCAAACAGCCAGTCGGGATCAGCCCCGGCATCGGAGACCACAATGGTGCGACAGTTGCGCCGCACCATTTCATAGAGCGCCAGATTCTCAAAGTAGCCACCATCGGAGAGGTGGATGTGCCAGCAATCTTCCGTCAGGCCGCGACCAAACATTTCGCGAAACAGATACCAATACCAGCGCGGCCGAGAGAGGCCCGCCACCATGGCTGGATGTTTGGGATTGCGTATCCAGCAACCCAGCCGCACGTTCAACAACGTCATCAAAAAGGTGAGCGGGCGCGGGCGCGAGGCAACGGCTGCACCAGAGATGGCGCAGGCCGTCGCCAGATTCATGCTGCCACCGACATAGTCACTGCTCTTCACATAACCCGTTGCATCACCACCGCAATATTTGGGCGAAAAAATAAAATTATCACCGGCGCGCAGTCGGTAGGTGCTGTTTCGCGACCCGACCAACTGCACGTTGGTATTGATGATGTGATAGGGCGCCGCCGTCTGCGGAATCTTGTGCAGACAACTCTCATCCGCGTTGTACTGACCTGTGCTGACACCAGCAACAGAGAGTGCCTCCAGCTTGTCTGGCATATAGGCTTCCATCAAACGGTTGCGGTAAAAGCGGTGCATGGAGACATGATTGATGTTAGCAAAGAGTGCAACAACCAATGACAGCACACTGCCCTGACTGCCACGGTTATGACCACGCTCCGTACCAAAACGGAAAGCTGCCACCCATCACTGACATAAACCAGGTGAGTGACGTACCAATCTAACCACCACTCGAGACCGCTGAGAGATAGTCGACATGTTGTAATTGGTCGGCAGACGCCGTCGCCTGTAACAGCCCAAGGTTGAAGGTTGCCGAACGCACACCGCCACCGGAGAGCGACAACGCCACGCTGTCATGCTATGGATCACCTGGCGGCAACTACGCCTTGTTACGCCGCTCAGAAATCAGCGACCACTCCTGCTGCATCACCGCTCTTACTTACATCACGCAGCATGTACAACGCATACACCTCTAGGATAGACAATGGCGTGCTGCTGTCACCCCCATCATGTTACTCTCGGAAAAATCTCGACACATAACCAAGGAGGCATCATGTCCAGCGAACAGCGAATCCATCCACGTACAGAGTTTATGGAAGAGACCATCTACTTCAGTGAACAGCACAGCGGTGACAAAAAGGAACGCATCCATTACAGCGGCACACTCGTCAATCTAAGCAAAGGTGGCGTCGGCATGAAGGTCAGCCACCCCCACCAGATCAATGAAGAGATCTGCATCGAAGGGCTGGAGGGATTTCGCAATGCACAACCCGGCACCGTTAAGTGGATAAAAGAGCACAACGAAGAGAGCTTTGAGATCGGCGTGCAATTTTTTTGATCTGATTATGTGTAATAGATGCTTAGATGTTTGATCTGGTAGGTTGTGTGTCGAATATCAAGGGGCGGGCAAAACCCATACCTGCAAGACCAAGACCTAAGAGAGCGATTGTTGCCGGTTCTGGAACTGTGCTCTCATCAGTGGTCGTCAAACGAAAGTTATCAAAAGGGCTGGACCGCTTACATCCCTCACAGACGGCTCAAGCCGAATGCCGAATGAGCCATCTCCGGCGAGGATGGCGGCATCCAACAGACTTAAAACATTAAAGCTTGTGATGTCTCCAACAATAATCCCCGCCGTACTGAATGTCGCTACAGCTCCAGTCGAAACCGCTTCCCAATCGGATTACCAAAATCGCCTTCCGTGCTGGAGTGAAAATGAGTTCCTTGAAAAGAGGGCCCCGCAAAATCATCCGCCACTGAAAATGTAAAACCATTGGTAATCAATACTGCCTGAGCGCCAAGGCTAACAACTCCCATGCTAAAAGCCCCCATCACAACGATAATCCTTTTTCGTATGTTGACCATTATAATCTCCCTGCATGGTTATTCTGTACTGTGCGGTTGTGCACGAAATAGATCAATGCTTTTAACCGCCTGAAAACATTGACCAAAGTCATCCGATCTCATATTTTTTATTATCAACACACTTGGTAAAAACCACCGGTTTTAGCAGGTGGTAGTTCAGTCAACCTACCATAACAAAAAGCCGCTGAGGCAGCAGCTTTTCAGTTCAGGCTACAGGGCCGTCTTCGGTAGATCGCCACGCTCACCCATAGCGTAGTCCATAAAAAGGCGTTTGAGCGGCGTCAGTGAGTTGGTGGCATTGAGCCCCAGGTTACGCGCCACCTTTACCGCCATCACGTCGGAACCGAAGAGCCGTTTAAATCCATCCATCGACAACATCATGGAGAGGTTCTGTCCCTTGCGCCAACGTTCGTAGCGGCGCAGTGTGGCAAGGCTACCGATATCGCGACGGGCATCATAAGCACTGAGAAGGGTCTCGGCCAATGCGGCGGCGTCGAGCATGCCTAGATTAACCCCTTGCCCGGCCAGCGGATGGATGGAGTGAGCGGCATCCCCCACCAGGGCGATGCGCTCCCTGACGTAATCAAGGGTGTGCTGCAAACGCAGTGGGAAAGAGCCCCGTTCACAAACCTCAACCACCTCGCCCAGCGTATGGTCAAAGGCGTCGGCCAGCTTGGTTCTGAACCGCGCCTCATCATCGGCCAGCAACTGCTTGGCCTGCTCCGGCGTGGTTGACCAGACCACACAGCTATAGTGGTCATGCATCGGCAGGAAAGCGAGTGGACCACTGGGCAGGAATCGTTGCCAGCAGGTATGTTGATGCGACTTTTCGGTTTTAACAATCGCCAGCACTGCATCCTGATCGTAACCCCAGCCCTTGGTCTCGATGCCCGCTTGCTCACGCACCTGTGAGTGCGCACCATCGGCACCCACCAATAGATGAGTATTGAGCTGACGACCATCTTCAAGAGTGAGGACAAGCTGCGCACCATCATCATTCCACTGCAGCCAGCGCATCGGACAGAGGATGTCGATATTGGCAAACTGCTGCACCCGTTCCATCAGTGCGAGTTGTATTATCCGGTTTTCAATAATATAGCCAAGCGAAGGCGCGCCCGCTTCGGCGCCATCAAAGTGGATCGCGCCATCACCGCTGGCATCCCAAACGTGCATCTCACCATAAGAGGTGACACGTCGTTCGACCATGCCGCGCCAGGCATCGATGCTTTCGAGAACTTTACGGGTTGCGTGGGTGATGGCAGAGACACGCAGACCAATACTCTGTTCGGGCCAGCTGCTCTCCATCGGATTCGCTTCAAGCACCGCAACCTTCAGCGCCGTATCACCCAGCGCGCACGCCAGCGTGAGACCAACCATGCCCCCCCCGACAATGACAACATCATAATTCTCAGCCATGGTCTGCCCCCTGATTCTTAATAATTAACCAACATTGATACGTTTAGCCATCTATCGCTAATTAACAGCTAGCTCATCACGACAGATGGTCATTCTCGACACAGCGCTCAAGGGCGGCTCTCCGTTCGCAACAGCGGCAGCCCCATAGCCAGGCGTGGCAGCCTGCCAGAGAGCCCCATGGTCTGGCGCGTCAACAGACGTTTCAGTGGCGGTAGCACGTCGATGACGACCAAACCAGCATTACGCAGTAGCGCCAAGGGCACCAGCGGATTGCTAAAGAGCCGCGCCAGGGTATCGGTCAGTCCGATTACTTTGCGATGATCCCAATTGCGCCATTCAGTATAGCGCTGCAATACCACCGCCGCACCGATGTCGCTCCCGGCGACGTGCGCCTCGGCCACCACCTGCGCCAGCGCCGCCACATCACGCAGCCCAAGATTAAAGCCCTGACCAGCGATTGGATGGAGTGTATGTGCGGCATTGCCGATCAACGCCAGCCGTGGCCGCACATGCGCCTTGGCACATACCAGCCGCAACGGATAACTATTACGCCGCCCGACCTTGCGCAGCTCACCCAGGCGATAGCCAAAACGGTTTTGTAGCTCTGCCAGAAACGCCGCGTCACTTAAATTCAAGACCCGCTGCTCATCCTCACGGTGCACAGTCCAGACCAGACTACAGCGCTCTGGATCATCGGCACTGGCGTTGGGTAGCATGGCAATCGGGCCGCTGTCGGTAAAACGCTCGTAGGCAACCCCCTGGTGGTGACGGCTGGGGCTGATGTTGGCGATGATGGCGCTCTGATTGTAGTCCCAGCTACGGGTAGGAATCTGCAGCAAGCTGCGCACGGCGGAGTCACCACCATCGGCAGCGATCACCAGCGTGGCGCTTAGCTCACGCATCACCCCGCCGCAATCGACGGCGAGCTCGGCAGCGTCACCTGCGGTGGTAATGGCGGTAACGGTGGCCGGGCAGATCAGTTCAACATTGGCGAGTTTGGACAGCACCTCACCCAGCACCGCGCCCACCACACGGCTTTCGACCACATAACCAAGGGCGCTCACCGCCTCGGTCGTGCTATCGATGCGAGTGACACCAAAGTGGCCACGATCAGAGACATGAATTTTATTGATCGGGCTGGCATGTTTGGCCAGCAGCGGCCACACCCCCATCGCCTCAAACACCCTGGCAGAACCGTGGGCCAGGGCAATGGCGCGATCGTCATAACCGGGCTGGCTCGTGGCGCCCAGCGGCACCGCCTCAATCACCCCAATACGCAGTGGCAACGGACTCAGGGCAGAGGCTATTGTAGCCCCGACCATGCCGCCACCGACAATCAGGATGTCGAAATCGTTCTGCCCGGCTGTTGTCATGTACGCGCCTTGCTCCTGGCTCGTGGTGTGATCACGCGGCCCGCCATCAACGCCTCGATCTCATCCACCTCTTTCGGCACACCATTGGTGAGCACCTCATGCCCAGTACGAGTCACCAACACATCATCTTCGATGCGAATGCCGATATCCCACCACTTTTTCGCCACCCCTTTGGTGTCTGCTGGGATGTAGAGTCCTGGTTCAACGGTGAGCACCATGCCGGGCTCCAGCAGGCGCCACTGGCCACCCAACTTGTAATCGCCGACATCATGTACATCCATGCCGAGCCAATGGCCGGTGCGGTGCATGTAGAAAGGGCGGTAGGCCTCCTCCTTGATCAACTTGGCCGGTGTGCCATTAAGGATGCCAAGTTTGATCAGCCCCTTGGTCAACACCTTGACGGCAGCATCGTGGGCGTCGTTCCAGTGGTTACCGGGTTTGACCTGTTCGATGGCGGCATACTGGGCAGCGAGCACCACTTCATAGAGCGCCCGCTGCACCTCGCTGAATTTGCCATTGATGGGGAAAGTGCGGGTGATGTCGGCGGCATAGCTGTCGTACTCGGCGCCAGCATCGATCAGCAGCAGCTCGCCATCTTTGAGCGGTGCGTCATTTTCGGTGTAATGCAGAATACAACTGTTGGCACCACCACCAACGATGGAGGGGTAGGCGGCATGGCGACAGCCGTTGTCCATAAAGTGGTGCATGATCTCCGCCTCAAGCTGGTACTCGTGCAGCCCCGGTTTGCAGCGCTGCATGGCACGGCAGTGGGCGGCTGCGGAGATGCTGGCCGCCCTCTTCATCGCCTCGATCTCGGCCTTGCTCTTGAACAGGCGCATCTCATGCAATAGATGTTCGAGCGAGACAAACTCGCCCGGTGCCTGAACCCCGGCGCGGCTCTTTTTACGCACCTCGTTGAGCCAGCCGATCATGCGTTGGTCAAGATCGCGGTGGCTGCCCATGGCGTAGAAGACCCGCTCCTTATTCTCCATCAACCCCGGCAGGATCTCGTCGATATCAGCGATGGGGAAGGCGTCATCAAAACCAAAACCTTCCACCGCCCCATCAAGCCCGGCACGGCGGCCGTTCCAGGTCTCCATGAGCGGATCGCGCTCGCGACAAAAGAGCACCGACTGTCCCTGTTTGCGACCCGGGATAAGCACCACAATCGCCTCTGGCTCAGGAAAGCCGGTGAGATAATAAAAATCACTGTCAGGACGGTAGACATGCTCCACATCACGGTTGCGAATCGTCTGCGGCGCGGCCGGCAGGATGGCGATACTACCCTCACCGAGCAGCTGCAACAGGTGGATACGGCGTTTTGAAAACTCGCTACGATTCATGGCGCGACCTGATGAAGTGATTAATGGAAGGTGATTTTATGCTCGGAGGGACGAGCAGCTTTGCCGATGGTGGGATTGCTCAGCTCTTCGTAGACCATCAACGCGCCCATCCGTACATATTCGACAATCTCGAACAGGGCGGCCTCGTTATCGCCTTCATCACCTGTTTCAAAGGTGATGTGCGAGATCTCAACCAGATCACCGCAAAACTCCTGCACCTCCGGTGTGCAGCCATCAAAGTCCTTGATGCCACCCAGGCTAAGCCCATACAGGTAACCCTCACACCAGTCAGCCAAGGCCGCAGTTCCGCCCTCCAGCCCCTCATCATCCTCCGGCAACAACAGCTGAAAAGCCAGTTCCGGATCATTTATCTGTAACAGCGTGTCATCAAACAGCGCCTTAAATATAGCCTTGTCGGCCTCATCCACCTCGACCGCCGCACCATTGGCCAGCGCTTCGTCCAAATCACCGGTAAGCATGCGCAGCGCCCAAGTATTGCCGTCGAGCTTGGGGTCAGCACTCACCATGCCACAGAGAACACCATGACATTCGGGAGCACTCATGGCATCGCCATAAGTCGATAGCAGGGTGGCGACTTGATCGTAACTGGGGGCTGGCATGGTAATACTTCCTTAAAAATAGGGCGACAGAGATGTAATAGTATCATCGCCAAGCCGTTGACCATAACAGCCAGCCACACTATATTGGGCACCTATGAGTCCAGATAACAGTCGCCACCATGATCATGATCTCAAAACCCTAGAGTCCAAGGTTGATGAGTTAATCCAGCTATGCCAACAATTCAAGAATGAAAACAATGTTTTACGTGAACATAAATCACAACTGACTGCCGAGCGTGGCCACCTTATGGAAAAAAACGAGCTTGCCAGATCCCGCATCGAAGCGATGATTCTGCGACTCAAAACCCTGGAGCAGGAATATGGCCAGTGAGCCAACCCCGGTCACTATCACCATACTAGGCAAGGAGTACCGCATCTCCTGTCCCGCCGAGGAGCGTGCCCAGCTTGAGGCCAGCGCTCGTTATCTCGACCAGAAGATGCGTGAAATCCGCGACCGTGGTCGCGGCCGCATTACCGCCAGTAACGACAATATCGCCATCATGGCCGCCCTGAATATCACCCACGAGCTATTGCAAAAAGAGGGCGTGGCGCTGCCAGAAAAGTACGGCAGCAACCTCAGCGGTCGCGTTAAACAGCTACAGACCAAAATTGAAACGGCGCTGAGCAGCGCCCGTCAAATCGAGATATAACCAAACAACCCCGCAGATTTAGCGGAACCCCGCAGCCCGGAGTCTCTGCCCACCTCTCACCTCAGACTCAATTTTTCGGCATCACACTGCAATTCGAATCGATAAAATTTGTGGTGTTCGAAATATCGCCGCCTTCCTGTAAATAGAACAACACGTTCCATTCACACGCTCACAACATAAAAGAGCGCGGGTACACAGCCCCTCCGCCACGCTGTTCCCGTTGACGTGATAGCCCTCTTAATAAACGCCAAAGCCGCTGCTTAAAACTCTTTTTAGGGAAATTGGCAAACATCGGCTACTATAACCACTGAACATTCTCTGCCGTGCTCGATGTAGGCTAAGTAACCTTTGAGCCTTAAACAAAACCCCTGGGGACGGGTCCCGTAGAGTCTGTGTGCATGTCCGCTCGTCGGAAAGCCTTATGACTCTCGCATGTTCCCACTTGAACTTTTGGTTCAAGGTCTGATGCCTACGACGACACAGGCGGAGGATGTTCTCTATATATGATTCCCGTGGAAGCCTGCATGCCCATGACCACCTCCCGCGCCGACATTCGCAAACAGATCCGCAGGCAGCGCCAGCAACTCAGCGAAGCGCAACGTCACGCTGCAACACTCGCCATCACCAACAACCTAGCCCGCACCCCACTTTTCAGACAGAGCAGCCGCATTGCCGGTTTTATTGCCAACGATGGCGAGCCGAGCCTTGAGCCACTGATGCAACTCGCCTGGGCGCGCCGCAAGACGTGGCATCTGCCAATCATCGGCCTGCCTAACCTCAACCACCTCTGGTTTGGCCGTTACGATGAAGGCGATGAGCTGATACTCAACCGCTACGGCATCCCCGAACCGACCATCGCGCTACACCACACCACACCATCCTGCGGACTCGATCTGGTGCTGATGCCTTTGGTTGCCTTTGACACCGATGGCAACCGCCTCGGCATGGGCAAAGGTTATTACGACCGCACCCTGAAATTTCTGCGTCACCGCCGCCACTGGCGTAAACCACGGTTGGTCGGCATCGCCTATGAGTTTCAAAAAATGGAGCAGTTGCCGCAGCAACCCTGGGATATCCCACTGGACGCGATTGTCACCGAACAGGCGGTCTACAACGT
>JAYWDX010000193.1:0-4546 GCA_043779675.1 Tenderia sp. (SeqCode)
GCTGGCCGAAGAGCTGGAAAAACTGCGCACGGTGGCGATCGAAGGGCGCAAACAGGGCGAGGACGGTATGAGTCGCGAGGCCACCACCTTCTTTGAGCATATCGCTAACGAAGCGTTTGAAAATGGCGCGGTGCCGCCCGTTGCCAAGCCGAAGATGAAGGTGCTGATGGAAGCCATTGTCGAAACCCTGCAAGAGAGCATTGCCAGCATTGATTTCTGGAACAATGCCGACAAACAGAAAAAGACCCGCAGTGAGATTAAAACCGCGCTGACCCTGACCGGCATTGCCGAACTGAAACAAAGTCGCGAACGCATTGCCATCGAAATTATGAAACTCGCCAAGAATCGTCACGATGAACTGGTCAAAGGCGTGGCGGGAGGTGACAGATCATGAGCGCAAGACGTGTAAGAGATATCGAGTACCAGCTTCTGCCCGGCAGCCCGCGCAAAACCACCGACATCGTCATTGAACGCAATGGCGTGGTGTCTGTGCGCCCGCCCGCCGATTACACCCCGGAACAGGTGGATGCGGTGGTGGAGAGCAAGCGCATGTGGATCTACCGCAACCTGGCCGAATGGAAAGATCTGAACGCCAGCGCCGTGGCGCGCGAATGGGTCAATGGCGAGACTTTTTTGTATCTGGGGCGCGCCTATCGCCTGTCGCTGGTGTCGGATCAGGATTGCGCCTTGCAGTTAAAAGAGGGTCGCTTTTGCCTGAGCCGTGCGGTGATTGAGCAGGGTGGCGTTGATGCGGCAAAACAGGCGTTTGAATCCTATTTCAGTGACAAGGGCATGCAGCGCTTCAGCGAACGGGTTGTTTACTTCGCCCCCAAGGTCGGCGTAAAAGTTGCTGGCATTAAAGTCAAAGAGATGGGCTACCGCTGGGCCAGTTGCGGCAGAAGTGGTCTGCTGAACTTTCACTGGAAGTGCATGATGGCACCGCCGCGCATTATCGACTACATAGTGGTGCATGAGCTGTGTCACTTTCATCACAGCAACCACAGTGATGCATTCTGGAATGAGGTGGACAAGGTAATGCCGGATTACCGCGAGCGGAAGGAGTGGCTGAGAAAACACGGGGCAAGCTTGGCGGTATAGCTGTTAGGGACACGCGTACAACAAGGCGCAGTACCCGGACAGATCTTCCGCTGTGATCCAGATTTACCAGTGAGCTTGGGCGTTAACGCTCCGAAATGTTCAGCCCTGTCGGGCGGAGTCACACGCTATTCACCTTGACCACGCCCCTGGCCGTAACAATCGCCTGCTGGCGGGTTGCCTCCAGATCCAGCGTCGGCGTCGCAGCCTGCCGCTCATTGCCAGTTGGGGGTGTTGCTGGCGAGGTCAGCGTCGATGAGGAGGCCGCCGGTTATCTCATTCGCGCGCGGGAGCATGGGAATGAATATGGTTATCACTATTGGCTGAGATATGGATTACCACAGAGTTCCGTGGGAACCAAGAGACGAATAGACGAGCTGTTTAATCCACCAAGCCACTACGCTGATGTAACTCTTGCCAGCTATTAACGATGTTGCAGAAGAGATCGGCGGTCTTTTCGGTGTCATAGATGGCGGAGTGGGCGGCTTCGTTATCCCATTTAAATCCTGCTGCCTGCACTGCCTTGGCGAGTACGGTTTGGCCGTAGGCGAGGCCGGCGAGGGTGGCGGTGTCAAAGCTGCTGAAGGCGTGAAAGGGGCTTTTGACCTTGGTGCGTTTGACGGCGGCGTTGAGAAAACCCAGGTCGAAAAAGGGGTTGTGGCCCACCAGGATGGCGCGACTGCAACCGCTCTCTTTGACCGCTTGGCGGATCGGTTCAAAGATCTTCTCCAGCGCTTCGGCCTCTTGCATGGCGTCGCGGAAGGGGTGGTGTGGATCGATGCCGGTGAAGGCGAGGGATGCCTCGCTGAGATTGGCACCGGGGAAGGGGACAACATGGCAGTCGTGGGTCTGGTAGCGGTAGAGCATTCCATGTTCATCCATGCGTAGCACGACGGCGGCGATCTCTAGCAGGGCGTCGGTCTCGGCATTAAATCCGGCCGTTTCAACATCAATAACGACGGGTAGAAAGCCGCGAAAACGATCGGCAATGCGGTAGGTGGAGTCAGACATGGGGCGGTGATTATCCTTTATTGTTGGTATGCAGCAGCTGCCAGGTGAGGTTGCCACCGGCGCGCAGTGGGACAACGGTCTCGTCGCCCAGGGGGTAGGACTTGGGCACGGCCCACTCCTGACGTGCCAAGGTGACAGTCTCTTTGTTGACCGGCAGGCCGTAGAAACGTGGGCCGTAGCGGCTGGCGAAACCGTCAAGCTGACCCAGTGCGCCGGCATTGTAAAAAGCTTCGGCGTAGAGTTCGATGGCGCCAAAGGCGGTGTACATGCCGGCGCAGCCGCAGTCGGACTCTTTCGCCGATTTGGGGTGTGGGGCGCTGTCGGTGCCGAGGAAAAACTTGGGATTGCCGCTGGTGGCGACCTTGACCAGCGCCTGGCGATGCTCTTCACGCTTCAGCACCGGCAGGCAGTAGTGGTGTGGCTGGATGCCGCCAACCAGCATCTGGTTGCGGTTCATCAGCAGATGGTGGGCGGTGATGGTGGCGGCCAGGTTGTCGGGGCCGAAGAGTACAAAGTCGGCGGCATCGCGGGTGGTGATGTGTTCGAATACTACCTTCAGTCTGGGAAAACGCTCCAGTAGCGGCGCCAGTTTCTGATCGATGAAGACCTTCTCGCGGTCGAAGATGTCGATATGGCTGTCGGTCACCTCGCCGTGGACCAACAGCGGCATGCCCAGCTCTTCCATTACTGCCAGGGTGTCGTAAGTTTTGGCAAGATCGGTAACGCCGGAGTCGGAGTTGGTGGTGGCGCCTGCCGGGTAGAGTTTGACTCCGTACACAAAGCCGCTGGCTTGAGCGCGGCGGATCTCTTTGGCAGGGGTGGTGTCGGTGAGATAGAGCGTCATCAGAGGTTCAAATGTGGAGTTGGCCGGCCGTGCCGCCAGAATACGCTGGCGGTAGGCGAGAGCGGCCTCGGTCGTGGTGATGGGGGGCCGCAGATTGGGCATGACAATGGCCCGACCAAACTGGGCTGCCACGTGGGGCACGGTGGTGGCGAGCGCAACACCGTCGCGCAGGTGGATATGCCAGTCGTCAGGGCGGGTGAGGGTGAGGTGTTCCATAAAAAGCTCCCAATTCTTTAAACAAGATCTATTTCGCCATTATGCCATTTTGTACCCTTTCTCGACGCCCCGATTTGGAATTGCTACAATGTCCTCCTTATTTTAAAGGTTATTATCAAAGCCTTGCCGGGCAGTCAAAGTCGCCGTTAGATGACCATCTGGCAGCATTGTGAAGGTGAGAATATGTTGAGAAAACTGGTTTTCACCCTTTTAATGGTGGGGTTGATGGTGCCGGTGGTGGCGCAAGGGCAGAAGTGTGATGCCAGCAAGCCAGCCACCGCACCGCTGAGCCATTTTAAGGTGGGGCCTGAAAGCGCCCTTATTGACATCAAGAGCCAAAAAAATTGGTTGCGTTGTGTGGTGGGCATGCGTTGGAATGGCTCCCACTGTACCGGCCAGAGTCTCACCTACACCTGGAGTGGTGCGCTGGAGATGGTGAATGAGTTCAACGCCAATAAGGTGGGTGGGCGCAGTAACTGGCGTCTGCCCAAGGTGGAAGAGTTGAATAGCATTGTCGAGAAGCGGTGTTTCAAACCGGCGATCAACCTGGAGGCATTTCCCTATTCTCCAGAGGCGGGCTTCTGGACTGACAGCTCAGTCGAAGGGGTGCAGCCGCGCGTCTGGATTGTCCACTTTCTTCATGGTCAGCAATATATCGCCAACAAACAGCAGCGTTGGCGTATCCGCCTGATCGCAGATTGAATTGATCCGTAATCGATTAATACCAAACTTAATAGGAAGATAAACATGTTTATAAAAAGTTTGTTTGCCCTGTTACTGCCGGGACTGTTTTCGTTGCCGGTAATGGCTGAACAGTCATGTGACAGCAAAAAAGTGGCCACGGCCGCCATGAGTCGTTTCAAAGATGGTGGCAACGGTACTCTTATTGATACTCAGAGTCAGCGGATCTGGTTGCGTTGCAGTTTGGGCATGAGTTGGACAGGTAGCAGCTGTGAGGGGAATTCTCTGACCTACAGTTGGGGCGCGGCAGAGGCAGCAGTGGTCAATCTAAATGCCAAACAGGTGGCGGGTCATAACAATTGGCGCCTGCCTACGGTTGAAGAGTTGAACACTATTGTGGAGCGACAGTGTTTCAAACCAGCGATCAATCTTGATGCCTTTCCCTTCTCGCCAGAGGCCGGCTTCTGGAGCAGTACAACTGCTGCGGGCATTAATGCCCGCGCCTGGATTGTCCACTTTCTCCATGGTCAGCAGTACATTGCCAACCAGATGCAGGATTGGCGGGTACGGCCTATTGCTGATAAGTAGTGCGAGCTTTTAAGATCGTGTCGCTACCTCGTGAGCAATTTATGGCGTCCATGCCATAAATTGACTCGCTTACGCGACAGCTGATTCCTTTTGCCCGGACCGTCCTGCGTC
>JAYWDX010000194.1:0-14346 GCA_043779675.1 Tenderia sp. (SeqCode)
TATTCAATGTTTCGCTGAAGCGCAACAAGAAGCCACGACCACTGCCCTCATAGCCGTGCACGGTGGTGGCAAAGACGATGCGGGCGTAGTGGTGCAGCAATGCGTCGAGCATCGGCGTGGGGATCGCGGCTGCCTCATCCACCAGCAGTAGATCGGCGACGGGGTGTATATGGATCAACTCATCGGGGGCGATAAACTCCAGCACACCAGCGTTGAATTCAAGACGACCACGACTCAGCCGTGCCTCCGGCAATAACAGGGCGGCCTGTTCAAAGAGGGTGGCCGTGGCATCAAGACGTGGTGCGGTGACGATGATGCGCGGCAGGCCGGCACGCAGTAGCTGCGCTGCCGCAATACCAAGGGCAGCGGACTTGCCGCGGCCACGATCCGATAACAACACCGTTGGCCGTTTACGATGGCCGCGTGCGGTTTTGATGATGGCCGCCACGGCCAGTTGTTGGTCGCTGGTGCGGCAGGG
Source organism: Tenderia sp. (SeqCode) (assembly GCA_043779675.1). Classification (GTDB taxonomy): domain Bacteria; phylum Pseudomonadota; class Gammaproteobacteria; order Tenderiales; family Tenderiaceae; genus JAKFXL01. The sequence goes on from JAYWDX010000194.1 coordinate 479, forward strand.
TGCATCAATCAACAGCTCAACCGGGGATGTTGTGATGGCTTCAACAGGCGGCAATGTGCCGCTCTCTTCCAGCAGGTAGTGGCCCGATGTGCCACTGAGCCGCTGCACCAGTCGTTGAATAAAACGACCCTCACACTGCTCAGCCCCCGCCATAAAACGGCGCGCCTCTGGATCGGGCATGGCGGGCCACTGCGCCAAAGGTGGTGTTAGCAACAACAGCAGGCCACCACCACGCACCAGACCGGAGACTGCGCCGAGGGCATCGGCATCAAAACCGGCGTGGGCATCGTAGATCACCATCTCCAGCTCACTGCCAAGCAGCTTGGTGCAGTGACTATTTTCAATCTGGCGCACCCCCGCAGGGGCTAGGTTCGATACCCAGAGCTGATCATCTGGCGCTACACCTGCTGTCACCACGACGGCCATTTCACGACACCACGCGATTGATCCGCTCAGCCACAACAGGCGCCGTTGCCGCGCCGCACTAGCTACGGCACGTAGTTGTGCAATAAAGGGTTCCAGCGGTTGCAAGGTAGGGGTGTGGGGCATGGCGAGAGGTTAACAGTTGTCATAACGGCTTTAAACAGTCAAAACCGGGTAAAATGGCGTTTTCACTACAGACCCCTCGCTCATGTCCAGCATCATGCTTTGCACCCTCAATGCGCGCTACATCCACAGCGCCTTTGGCCTGCGTTATCTCAAGGCCAACATGGCGGAGCTGATTGATGAGACCACCATCATCGAGTTCACCATCCACGAGCGCCCTCTCGACATCGTTGAAAAGCTGCTGGCGACAAAACCGCGCATCGTCGGCCTGGGGGTTTATATCTGGAATATCGTTGAGATCACCCAGGTGGCGGCGCTGCTCAAGGCGGTAAGCCCGGAGACGCTGCTGGTACTGGGCGGCCCGGAGGTGAGTTTTGAACATGCGGCGCAGCCGATTGTGGCGCTGGCCGACTATGTGATCTGCGGCCAGGGCGAGCTGGAGTTGGTGGAGCTCTGCCGCACACTGTTGGCGGGCGAGCGGCCCCAGCAGAAGATCATCAACGCCATTCCGCCCAAGTTGGAGCTGATCAAGATGCCCTATCAGCTCTACAGCGACGAGGATATCGCCCATCGCATCCTCTACGTTGAGGCATCACGCGGCTGCCCCTTCAAGTGTGAGTTCTGCCTCTCGGCGCTCGACAAAACTGCTAAGCCGTTTGATCTTGATCAGTTCCTGGGGGAGATGGATAAGCTCTATCAACGTGGCGCGCGCCATTTCAAATTTGTCGACCGCACCTTCAATCTCAAGATCGACTACAGCATTCGCATCCTCGACTTCTTCCTCGAACGGCTCGACGACAAACTCTTTTTGCACTTTGAGATCATCCCCGACCATCTACCAGAGACGCTGAAAGAGGCGATTCAGCGCTTTCCGGCGGGCACACTGCAATTCGAGATTGGGGTGCAGACCTTTAACCCAGCGGTCCAGGCATTGATCAGCCGCAAACAGGACAACGACAAAACCGCCGACAATCTGCGCTGGATCGCACAACATACCCATGCTCACATTCACGCCGATCTGATCATCGGCCTGCCTGGCGAGGATATGGCAAGTTTTGCCCAGGGCTTTAACCGACTGGCGCAGCTTGAGCCACACGAAATCCAGGTAGGCATCCTCAAACGGCTGCGTGGTTCGCCCATCATCCGCCATACCCCGGCGTTTGATATGCGCTACAACCCCAATCCGCCCTACAACATCCTTAGCAACAACCTCATCGACTTCATTACCCTGCAGCGCCTCAACCGTTTTGCCCGCTACTGGGACATGATCGCCAACTCCGGACGTTTCCGCCAGAGCCTGCCACTACTGTTGGCGGATGATCCGTTTGCACAGTTCATGACGCTGAGCGACTGGCTCTTCAGCACCGCCAGCCAGACCCACCAGATTGCCCTCAAGCGCCTATTTCAACTCATTTATCAGGGGGGGATTGAGGCGCTAGGTATTGACCCAGTCGAGTTTAAAAAGAGCATGGAGATCGACTGGTTAGCCTCTGGTCTTAAAGCTGTACCTGACCTTAAACCTGCGGGTGTCACCCAGGCAGCAGAGACCAATGGCGCCGCCCGGCAGCAGCGTCATCGTGTCGCTACCGCATCATAACTGACTGTTAAATATTGATATTTCCTGGCGCAAATCGGAATCGGTAGTCACCTAAAATTTAGCCATTTGTGACTATAGTCAACCTTTGTAGGAGGTGCTAAGGTGGTCTCCCCTCCTGGCCGGGAAGTGGTGTGGTTGGCCTCGATCCTTTAACCTGTAAAAAGGAACTCACGCACATGAAAGGCAATAAAAACAGTTTTAACTATTCAGGGTTCTGCAACAGCGCCTACACCTTTAATAGTAATGGCAAAAAGGGGGCAGTTATTGTTGGTGTTCGTGAGGAAAAACCTCAGGATAATCCTGCGTGGCACATCCCCCCCTACCTTGCCCTGCCCGCCGCAACTCGCCGGATAAAGGGCAACTAATCAAACAAATTGGCGCCTATCTCGCTGGGCAGGCGCCAACAGCGTGTACCTAACCACCCCAGAGATAAAAGACTTTCCGGCCACGACGCTCCGCTTGCATTTCAGACTTTTGCCATCACCATAAGAATACATCGCTCTTCATATAAGGAAGTTTCATGCAACCGCTACGCCCCTCGCTGGATATTGTTATCAGCCAATCCATCGCCATTCTGATTGATGGCAACAACCTCGAACGCAGCATCCATGATCAGACCGGCGATACCCAGACCATGCTCAATTTTGATACATTAATCCCGCGTCTGCTTGGCAATCGTGGCCTTAACCGCTTGATCTATTTTCGTGAAGGGAAAAACATCTCCTCAAAACTCCAGGAGCGGCTGCACAATAACTTTCACGGTTCAGTGCGTCCCTGCCATAAATCGGCGGATATCCCGCTCACCATCAACGCCACTCAGCTGGCCAGCAAGGTTGATACCATCATCATTATGTCTGGTGACTCGGACTATGTGGAACTGGTGCGCCACCTGAAATCTGAAGGGGTGCGGGTTGAAATCGCCGCCTTACCACGCACCACCTCGCGCCTGCTGGTTGAAGAGGCCGACTATTTTCACGAAATCACCAAAGAGGACTGGTTTACCCTGCCACCCAAAAAAGGGGTCAGCAGCCGCAGCCAGCCACGCCAACCCATCGCTGAATCAGAAGAGCGCGTGCCAGAAGAGGACATGCCGGAGTGACAATCTGGACTTGGTCCAATTAAAGGGGATTAAAAATCCCATTTATCCACACCTCCACAACAAGATTAATAGTCGTTATTTATCAATTAATTATCTGTTATTTTGCCGTTGACGATAGCCCTACAAACTGGACGGAGAAAAATTTCAAATCTCGTGTAAAATGTGCATCTGTTTTAACTGACGTAGACATGGATCGGGGGAAGTAATGAAATCAGTGGTAACTCTTTTAATAACAATCACCGCAACTGTAGCGCTGCTTATTGGCGGTATGGATGTCGCTGAAGCAAAACGTATGGGTGGCGGAAAATCCTTTGGCGGAAAATTCAGCCAGAGCCAGAGCGTTAATCGCACTGCCAGTCCAAGCCCAAGTCAAACGCAAAAGGCGACGGCGGCACAGCAGACCAACTCAAACCTTAAACAGTCTTTTGCCAAAAAAGGCGGCCTGATGGGCATGCTGGGTGGTCTTGCCCTCGGTGGCCTGTTGGGCGCGCTCTTCTTTGGCGGCGCCTTTGATGGCATCAACTTCATGGACGTGCTGCTGTTTGCCGGACTCGGCCTGGCCGCCTTCATGATCTTCCGCACCATGATGGCCAGCCGCGCCCGGCAGCAGCCGCAACCGGCTGCTGCTGGCTACAATACCCAGGTCGAGCAGAAGCAACCAGGCCAAGCTGACCAGATCACCGACCAGCGCTATGGCAGTAGCAATGATAGTGATAACGACGGCCCCAGCCTCGATAGCCTACGGAGCGCCGCGCCCAAGGGATTTGATCAAACGGCCTTTGTTGATGGTGCCAAGAACTGCTTTGCACGCATGCAAAAATCATGGGATGAGGGTGATCTGGCCGATATCCGCCAGTTCACCACCGACCATGTCTTTGGCGAGATTCAGGACCAGTTCCACAACCGCATCGGCAACTCACAGACCGAGATCATCAATCTGGATGCCGAGCTGCTGAGCGCCAACGATCTCGGCTCCAAACAGGAGGCGATTGTGCTCTTCAAGGCGCAGCTGCGCGAAGATGGCAACAATATCCATGTCGATGAGGTGTGGCACTTCGTCAAGGCCAGCAGCAACGCCACCTGGCAGCTGGAGGGGATACAGCAAGTGGCCGGTTGATCCGCTGGGTAAAATAACAGCGGCCCTGACGCCACTAAAAAATCCGAAACCCTGTTGTAGGGTTCCGGATTTTTTTTTACCCTTTTGTCGGCATCAAACTGAGCCGCTGAACGGTGACTTTCTAAGCAGTGGTGACGTTACCAGCCCACCGTTTGGTAGCATTTGCGATGCGCTCACCAAACTGCCGTGCGCTGGCGAGGTCTCCTGGCAACGGCCCTTCAGCGAGGCTGGAGTCGGAAGGCGATTGCGCCATCAGGCCGCTGTATGAACCGAGATAATTGATGTCATTACGCTGTGCCGCCTTGCTGTTGGCGGGCATCATGCCGCTGCTGACCCATATCATCGCGTGCTGCATCGCCAAGGTGAAAAGGTAGTGCAGGGTAGAGAGCTTGTCCCCATTCATGGAGGCGGAGTTGGTGAACCCGGCGCTGATTTTGTCCTTCCACCCCTGGGTAGACCAGACCTTGCTGCTGGCATCGGCAAATTTTTTGAACTGCCATGAGACGCTGCCCATGTAAGTGGGCGAACCAAAGACAATGGCATCAGCGGCGGCCAGGGTGTTCCAGTCAGCCTCTGTCAGCTCACCTGCGTCGCTGATGGCCAACAGCTCGGCAGTGACGTCGGCAACGGCGGCTGCGCCGGCATGTACTGCCTCAGCCTGTTTTTGGGTGTGGCCGTAGCCACTGTGATAGACGATAGCGATCTTGGTCATATAAAACCCCTTTTGGTGTTGAGTAAATTGGTCAATCGACAAATGGTCCGTGCTGCATGATCGGCTCACCATGCGGTGTACCGAGGCAGAGCATCAACTGGCTAGCCGCTAGCGCCTTGATGCTGATGAGGACTTCGTCGTCGATAAAGGCGGCATCGGCTTTTGCATAACGTTGGCCATCGATCTCAACTGCCCCCTCTACTATGTAGACCAAACCACGCATACCGGCGACGATGGCCTCACTGTAATTGGCGTTGGCATCGAGATAGATATGGGCGTAACGCACCGGCGTCAGTAATTGCAACGGTGAGTCAGTACCAACAATGGCTTTGACCCGCACCCCCTCAACCGCTTTAACCGGGAACTCGCCGTCGTTGACCTGTTGATAACTTGGCTCAACCTGTTTGAGCCGTTTTGGCAAATTGATCCAGAGCTGGATGCCGCGGGTGACAGCAGTATCGTTGGGCATCTCTGAATGCACCAGTCCACGCCCGGCGGTAAAACGTTGCGCGCCACCACCCTCCACCGTAGAGCTGTTGCCAAGGTTGTCGGTGTGTTTAAGCGAGCCGTTGAAGAGATAAGTAAGCCCCTCGAAGCCGCGATGTGGATGGTCAGGAAAACCATTGCCAGGGGTAATATTAAAATCGTCCCACAATACAAACGGATCGTAGTTGCGAAAGCTGGCAATGGGCATCAGGCGGGAGACGTTGACGCCAGCCCCCTCCTGCATCTGTTGGGCGGAATATCTGCTGATCATGAAGAGCTTCTCCTTTTATTACTCCTCACTCACCCCCTTCATAAGAAGAGGGCGCCAGGAGAGTGGTTAACCTTTATGGCTGCCATCGCAATAGGGCAGGTTTTTGCTTTTGCCACAGCCGCAGACCCGCAGGCTTGTATCTTCTGTTGCGGCGTAGCTCATCGGTTTGGCGGGTGGGCTGCTGTTGAAGTGTGAACCGTCGCAAAAGGGCGCGCGGCCGGTCTTGCCACACATACAGAGGCGGGCGCTATCGCCAGCGGCGAGTTTGACTTCGTAGGGAGTGCCTTTGTCATAAAGGGCCATGTGAGTGTTCTCCAGAGTACTGTTGCTGTAAAGGGATCAACGTTTAGACCAAAGGAGTGTAGACCAGTGCGGAACGGTGTGGGCGCGTATCTTGCCAACGTTGGCTGGGGAGTGCATCAATGCTCAATGCCCCCGCACCGTGGGCTGCGATAAAGAGCCTACCGCCCGCCATGATGAAAATCGGCACCATCAACAGGCGGCCTAACAGCGTGGTGTATTTGTCCATGGCCTATATCCTGGTGTAGCGGTTGGTTATGTGGCTATTATGGCGCACCCCAGTCGATATAAAAGCGCAAAAAATCGCTTATACTGATCGATATGATAGATAGATTAACAACAAAAGCACCGCGTACCAGTCTCGATCAGTGGCGTACGCTGCAAACGGTAGTGGATGCCGGCGGTTTTGCCCAAGCAGCGCAGCGGCTCCATCGCAGCCAGTCGTCGGTCAGCTATGCCGTGGCCAAACTTCAGGAACAGCTGGGGGTGCCGCTGCTGGAGATCCAGGGACGCAAGGCGCAGCTGACCAAGGCGGGTGCGCTGCTGCTACGCCGTTCACGCCAGTTGCTGGGGGACGCCGCCGAACTGGAGCAATTGGCCCGCAGCATGGTGCAAGGGTGGGAGGCGGAGGTGGTGTTAGTAGTGGATGCCGCCTACCCCAGTAGTACGCTGATGCAGGTGTTGAAACAATTTGCCGCCGACTGCCCGGCCACTCGTATTCAGCTTGATGAGGTGGTGCTCTCCGGTGCTGACGAGGCGCTACTGGAGGGGCGTGCCGACCTCGCCATCGCCTCGCAGGTGCCACAGGGATTTCTCGGCGATCCGCTGCTGGAGGTGGAGTTTATCGCCGTCGCCCATCGTGATCACCCGCTTCATCAATATGAAGCACCGCTCACCAGCGAGGCGTTGCGCCGCGAATTGCAGGTAGTGATTCGCGACTCCGGGCTATATCTTAATCGCAGCATCGGTTGGCTCGGTTCCGAATACCGCTGGACCGTGAGCAGTCTCGAAACCGCAGTGGTGGCGGTCAGCAGTGGCCTGGGATTTAGCTGGTTGCCCATTCATCAGATCAACGCCGAGTTGGCACAGGGGCTGCTGCTGCCCCTGCCGCTGCGCGAGGGGGGACAGCAGCAGGCACGGCTACATCTGGTCTTTGGCCGTCGCGAGGCGCCCGGTCCAGCGACACAACGGCTGGCACAACTTTTTAGAGAGGTGAGTGGATCGTGACCAATGAGTTGACCAGTGATCAACCGTGCCCCTGCGGTTCAGGGCAATCGTACGGCGACTGCTGCGACCCGTTTCATCGCGGTGTAGCAATACCTGCCACCCCCAAGCAGTTGATGCGTTCACGCTACAGCGCCTATACCTTGCACGACGCGGCCTATCTGCAGCAGAGCTGGCACCCGTCTACCCGGCCAGCAGCGCTCTAATTGTCACTAGAGATGCAGTGGCTTGGTCTGGATATCATCGACGCCCCTGCGCCAGAGGGCAATCAAGGCTGGGTCGAATTCAGCGCCCGTTTCCGGCAGGCTGGGCGTCTCGAAGAGCTGCACGAGCGCAGCCGCTTTCTCTATAAAGAGGGGCGCTGGTTTTATGTAGATGGCCTGCTCCACACCAATGCAAAGCCTGCTAAGATCGGTCGCAATGCCCCCTGTCCCTGCGGCAGTGGCCGCAAATATAAACAGTGTTGCGGATCGGCAAGCTAAGGCATAAGGTAGCTTCAGATGAAACGTTGTGGCAGGTGACCATGTGTGAAGAGATTGAAGCCATCAAGGCCAGTATCGTGGCGATGAAGCTGGAACATCGTGACCTTGATATCGCCATCCAAAAACTTGTCGAGGACCCCGGCTATGATCAACTACGCTTGCGACGACTGAAAAAGCGCAAACTGCAACTCAAAGACAACATCGCCAAACTCAAAAGCCTGTTGATCCCCGATATGCCCGCCTGAATCTTTGATTGGAAGAGTCGCTATGGACAATAAAGTGAATAAGAGCGAGGCGCAATGGCAGGCCGAGCTGTCGCCAGAGCAGTACCGCATCACCCGTCGCGGCGGTACCGAGATGGCTTTTACCGGCGAGTACAACGACAACAAACACACCGGTAGTTATCAGTGCATCTGTTGTGGCGTGCCACTCTTCGAATCGGACCACAAGTTTGATTCCGGCAGTGGCTGGCCGAGCTTCTGGCAGCCAGCAGACAAACAGAATGTCGCCGAGCTTTTCGATGATAGCCACGGCATGCGCCGCACCGAGGTGCGTTGCGCCAGTTGTGAAGCACACCTTGGCCACCTGTTTAATGATGGCCCCAACCCCACCGGCCAACGTTACTGCATCAACTCCACCGCACTAAAATTCAAAGAGCGGTAGCAGCGCCGCCCTCTCCACCTCAAAGGGGCGGAGCGCGGTTCTACCACTCAAACTCGATAGGCCAGAGCTGCTGCTGGTGTTTGTCAAAGCCGTGCCAGAGTTCGGCAATAGTCCGTTGCAGCAGCGGATGGAGCAGATGGCCCGCCACTTCGGCCAACGGCTGCAACACAAAGGCATTTTCGGTGATCTCGCCACGTGGCACATTTATGCTGCCGTCATTGTTTACAACATCATCATAGAGCAGTAGATCAAGATCGATGGTGCGGGCACTGAAGCGTGGTCCCTGGCGACTGCGAGCATGGTTATCTTCGATTTGACGCAGCAGTGCAACGACTTGCTGAAGAGACTCTTCAGTATCAAAACCGACCACCAAATTATAGAAGTTATCGCCACTGAAGCCGACCGATTCGCTCTCAAAGACCCGTGACAAAATCAGCGCGCCGTAATGCTGGCGTAGCGCCGCGATGGCAGAGCGGACATTAGTAGCCGCATCGATGTTGCTGCCGACGCTGACGTAGATCCGCGCCATCAGTAGCGTGTGCCACGTTCAATGATGATACCGACGTCGCGGGCGCCACGTACGGCACCCTGTTTGTTGAGGCGCAACTTCACCCACGGCACGTTGAATTCATTGAGCACAATCTCAGTGATGCGCTCCGCCAGTGTCTCCACCAGTTGATACTCACTCTGGCTGATGAAGTCGATCAGCCGCTTAGCCACGGCCTTATAGTTGAGTGTGTCATCAAGGCTGTCACTGGCGGCGGCCTTACGAATATCGGTGGCCATCTCCAGGTCGATGATCACACGTTGTTTGACGCGCCGTTCCCAGTCGTAGACACCAATCACGGTGTCGATGCAGAGGTCGTTGATATAGATAATGTCCATGCGTTTTTCATGTTTCCGGAGAGTGGGGATAGAGGCACAGGCCGCCAAATTGCCGTATGATTGCGCCTCATTCTGAGTCAAATTGTTGAAGATTATTATGCTCGATATCGCCCTTGTTGTGTTTGCCTATCTGCTCGGCTCGCTCTCTGCCGCCATCATCACCTGTAAGTTGATGGGGCTGCCGGACCCACGTTCTGAAGGTTCGCGTAATCCTGGTGCCACCAATGTGCTGCGTTTTGGCGGCAAAAAAGCGGCGGCGATTACGCTGCTGGGTGATTCGCTCAAGGGGCTGATCCCCGTGCTGGTGGCACGTCTTGCCGGTGTTGATGACACCGTGCTGGCCGCCACGGCGATGGCCGCCTTTCTTGGTCATCTTTATCCGATTTTCTTTGGCTTTCATGGCGGCAAAGGGGTGGCAACGGCCATGGGTGTATTATTGGGAATCTCCTGGCCAGTGGCGCTGGCGGCGGCGGCCACCTGGCTGGTGATTGCCAAAGGGCTGAAGATCTCTTCACTCGCAGCGCTCACTGCTGCGGTGTTAACGCCGCTCTACATGTGGTTGCTGGAGTCGAGTCCGGCCTTTTTGAGCATGGCCGTGGCACTGGCGATCCTGCTGGTCTGGCGCCATCGCAGCAATATTCAGCGCTTGCTAAGTGGTGCGGAAGGCACCATTAAGGGTTAGTTTTTTTAACCTCAAGAAAACCGTCGCCGACGGCGACAACAGACATCCGTGTGCCCGACGGTGCATCATCACCATGCAGCTGCCAGACAATGCCATCGATGTTGAGGCTGCTGCGCCCTTTGTTAATGGGATCCATCAGTGCAAACTCGCGGCCCATATAGTGTTGATTCAGGGCGCTGCTTTGCAAAACGCGAATCTTCTCCTGACGTGTTACCAGCCAAGAGCGAGCCACCATGAGCGTGCCGCTGGCGAGCATCACAAAAATGAGCAGCTGCATCACCAATCCCAGGTAGGGGAAATAGTGAGTTATACCACCCACGGCCAACGCCGCCACACTTGTCGCCAGAAACATGAAGCCGCCAAAATATGCCTCCAGCACCAGCAACAGCGTTGCCAGAGCAAACCAGAGCCAGTAGTTTGCTGTCCACAGTTCAAACACTTCCATCTTCTGTTACCGTCGCTGTCATGAAAGGAACGAATTATACGTTGGCAGTCGCCAAACTGATCAAGTTAGGCGAAAATATTGCCATGATCTCTATCCTGCCCGCCAACCCCCGGTCTCGCCCCTAAGATGCAATCAATCTGGATTAAACGGTTGTTGCGCCTCAGCGCCTATCTGCCTCTGCGGCTTAACCATGCTATCGGCGCCTTTAGCGGTCGCCGTGCGTTGCATGGCGATCGCACTGAGCTGCGCACCGCCTGCACGAATATTGCGCTCTGCTTTCCGGAGCTCTCCAAGAGTGAACAGCAACAGCTGCTGCAACAGACAATGATCGAGCTGGGCAAAACCTTCAGTGAGATCGGCGTACTCTGGTTTGGTAGCAAAGAGCAGATTGAAAAGTTGGTGTATGAGGTACGTGGCGAAGCGCTGCTCAAGGCCGGACTGGCGTGTGGCAAAGGGGTGATCCTCACCTCCCCCCACCTCGGCAACTGGGAGGTCATTGGTGCCTACTGCTCGTCACGTTACCCCATGACCAACCTCTACCGTCCGCCACGGCAGGAGGGCATGGACGAGGTGCTGCGCAACTCGCGTGAACGGTTTGGCTCCAAGCTGGCACCCACCAATGCCAAAGGGGTGCGGGCGCTGTATCAGGCACTCAACAATAACGAACTGGTAGGCATCCTGCCGGATCAGGATCCCGGCGAAAACGGCGGCCAGTTTGCCCCCTTCTTTGGCATTCAGACCAATACCATGACGCTGTTATCGCGGCTGGCGCAGAAGAGCGGCGCCACTGTGCTCTGTGTCTGGGCCGAGCGGTTACCAAGCAACCGTGGTTTTGCCCTGCACTTTAGCCCGGTGGCAGACGAAATCTATAGCGATGACATGCAGACCTCCATCACCGCGCTCAATCAAGCGGTGGAGGCAGCCATACGCCAGATTCCAGCACAGTATCAGTGGGGCTACAAACGCTTCAAAACACGGCCGCCGGGCGAGGCCCAACTCTACGATTAACCGGCTGCTAAAGTAGCAACCGCCAACAGAACAGAAACCAGGAGATGCAGAGATGGGTGCGCAGTGGAAAGTAAAACATAAAGAGATCGCGGCAAATGCCAAAGGCCGCATCTTTGGCAAGCTGGCCAAGGAGATCATCGTTGCCGCGCGCAACGGCGCCGATCCCGACATGAATCCGCGCCTGCGTCTGGCAATTGAACAGGCCAAGAAGGCCTCCATGCCCAAAGAGACACTCGAGCGCGCCATCAAAAAAGGGGCGGGGTTGCTGGATGCCGGCGTCAATTACGAAAAACTCACCTACGAAGGATTTGCACCACATCATGTACCGGTGATCGTTGAGTGCCTGACCGACAACGTCAACCGCACCATCTCCAGCATGCGGGTACTGTTCCGCAAAGGCCAACTCGGCGCCGCCGGTTCCGTCTCCTGGGATTTTGACCATCTCGGCATGATCGAAGCAACGCCTGATGTAGCCGGTGCAGACCCAGAAGAGGTTGCCATCGAAGTCGGCGCCCAAGATCTGGAACCGAGCGAAGAGGGCGCCACACTCTTCTATACCGATCTCGCTGATCTCGACGCCGTCTCACGCGCACTGCCCGCACATGGTTTCACCGTGCAGTCAGCGCAGTTTGGTTACCGGCCTAAAAATCCGGTCACTGTCGGTGATGCAGAGCGTGCAGAGGTGGAAGCGTTTCTGAATGCGATGGATGCTGATGATGATGTACAGCATGTTTTTGCGGGGCTGGCGGATTAACGGCTCACCTAAAAACAAGCAGCAAAAAGAAGGGGTGCAGTGCACCCCTTCTGCTTAGAGGATGCACCTCACACCTCAAGTGGTGATGATAATCCGCACCGCATCCAGCCGCGGACTCGCCGCCTCCAGCACCAGATCTAATGTCTTCCACTGTTCGGCGAAGAACTGGATCTCTTCATCACGCACGTTGGGATTGACCTTACGTAGCGCCTCAAGGCGGTTGATCTCGCGCTCTAACGTTTGGCGGGTCTGCTGGTGGGCGCTGCCGAGCAGTTCGGGGGCCTGTGCTCTTGCCAGTGTATCGGCGCTGACGATCATGTTGCGCAGTGATTCGGCGTAGGCGCGGATAATCTTACCGGCGGTGGCCTTGTCGACCTTGGTGCTGCCTGCGCGGATCAGTTCGCTGCTGAGCAGATGGCTCTGGTCCTTGCCACTCTGGTCGATGACCACGCGAATGGTGGTGGGTGGCAGGTAGCGGCTGAGATTGAGTTCGCTGCTGGCGCTGCTTTCAAGCACATAGATCCCTTCAAGCAGCAGGTTGCCGGCCTTGAAGCCACTCGCCTTGAGGGTGGTGATGGTGCTGTTGCCAAGTTCGTTGGTGAGCACCATCTCCATGGCGCCGCGCACCATCGGGTGTTCCCAGGTGATGTAGTGCATATCTTCATTGGCGAGTGCGGTGGCGCGGTCACAGGTGATCACCATGCCCTCTTCGTGCAGACCGGGAAAGGCGTGTTGCATCCTCTCGCCCTGGCTAATAAGGAAACTCTTTTCGCCGTGCTCTTCCATGTCGACGCCGTAGCAGTCGTAGAGGTGTTCGAGATAGTCGGCCAGATCGTTGTTCTCATCTTCGGCCAGCGCCAGCGCCTTGAGGTTATTGGCGATAAGCGGACGGCAGGAGTTGTATTCGAGTAGCCGGTCGCGGCCGCGTTGCAGCTGGTCATTCATCTCGTTGTAGAGCTGCTGGGTGGTGGCGATGAGCGCCATCAACTCCTCGGGGCTGGTCTCCAGTTGGTGCAGCGCTTCGAGCAATGTGGCACGCACCTGCACAAAGACGCTGTGGCCCGCCGGGCAGGTGCGTTCAAAGGCGCTTAAGCCTTGGTGATACCACTGCTGCATGATCTCCTGGGCGCTGTTTTCCAGATAGGGGACGTGCAGCTGAATGGTCTCGGTTTGGCCAATACGGTCGAGGCGGCCGATGCGCTGCTCCAGCAGGTCGGGGTTGAGTGGCAGGTCGAACAGCACCAGGTGGTGGGCGAACTGGAAGTTACGTCCTTCGCTGCCGATCTCGGAGCAGATCAGCACCTGGGTGCCAAACTCCTGGTCGGCAAAGTAGGCGGCGGCGCGGTCGCGCTCAATGATGCTCATCTCTTCATGGAAAACGGCGGCGTGGATGCCAGTCTTGGTCTGTAGCACCTCGGCCAGGTCCATGGCGGTGTCGGCGCTGGCGGTGATCACCAGTACCTTGGCAGGGCGTAGCTGTTTGAGCAGGTCGCCGAGCCACTTTACCCGTGGGTCGATCTCGCTCCAGCGTGGTGAGTTGTCACTCGCCGCTTGATAAAGCAGTTCCGGACTGAGCAGCAGCTGTGGCTCGCTAACG
>JAYWDX010000195.1:0-2340 GCA_043779675.1 Tenderia sp. (SeqCode)
GGCCAATAATCCATCCCACACGTCCCTCTTACTCCAGCGTGAGAACCGCTTGAACACGTTATTCCACTCGCCGATCGAAGCGGGTAAGAGCCGCCATTGTTCGCCACTTCTGAGTATCCACAAAACCGCTTCCAGAAACTGCCGACATTGCGCTTCATTTCCAACATAGACTCGCGGATGACCGTGTAGATAATTCAGTATTGTTTCCCATTGCTTATCCGTAAGAACTCATCGGTTCATCCTTTCCTTCAAAATTTCGCCTATATCCCATGCAGACTGGCAAAATGTCAACAGAACCTAGTAGTTGAGTATGTAAACAAAATGATTCCAGCGCCTATCAAGGCCAATGAAAATGAGCGATTGGCGGCACAGCTCTGTGGTGCCCCCATTGCCCGCATTTCGCTGGTGGACACTGACCGGGAATGATTTAAAAGCAGGCTGGGCCTGGAGGCGCAGCGTGATATCTCATTTTGTGGCCATGCGATCCATGGTGCCGAGTTGTTTGAGGTCCCCGATGCACTGAGTGATGTGCGCTTTCAGGATAATCCAATGGTCACCCGCCCGCCCGGTATTCGTTTCTATGCCGGGGTGCCCTTGATCACCCCGGACGGCCACGGTATTGGTGCCCTCTGTGTCCTCGATACCAGACCTCGTCTACTCACAGCGCAACAGCGTGATGCGTTGCTAACCTTTGGCAGGCAGCTGTTGTGGAAACTGGAGCTGCGTCTCTCCCGGCAGCGGGAGCAGCAGCTGAATGAGAAACTTACACGGCTCACTATCTTTCAGAAAATCCTGTTTGACAGTGCCGCCATGGCCGTTATCCCCACCACGATTGATGGCGTGATCACCACCTTTACCCGGCGGCGGAGCAGATGTTGGGGTGTGGCGCCGCAGTGCGTGTGACGGTTACTGATTACGGCTGCGGCATTCCCATGGAGTTTCGCGACCACATCTTTGAAAAACTTTCGCAGGCAGACTGCTCCGATTCACGCCAGTTGGGTGGCGCGGGGTTGGGGCTGGCGATCAGTAAAGAGCTGATCGAGCAGATGCACGGTACTATGAGCTTTGAGTCGCAAGAGGGTGAGGGCACCAGCTTCTATTTTGAGCTGCCACGCTGGCAACTGTAGGGGGAATCGCCAGCCGCCCAAACAATCAGTTAAGATTTTTACCGGCGAATCCACTACCATATGCCCCCCTCGCCAGTAGCAGTATGGAGTCGCGCGTGATGCAAAATTATCTCCCCGGTCAGCGTTGGATCAGTGATGCTGAACCCCAGATGGGTTTGGGCACAGTCCTCTCCTGTGACCAACGCACCGTCACGGTGGTCTACCTTGCCACGGGTGAGACCCGTCTCTACGCCACGGCCACTGCACCGCTGCGGCGCGCCCTGTTTGCGCTGGGCGATAGTGTCTTGAGCCACGAGGGGTGGCAACTGCGCATCGAGTCGGTGCGTGAAGAGAACGGCCTGATCACCTATCTCGGCAAACGTGACGATGGCGCCCCGGCGGAGCTGGCCGAAGGCCATCTCGACAACTTCATCCAGCTCAACCGCCCCAGCGAACGCATGCTCAGCGGTCAGATCGACGCCAACAAACGTTTCGAATTGCGCCACTGCACCCTGCAACACGCCAACCGCCTCGGCCACTCCGAGCTGCGTGGCCTTACCGGCGTGCGCACCAGCCTGATTCCACATCAGCTCTACATCGCCCATGAAGTGGCGGGCCGTTATGCACCACGGGTGCTGTTGGCTGACGAGGTGGGGCTGGGCAAGACCATCGAGGCGGGCATGATCATCCATCAGCAACTGCTCAGCGAACTGGCGCAGCGGGTGCTGATTGTGGTGCCGGAGAGTCTGGTGCATCAGTGGTTGGTGGAGATGCTGCGGCGCTTCAATCTGCACTTCAGCATCTTCAACGAAGATCGCTGTCACGCCATCGACGACGCTGACGAGAACCCCTTCGAGAGCGAACAGCTGGCCATCTGTAGTCTGGGTTTCCTCAGCAGCGACCCCAAACGCTACAAGCAGCTGCTGACCGCTGGCTGGGATCTGTTGGTAGTCGATGAAGCCCATCACCTGCAATGGTCAGAGGCTGAACCCAGCCTGGAGTACCAGCTGGTTGAAAAGTTGGCCGCCCAGATCAAGGGTGTGCTGCTGCTCACCGCTACACCTGAACAGCTCGGCAAGGCGGGCCACTTTGCGCGGCTGCGGTTGCTCGATCCCAACCGCTTCCCCGACTTCGAAACCTTTGTCGAGGAGGAGAAGCACTACGAACCGATCGCCCAGGCGGTGGAAGAGTTGCTTGGCGAGCAGCCCATCAGTGCCGCTGCTAACGCCATTCT
>JAYWDX010000196.1:0-1608 GCA_043779675.1 Tenderia sp. (SeqCode)
ACCGACGATCCAGATGTTCAGAAATGTAGATTTCGAAACCAACCGCCTCGGCGAGCAGGGCAAGACAGTTGAGCAGGGGTTCTTTTACAGCTCTGGCAACAACCATGATTTTCTCTCAGTACCACAACTGGTGGAGCTCAATCGGGAGCTGGGATTGTGATCCCCTACGGTCGCCAGTTGATCACTGCCGATGATATCGAAGCAGTTGCAGAGACACTGCAATCGGACTGGCTGACCACCGGCCCCAAGGTGGATGAGTTTGAACGTGCTGTTGCCAGCTATGTCGGTGCTGACTATGCACTGGCGATCTGCAATGGCACCGCCGCGCTGCACTGTGCCGCCGTGGCGGCAGGCATCGGCCCTGGCGATGAGGTGATTGTGCCGGCCATCACCTTTGTGGCAACGGCCAATGCCGCTGTGTTTCAAAATGCAATCCCGGTATTTGCCGATGTTGACCGCGATACACTTTTGATTGATCCCGACTCGGTTGAATCGAAGATCACGGCAAAGACCAAGGCGATCTTCGCCGTCGATTATGCTGGACAGCCGTGTGATTACGCGGCACTGCGCACCATCGCTGAACGACACAAGCTTAAATTGGTGGCTGACGCCAGCCACTCCATCGGCGCTGCCTCTGATCTTGGTAAGGTAGGGAAGCTGGCTGATCTGACTACCTTTAGTTTTCATCCCGTCAAACCCATCACCACCGGCGAAGGTGGCATGGTGGTGACCGATGACGAGACAATGTGGCGCACCATGCGCCGTTTTCGTAACCACGGCATCGACAACGATAGTCGTCAGCGTGATGCATCAGGGCAGTGGTTCTATGAGATGGTGGCGCTCGGTTACAACTACCGCATTCCCGATATTCTTTGTGCCCTAGGTATCTCACAACTGAAAAAACTGGCCGGCTGGATCAAACGGCGGCAGCAGATTGCCGCTCAGTATGACAGCGCCTTTGCTACCGTTGCCGGCATTACGCCATTGCGCACCCGGCCCGGCGTCTCGCACGGTTACCATCTTTATGTCATCAGGGTTGACGAGCAGCGCTTTGGAAAATCTCGCGATGAGCTGTTCCGACTATTGCGAGAAAAGGGGATAGGGGTGAACGTACATTACCTGCCGCTCAACCTGCACCGCTTCTATCGTGAAAATTTTGGTGCTCATGCCGGGCAGTGCCCGGTGGCGGAGCAGGTCTTTGCGGAGCTATTATCACTGCCGATCTATCCGGGCATGAGTGATGATCAAGTTACGCAAGTGATTGCTGCGGTCAAGGGCGAGGCGATCTGATCGTGAAAAATGGCCCAAAATTTATTGCCGAGGTCTCCAGCAACCACAGCCGTGATCTGAATCGCGCCCTTGAATTTATTGATACCGCCGCCGCGATTGGGTGTGATGCGGTGAAGTTCCAACTCTTTAAGATTGATCAGCTCTTCGCCCCGGTGATCCTGGCGCAGAGCGAGAGCCATCGTAAACGCAAAGAGTGGGAGCTGCCGCTGGAGTTTTTGCCGCATCTTCATCAGCGCTGCCGCGAGAAAAATATCGAGTTCAGCTGCACCCCTTTTTATCTTGAGGCGGTGCATGAGCTGCTGCCCTATGTCGATTTTT
>JAYWDX010000197.1:0-6046 GCA_043779675.1 Tenderia sp. (SeqCode)
TGCTCCTCATACTTTGGTCGGTGGAGGGAGCTACGATAATACCGCAGCTTGCCCTTCTACCTTGACCTGTGAGTTGCACTTACGAGTTGAATCCGCGGACTTATTCACTATTGCTATATGCAGCAACATATTCAGTGGCTAAAATTAAACGCATCACTGCTACGACTGGTTTTTGAAACCATCACTCCTTTACCCTAAAGTTTCGCATCGACTCACATCCAATACGTTGGATAAGCGCGTTTTTTGGGAATATTGTTAAAAAACACCGCAACCGCCACTAGTATCAAAGTACCGATCAATGTAGGTGTTATCAAAAAACTCCAAGCGGGTGCTATCAACATCACGATGACGGGATTGGAACCGGCTGGCGGATGCACCGTTCTGGTGAGCTGCATCAACGCAATCGCGGTACCGACCGCAAGCGCTACGCTCCACCAGTGCGCTCCCATCAACGTCAAGAATAAAAGACCAACCAACGACGACAGGAAATGCCCGGCAATAACATTTCTCGGCTGTGAAAATGGACTCTCTGGGAATCCGAACAGCAGCACACATGTCGCACCGAAGGAACCCAGTATTAAAGTGGCATTAGTGATATCTGCCAAATAGGCAACTACACTGATAGCCAAACAGCCACCCAGCCAAGAGATAGCAATGTGCCCAAAGCCTGCCCTGGCTGGGCACGCCGCACCGCCGCGCATCTTGGAAAAATATGTACCGGGTATTTGTTCATCCACGTTTTTAGCTGTTGCAGACATAATTAAGCTCCTCTTCAAATGGAAATTTCAGGCAACAAGATTTTATATCGCTGCCGATTCATGGTCGTACTTATGGATCTAAATATTACAGACCGATGAACAAGTAGACAAGTCTGTCTACATATTTAAACTCTACCCCAAAGAAAACAGATTTGTCTACAATGGCAGCATGAAAATAATGCAAACCAAGATTTCGCAAAATATGCCTCCGCGTGAACGTATTTTATTGACCGCGCACAAGTTGTTCTATCGTGAAGGTATACGTGCCACAGGGATTGATCGTGTAATTGCTGAAGCGGGAGTTACAAAGGTCACATTCTATAGGCATTTCCCAAGCAAAAATGACCTTATCCGTGAGTTTTTGGAATACAGGCACCAGCGATGGATGGCTTGGTTTGTTGATGCGTTGCAACGCAATGGCAGAAATATTGAGGCACTCTCACAAACTCTAACAGAGTGGTTTAGCGATAAAAATTTTCGGGGGTGTGCTTTCATTAACAGCGTTGGAGAGCTTGGCGGCATCATACCTGAAGTCGTGGAAATATCACGTCGTCACAAGCAGGAAATGATTACAGTCATTGCAAGTTTATTGCCGCCATCAGCTAAACAAAATCAAGATGCGCAGGTTATTTCTTTAGCTATAGATGGAGCAATTATTCGGGCGCAATTTGAGCGGACCCCAGACGTGGCAATTCATACATTTAATATATTTATACAACTACTGCGCACGTCGGCTGGTTCTACAGGCAGCAGCTAAAACCGTGAGTTTTGATTGCATCGAAATAATCGATTGAGACGATGTCTCAATCGGAATTGGCCATGACACTGATCTCCCGGCGTGACAATCATTAATTCATAACTGAGCTGTTTGACCTGCTCGCCCAATGCCGCCACTTTGCGTAGGTAGTCAGCGCTTACATAGCCTGCTGATTTTGCCATCTCCCATCCCCATTTTTTGATTATTATTTTCTTGGATCAGTGATCGCAGCATGGCTGACCAGGTCCCACTCGCCATTGTTGCGATAGAGCCGTTTACCCTGATTAGGATAATCAGAAACATCCTGCGCCAGCCGCTGCCCCATCACCAGACAGACCAACACTTTGTCACCATCATTAATAATGTTATGCGCCACCGTGTTGTGTGGCAGTCCAATAAAATCACCCGCTCCGATTTTGTAATGATCATGGCCAATGATGGCAGTTGCACTGCCTGATATCACGTAAATAGACTCTTCTTCATAATGGTGAATATGGTATTCAGTGGTGTCGCGCCCCGGCTCGACATAAATCATGTGTACACCAAGATGGTTCAAGCCAACGGCATCCCCCAGCGATTTATTGATACGCACGGCATTGGGGTTGAGGAAATGTACTTTCTGCTCACCGACCAGCTGTTCGATATCAGTTGCCGTCAGTAAAAGTTTACGTGTATCCATACTCGCTCCAATCAATGTTGCACAATCGGCATACGCCGACCAAACGCTACGGCTGCCACTACTGCCAAAGCAAAACATATCATGCTTAATGTGACTGTTTCATCCAAAATCACGGCGGCCACCAGCAGTGTCATGAAGGGTTGCAATAGTTGCATCTGACTCACCCGTACCACACCTGCCATCGCCATGCCCTGATACCAGAGAAAAAATGCCAAGAGCTGACTCACCAGACTTACATAAAAAAATGCTAACCAGCCTGATAACGGCGCATCAAAGCCATGTTGATAGAGCGACCACCCCACCGGCGCCAACAGGAACGGCGCAATCAATACCAATGCCCAACAGATCACCTGCCAGCCCCCCATCTCCCTGGCAAGCCTACCTCCTTCGACATAACCAAACGCGGCGGCAAGACAGGCCAGCAATAAAATCCCGTCGGCCAGTTGCAGCCCCTGCATGCCATTACTAAAGGCAAACATCAGCACCAGTGACGAGCCAACCATGCTCATCAACCAAAACTGGCGTGATGGTCGCTGCCGCATACGCAACGCGCCCACCACTGCGGTCAACAGCGGCAGAATGGCCACAATCACTGCACTGTGCGCCGCCGGCAGTTGCTGGAGTGCTATAGCAGAGAAGAGTGGAAAACCAATGATCACACCAAGCGCAACTATCATCAGCCCTTTGATCTGCGCTGTGGTGGGCCGTGACTGTCGCGTCAACCACAACATCAACGCCGCACACACGGCGGCTACCAGCGCCCGCCCCAACCCAACGATCAGCGGATCCAGATAGTGCACCGCCACGCGGGTTGCGGGCAGGGTTGCGCTAAACCCGACAACCCCGAGTATTCCCAACAGCATGCCAAGAGTCTCCTGCGAGACTCTTTTTCCACCCTCCTGTCTGTCGTCAGCCATATCACTACTCCTGCAAAACAACACAATAGTGGATATTTTTCTGGCAACACAGGTACAGTTGAACGATAAATTGCACACCTGTACCGGTAAAAAGACCATGACAATTACGCTAGCTTTAGACCCCTGCGCAGCCAACCCACTGGTCGATCAGATCATCAGCGCGATACAACAACGCATCGACGAACGCATATTACGCAACGGCATGCGCATGCCATCAATCAGAGTATTTGCGACCCGCCATGAGATCAGCCGTTTTACCGTGGTGACCGCTTATGATCGCCTGGTTGCCATGGGCTATCTGCAATCACGTCAAGGCTCCGGGTTTTACGTAGCATCACGGCCCCAACCACGCGCAGCGGCACACACACCTATCAAACTTGATGCAGCTACCGATGTATTGTGGCTATTGCGAAATGCACTGGCGCAACCGCCAAACCAACCAATCCCCGGTGCCGGTTGGCTGCCCAGCGACTGGATGGATGAGGCTGGCATTCAGCGCAGTCTGCGCACACTGTCAAAACGGAGCGGCAGTTTTCTCACCCGTTATGGCCATGCGGCAGGCCATCTGCCAATGCGTGAGTGGTTGCAGCAGCGGCTGTCGGATATCAGCATCAATGCCGACAGTTCACAGATTCTGCTCACCCGCGGCGCCACACATGCGCTTGATCTGATCTCCCGTTATCTGGTGCAGCCAGGCGATACAGTGTTGGTGGATGATCCTGGTTACTTCCTGCTGTTTGGTGCGCTCAAGTCGCTTGGCGCACGGATTATCGGCGTGCCGTGGAATCATGACGGCCCCGACACTGTGGTAATGAAATCACTGATTCAGGAATACAAACCAAAGGTCTTTTTCACCAATACCATTCTGCATAACCCAACCGGCGCGAGCATCAGCCAGGCCACCGCCTACCGCGTTCTGCAACTCGCTGAGCGCTACGACTTGACCATTGTTGAAGATGATATCTATGGCGATCTGCATCCGGGCCAAGCAACACGGCTGGCTGCACTCGATCAACTCCAGCGGGTCATCTATCTCAGCAGCTACTCCAAAACAATCTCCGCCAGTCTGCGCGTTGGTTACATCGCCTGCTCACGTGAACTTGCACCACAACTCACCGATCTCAAACTGCTCACTGGCATGACTACCTCAGAGATTGATGAACGACTGGTCTACCAAATGCTTACCGATGGCTATTACCGTAAACACCTCGACAAAACGCGTAAACGATTACAGCAGGGACGGGAACAGGCGATAGTAAATTTCGAACGACTTAGACTGCCATTATACGTGGAGCCTGAAGGCGGGATGTTTATCTGGGCAAAGCTACCAGAACAGATAAATACAGTAGAGATGGCCGGGCGCGCTGCGACACAAGGCATCACACTCGCACCGGGAAATCTGTTTAGGCCACATCAGGAGCCCAGCTCATGGATGCGCTTTAATGTCGCATCTTCGCACGAGCCGGTGTTGATGGACTTTTTGCAAAAACAACTGGCACAGCTGTAAACAGCCAGCACTCAGCCACAGAAAATAGCGCATCAATCAGCGCTGAATAACTCTTTATAAATTAATCATTACCGCGATATTTCAGACGTACGGCATCAATAAAGTTACGCAATATCTGATCTTTACATTCACGATAGTGCTGATGACCGGGTTTACGAAAAAAGGCGCTCAGCTCATGCTTACTGATACTCACACTGGTCTGATCCATCATTTCCAGGATATCTTCAGACTTCAGATCCAGGGCGATCTTCAATTTTCTAAGGATGATGTTATTGCTTAAGCGACTCTCTGGCTTTGGCTGTGGCCCCTCTTTTTTACCACGTTGATCGTTAATCAACCCATTAAGAAAAGTCGCCAGCGGAGTATCGTTACACTTTTGAAACTCAGGCTCTTCCTCTTTTTTTAACCAGGCGGCGATCTGCTCCCGAGTCACCTCACAATCAGCCAAACCAAATATCGCCACCATTTTTGCATCGCTAAAATCGAAGGCATAACGGATACGGCGCAGGATGTCGTTATTAATCACAAATACTCTCCGCTCAAAACAGTTGCTGCATTAAAGTTACTCCACTACAGCTACTCGGATTCCTCGGACTCTTTTGTCGATTTTTTTATCAAATCCCATTTGCTTTTTTCACGGAGAGGTTTTTCCTCAACCTTTTCACTCTCCATTAAAGCCAATTCGATTTTTACCTGTTTGCGTTTATCAGAGCGCACTTTATCTTTCTCACTATATTTTTTCAGGAACGCAGCAGTCTCACTCTTCGCCCACGCTTGCGCCTCGGCCTCAGTGGCAAATCCATCCTGACGTTTTGATACCACGGTTTTATCTGATGATGCCCGTCTGATGATTTCAGCGGCCCAAAGATTGTCCTCTTGTATCAAACGAAAATCGTATTTCTTGGCGGTAGTCATATCTATTCATTTCCTACGTGTTTATTGATGATTATTTTAACGCACTGGCACCCGCAACGGCACCAGAAAAATGGTTTGTCACACTAGTCAGGCAAGCCGCAACTGCGCCAAAGAGGCACGTGCATCGCCCTTGCTGATATCGGGAGTAATGATCAACTCCAGCACCGTGGCCGATGCAAGATTGACCTGATACTCCTCCGTCTCACTGGTGGAACCCTGCGGGTTGAAATTCCACTGCTGCCGCACTATCTCCTTGAATGACTTGCCGCCATCCGACGACCAACGCACAACGTACTCTTGTGTGCGCTCAATCTCGGTCTCGACAAAACTCAGCCAGATCTTCTCGATCTTTTGCGGCTGGGCAAAAAGTAACCGCACCGTCTGCTTACCCGACCCCGCCGCACGCCAGCCCGAGGTGTGGCCTGGCAGTAGTGCAGAGTCAATAGGATAAGCGGCATCCTCCGAGGTGATCTCCACCTCTGCGAGGTGCTCTAGGTTCAACCAATTATGGTC
>JAYWDX010000198.1:0-4221 GCA_043779675.1 Tenderia sp. (SeqCode)
ACCCGCCTCGGCCGTGGCCACCTGATACAAAACCCGGTAGCGCTCGCGCCTGAACACGCCCTGCCGCTGGAGATCAATCAACAAGGAGATTGGGCATGAGCCAGTCTGATAATGCCGCACTACAAGACGCCGGTCTAAGCGCCGACGCTGACTTCAAGGCCGCGCTCAAGCGGGTCAGCTACCAGCCTGGCATGTTGCTGGGGCTGGAGGCGACCCGCGCCGAGCAGGAGTACCACCGTCGCCGCCTCAACCGCCATGACTACTGGCTGCACGGCAGCGGCACTGTGGCCGGGCTACGCGTCCACGCCAAAGGCGATGATCCCAGCGACGATGTCACCCACGCCCTGGTTCGGCTGCATGTCTCACCCGGCATCGGTGTCGACGGCCTGGGGCGCGAGATCAGCGTCTCCGAACCCTACTGCATCGACCTCGGCGCCTGGCTCACCACCCAGTTCGAGGATACCAAAAACGACAGCTGGGGCGCCCTGATCCGCGACGGTTATGAACAGACCACCATAGACAGTGAGACCATTGACCTGCTCTGGCTCAAGGTCACCATGCGTTACCAAGAGAACCCCAGCGGCCTGCAACCGGTACTGGCCACCGATGTCAACGCCAGCACCGATGCGGTAAAACCGAGCCGCCTTCAGGACTGCGTACTGTTTGAACTGGTGGCGGAGCGCCCCGCCGACGCCGCCAGCGGCCAACACCCCTTTGCCGCCCACAACGCCCTGCCGGATTGGGACAACACCCTTAACAACAGGCTCAGCCAGGGCGAGCAAGCGCAGCTCGCAGCTGCCAGCGGCGGCGAAAAAGAGCAGCTCCAGCTCGCCGCCCGTCTGCTCTACACCCTAGGCGATGACAACAACGCGCTGGCGCCACGCCAGGAGTTGACCATCACCGCAGCCGAGCTAGCCCGAACGCTGCTGGCCCGTGTCGCCATCCGCCTGACAGCGGCACGCGAGCTGATCGTCAACCCGCGCCGCGTCAGCGTCAACAACCTGGTACGCCCGTTCATCTTTAACGCCACCACCCTGGCACAACTGATCCGCAAGTGAGGCAGAGACCATGACCACTATCAGCTTCCAGCCCTACGCCCCCGGCGTCAGCGACAGCGTCGGCAACCGCATCGGCAGTATCGACCCGCGGCTGAGCCGTACCAACTACTTCGACGGCCAGCTGCTCAAGGCCTCGGACCTGACCCGCGACCAGATCTACCTCGACGAACGGTTGCTGGAGATGGGGCAGGTATTGGGTAGCGGCATATCGCAAGGGCTGGAGGTGGAGCTGATCAAAAACCAGCTGCTACGGCTCCACCCCGGCATCGCCGTCGCCCCCTCCGGCCGCGTACTGCAACTGAGTGGCAAGATGCTAGAGATCGACCTCCAGGACAGCGGCTTCATCGCCGACCTCAACCAGGGGCTCTACCGCCGCTTCAACCGTGGTCTCTACGCCGTCGCCCTCAAATATGCCGAGGTGGTGGACGGCGTCGCAGAGGCCTATCCAGCCGACCTCGCCAGCCGCCGTAGCTGGCAGGTGAGCAGTTATGCCGAAGGGGTCGAGCTGACCCTGATCCCGCTCAACATCAACCTGCCACGGGGTGATGATCTCGCCATGCGCGCCGCCCTGGCGCAGCAGTTCATCGCCGCTGGCAATGGCTTTGCCCTGCCCAGCGACGAGGTGATCGCCCTCGGCCTGATCGCCATCGACCAGGCCCGGCCGCTCTGGCTCGACCTGGGGCTGCTGCGCCGACCACTGCGCCGCCCCAACCTTGGCAACGCCCTGCAGCTGGATCTGGCAACCCACTACCAGGAGCTGTTTGCTGCGGTGCAGACTGCCCGCGAAAACGGTGGGCGGCTGAACGATTTTGCCGCCAGCAGCTACTTCCGTGTGCTACCCCCCTTCGGCCCGCTACCCAAGGGCGCCATCGACCCCGTCACGGGTCGCCAGGGCTACTTTCCCAAGGATTACGAGGTGGCCATCGCCCCGGTACGGCGCGCCGATCTGGCCGCCATCATCGAGGAGTCGGCCCATCTGGCCCCCATGGATCTGCAGCGTGATGCCGACGCCGACATCATGGTGCTGGTCCCCATGAGCGACCAGGCCTTTGCCATGCGTGCCCGGCAGCTGGAAAAGAGCGCCCAGCAGCGGTTGCCGGTGATCAACAAACTGCCCTGGTTTGGTGGACTGGCGTTGCGCCTCTTCACCCAACCGCCCACCCACCTCATCGATACCGATGCCGACGCCTGGAAGGCGATCTGGGACGAGACCGATGCCGACGAACTGATCTACGTGCGCCGTCCACCACGCACCGCCGAGACCAACGTCAGCGCCGTGGTGCTGGCGCGTGGCTTTGAGCTGCCCGATATCAACAAAGAGCTGCCCCCCGATCCCGCCAGCCTTGAGGCGCAGCTCGACACCGCGCTGGATGAGAGTGTCGCCGCCACGGCCAAACTGGAGCAGGCCAAAGCCAAGATCAGCGCGCTGGAAGAGAAGATCAAACAGCTGGAGCAGTCACTCGGCAGCGATATTGAACTCAACGAGGCGCTGGCGCAGCTACAGACCTTAAAGGCCGAGCTGGCCACCGCCGAGGAGCAGATCAAGGCACTGCAAGCAGGCACGGAAGATGCCGCCGTACTCAAGACCGCCCTGGCCGCCGCCACCGACAAGATCACCACGCTCTCTGCCGAACTCGAGCTTGCCCTGAAAAAGATTGCCGAGCTGGAGGCCGGGGGTAGCAGCACCGATACAGAGGCGCAGGAAAAGATCAAGGCGCTGGCAGAGGCCCTTGATGCCGCCAACAGCAAGGCCAGCGCATTCAAAGATGAACGCGACGCCATCCAGTTAAAGCTGGCCGAGGCTGAACTCACACTGAAAACCCTGACCGCCGAGCTGGAACAACTAAAGAAAAAACTCGATGAACTCAGCAGCGGCGCCACCAGCAGCGACACCGATCTGGCCGCCGCCAAGGAGGAGATCGCCAAGCTCAACGCCGCTATCCAGGCACTCACCGAGCAACAACAGAGTCTCGAAGCCAAACTGCTCAAGGCCCAGCAGGCGCAAGCCGCCGCCGAAAACGACAGCAAAACCGCCACGCTCAAACTGAGCGATGCGCTCAAGGTGGCGCAAGAGGCGCAGGCTCTGAGCACCTCCCAGGCGCTGGAGCTGAACAAAAACAAAGAGCTGCTGGCCGCGCTGCAAACACAGCTGGCCGCAGAAGAAAAAAAGAGCGCCGATCTGCAGCTCCAGCTGGCGCAGCGCATCTCGATGCGCAGCACCTTCCCGCTGGTGGAGCTGGCCAGGATGCGTGATGGGCTGCGTGGTGGCGACACCAGCGCCGCAGAAAAACTCGAATCGCTGGTGGCCGACAACAACAGCGCCCGCCTGGCCGTGGTCCACCTGCTTACCCTGACCCCGGCGCAGTTCGACAAGGCGCTCTGGCCCTCGCTTGTCTCGGTGGCCCAGGAGCCAAAAAATCTGCCGCAACTGCGCGACTTGGTGCTGCAAGCGATCAATCAGGGGGCGCCAGTGGGCAACGCCTATCTCGACAACGGCGCACAGCTGGGCATGACAACGGCGGACCTGCAGATTTGGAAATCGCTGATAGGTTAATCGGCAGAGGAAGAGGAAGAGAGCATGAACCAATTCATTCGCATCACCACACCCCAGGCCGGACCGGACGAACCCCGGCGTCTCAGCTCCTTTCCCGGCCGCTATCTCAGCGAACGGGAGTTCGAGCTGCTCCAGGCCTATGTTGATGACCGCATCACACCACTGGTCAGCGGCCTGCCCGCTGGCATCGTCAGCGGCCTGGAAGTGCGCACTGAAGGCAGTGGCAGCCTCACCGTTTTTAGCATTCAGCCCGGCGTGGCGGTCGGTGCGCAAGGTCGGCTACTGCGACTTTTTTACCCGCTAAAACAGGAGTGGCCGGCGTTTGCCGAGCTGATGGAGCGGCAACTGGATGGCAAGTTGCGTGATGGCCTCTACCTGCTCACCCTGCACGCCGTGGTTGAGGAGATCGATAAAAACAGTGATCAAGCACCCTGCACGCGCACCGAGCTGGACCCGTTGCGGCAGCGGCGGCTGGAGACGGTGATTCTGCCCAACCTCCAGTTTGTCAGTGCCAATCCACGGCTGCTGGCGATGTCGCAGGCGCGTGCCGCCAACCGCATCTGCGTCCGTTTTTTGACCGAATCACCCCACGCTACCAATAACGGCGCC
>JAYWDX010000199.1:0-9871 GCA_043779675.1 Tenderia sp. (SeqCode)
ATGCGACCGCTGGGCGCTGCTGGCAAGCGATTCAATTTGCAAGCCAATGGCGCTCAAGGCTTCTTTGGTTTGCGTTGCATGCGACGCATGCGCACTGGAAAGTGCGCCAATCTCCTCAGTCATTGAAGACTGTGCGTTCTGGACCATGGTTTGCGTGTCCTTGATTGCCGTCTCCTGCTGCACCATCATTACTTGAGCAGCAGACTCGAATGCGGCGATTTGCGCGCCAATGTTATCCACATTACTTTTTGTGGAGGCCAAGAGCTTGGCGGTGTCATTCAGTAGTTGGGCTTGGCGCTTTTGCTCTTCCATGAGCTGCAAGAGCACGGCAGGTAGGTAGGTAATCAAAATCATTGCCGTCGCCGTCCTTAATGCGCTTGGCATGGGGCTCCAGCTTGGAGAAAATTATTTCTTCAATTGTCATTGCTTTTTTCATTCCTGAATTCACCTGCCGCGCCAACGGTAGGTAGTTGCACACCAATTGCCCGGTGCTCTACAAACTACGCTCTGTGCTAGTTTGCTAAGGATTGGCATTCCAACCGCACGATATCAAGTATCCTCGCCCACCATCCTCCATGCAATGCCGTTTTCGTCGTCAAATTCCCGCAAGACGGTGAATTCCGCTGCACTCACGGGCGCAGCGGCAGGTATTTTCCGCGTCAGCGCTGAAAATCCGCCGCTCGTTGAGCCGAGCCGAGGACACAATCGTCCCCGGGACGAAAGTAAATCACTCGTCACCACTCGATGCGATGATCGAACTCGATCTCCTGTGCGAGCGGCGCGGCTTGATCCCATTGTTGGTCGTTGCCAGCCTGTTCCGCCTCCCACAACGGTGGCCCGCGATCTCAATTATGGATTTCCAGTAGCGGTTCTCGAACGGTAGCAATGAACAGAGGAGCGGCCCCACAGAAGACTGCCCTCTACGAACCACGCCACACGAACCGTATACCGAAGTCATTCTGTTCGGCTGACCGAATCCGCACTGCATAGCCGAAGTTCAGGCGCAAATATCATCGGCGCATAGTGAATGGCTGCTTCCCATTTTCCGGGGTTTGCGATTAAAAAATCTTTCTGCTCCGATTAGCCACGTGGATGGTGCTGGGCGTGTAACAACTTCAAACGCTCCCGCGCCACGTGGGTATAGATCTGGGTTGTTGATAGATCACTGTGGCCCAACAACATCTGCAAGACACGGAGATCGGCGCCGTGATTCAACAGGTGGGTGGCAAAGGCGTGGCGCAATGTGTGGGGGGAGATCGGTTTGTTGATGCCGGCCTCTAGCGCATAGCGCTTGATCAAGTACCAGAAGGCCTGGCGGGTCATGGCGTCACCCCGGCGCGTGACAAACAGCGCCTCGCTGAGATGTCCACCCAACAGTTCGGCGCGACCCTGACGCAAGTAACGCTCGAGCCACTCGATACTCTCCTCCCCCATCGGCACCAGCCGCTCTTTGCCACCCTTGCCAAAGATGCGCACCACCCCTTGGGTCAGGCTGACCTCTGTCAGCGTTAGCCCCACCAGCTCGGAGACACGCAGTCCACAGGCATAAAGCAGCTCCAGCATCGCCCGGTCACGCAGTCCGAGTGCATCTTCGATCCGGGGAATAGCCAACAGCGTCTCGACATCACGTTCGGTCAGCGACTTGGGCAGTGAGCGGCCCAACTTCGGCGCTTCGATCAGGGCAGTGGGATCTACCTCAATCCGTCCTTCGCGCAGCAGGTAACGGTAAAAACGGCGTAGCGAGGAGAGCAGTCGGGCAGTGGTGCGGGGCTGTGCGCCAGCTTGCACCCGCTTGGCGAGGTAGGCTAATAGATCACTACGCTGCGCCTCGTGCAGCCGTCGATCCAATGTGGCTGTGAGTACCTCGGCCAAACCACGCAGATCACTGCCGTAGGCGCTCAGGGTATTGTCACTGACACCACGCTCGACCCAGAGGTTGTCTTGAAAGAGGTCAATCAGGGCAAGGTCATCAACATGCAGTGACTCACTCTGCCGCATGATCATCGACACCAGCAAGTTCATGTTGCAGCAGCCACTCTTTGATACCGATCGTTTGCCCTTGTCCATGCCCCATAAACCCCCCCACACCTGTGGCTGCCACTACCCGGTGGCATGGCACGATAAGGGCAATCGGGTTGGCACGGCAGGCGCCACCCACGGCACGCGCCGATGATTCCAGACGCCACGCCAATTGGCCATAGGTGACGGTGGTGCCGAGTGGAATCAGACGCAGCGCCTGCCAGACGCGGCGCTGAAACTCGGTGCCTTGTGGCAATAGCGGTAGATCAAAACACCAGTGGGGATTGCGAAAATAGAGTTCAAGCTGTGCCACAACATACGCGGCAACGTCGGTCTGTGGCATCACCAGCGGCGTATCGGCAGAGGCAAAAGTGAGTTCAGAGAGCAGTTCGCTAGAAAATTTCAGTGCGAGGTGATAGCCCGGAATAGCGCTAACAATAACGGCATAGTCGGTGATTACAGCTCCGTGTGGTGACATGGCGGCAACAATTAACGCGACGCCGCGTGGCGCTGAATCTCACGTTGCAGGTAGCCGCGTTGGACCGGACCGTCCGTTAACGGCAGCAAAGAGCGATAGATCGCCACGCCATCGGCCACCACACCGGCCTCAACCAGCGCCTGTGCTGCTTGGTAACGGGCCGCTTGCGCCCAATCATCCATGGTGTCAGCACCGGTCAACATCGCAGAGCGAAGGTAGAGCCGCGCCGCTTCAAAAGGATCACCTTGCGCCATACGTGAGTCGGCCATCCAGTAGAGCATCTGACGCTGCCGATTTAGATCGGGCAATTTGGGCAACAGTGCCGCCAACACTCCATACACTACGTCATGGTGATTGGCATTTTGCAGATCAAAAACAGCCTTCAGCAGATAATCAATCTGCCCCGCACTCAACGCTTGACTGCTCACCAGTTGCAACAGCAGCTCACCACCCGCCGCTGATGTGCCCGTCAGAATCTGCAACCGGGCATGACGCAGCTGCCACGCCAACAGATCCAACCTATTTGGCGCATCCATCTGACTCATCAGCTGTGTTGCCTGTGCCAGATCAGCCTCGTCCAGAGCCAGATCGATGAACTGATTGATAACCGCCAAAGGCAACTTTCTAACTGCGGTATATTGAGATGAGGAGAGATAGAGCGTACGCAGCAACGCCGCACCTTGTGGTTGTAAACGCATCACACTGACAAAGTCCTCATGTGCCTGAGCCTTGAATCCCGCGTCGTCCAGATGTAGCGCCAACCAGGCATAAAGCACTGCGGCTTGCTGCGGTTCGGTGGAGCGCAATCGCGAGGCCGCCTCAAACCACGAGGCCGAATCGCCCACCAGCAACTGCAAACGATTGGCCACCTCTTGACCATGTTTACTATAGGCATGCCAGAGTGCATCCACTGCCGCAGTAGTACGGGCTCCACTGACAGCCGGGACAGTCAACAGCTGCTGCAATATGAGAACACGCTCGCCCCACTCGCGCATGTTATTGATCTTTTCAAGCGCGGCAGCAAACAACTCCTGACGCAACGGTTGATCAAGTTGCAGATTGTCCAGCGCCGCAAGGGTTTCATGGCCCAACTGCTCATCCATGGCAGCCTCGCCCTTGAGCAAGGCCAGTGCATAGAGCGCCTTGCCCGTAGCCGTCTCACTGACTGCGGCCAGCAGTGCGGCCTCATCAAACTGACCCTCTGCGATCATGACCCGCGCCTTGATGGCGCTCCAGGCAGGATCATCAGCGGCATTGCTGTAATCCTGCTCATATCGCAACATCGCGCTACGGGCATCACCCTGCCGCCCCTCTACCAGATAACTCAGAATCACCAGTCGACGTAACTCAGCCAGTTCAGCGTTATCACCACTACTGTCACCCCAAATCAACGGCAACAACAGATCACGTACTGACTCGCCATCAGCCAGAGCCAGATAGGCCTCAGCCACACGCAGACGCAACCACAAACGATACACTGCCGGTGCATCGGCGGGCACAGCCTCATATTCCTCAATTATGCGCGACCACTCACCCTGCCCACTCAAAATAGCCAGCTTCTGCTGCTGCCATTCCATCCAACCCGCAGGATCGGAACTCAGAGATGGCTGCCCTCGTTCCAGCAGTGCCAAACTGAAATCGGCCATACCTGCCCGAGCCAGGCCACTCATTTCGTCCAGTTCGGATATAGCGAAGGTTTGAGCAGTGGTAGACAACGGCAAGAGTGATAGCCCAAACAGCAGCGCCGCACCACAACATTGCAAAGGTGTAAAAGCAGAAGAGGCGCACAACCCAGCTGACTGGTTTGGCGCCCCTCTGTTCATTACTGATCTCCTCTGCTGAGCTAAGATCAGAGTTTTTCCTTGATACGAGCAGCCTTACCCTGCAAGTCACGCAGGTAGTAGAGCTTGGCACGACGCACATCACCACGACGCTTCACGGTGATGGAATCGATAACCGGGCTGTAGGTCTGGAAAACGCGCTCAACCCCTTCGCCATGCGATATCTTACGCACGGTAAAAGCAGAGTTCAGGCCACGATTGCGCTTGGCGATAACAATGCCTTCGAAAACCTGCAGACGCTCGCGTTCACCCTCTTTGACCTTAACCTGGACGGCGACAGTATCGCCTGCGCCAAATACAGGTATTTCACGGTTCATCTGTTCCGCTTCCAGCTGGTCGATGATATTGCTCATGACACTTTCCTCAACTAAACGATCTAAAAATCCACACGCGGGAGACCCCGCCCACTCTCAATTCTGTAGTGCAGCATGTTCACGGATGTACTCATCCAGCAAACGCTGCTGCTCACTATCTAACTCGACACCCGCCAAAACATCCGGCCGCCGCAACCACGTCCGTCCAAGAGATTGCTTTAACCGCCAACGGCGTACAGCCTCATGGTCACCACTCAACAACACCGGCGGCACCCTTCTTTCCTCGTACACCTCAGGACGTGTGTAGTGAGGACAATCCAGCAGACCGTTGCTGAACGAATCCTGCTCTGCCGAACCCTGATGTCCCAAGGCTCCTGGCAACAATCGGGTAACGGCATCAATTACAACCATCGCCGCCATCTCACCACCGCTAAGCACATAATCGCCGATGGATAACTCTTCGTCGATCTCCAGTTCAATCAGGCGCTCATCAATGCCCTCATAGCGCCCTGCCACCAGTATCAATCCCGGGCGCTGCGCCAGCTCACCTGCCAACGCTTGATCAAGCCGTCGTCCCTGGGGCGACATGTAGACCACCCTACTCTGCGGGTTGGCCTGTCGCGCCCCCTTGATGGCCTGGCGCAGTGGCTCAATCATCATCAGCATGCCTGGACCACCGCCATAGGGACGATCATCTACAGTACGATGACGATCTTGGGTGTAATCCCTGGGATTCCAGGTTCCCAGCTCAAACAGACCGGTCTCACGGGCTCGCCCCGTCACACCATACTCAACCAGATCCAGAATCATCTGCGGAAATAACGTGATGACGTCAATCCGCATCGTTAAAATTCAGGGTCCCAGTCAACCTTCATAGTGCCCTCAACAAGATCAATCTCGTGTACATACTGGCCACGGACAAAAGGGATCAAACGTTCACGCTTCCCCTGCACCACCAGCACATCATTGGCGCCAGTATCCAGCAGATAATCAATCTTACCGAGCACCTGTCCGTCCAAGGTAGTGACCTCTAGACCAATGAGATCGGCCCAGTAGTACTCCCCTGCCGCAGGTTTAGGCAGCTGGCTTTTTAGTACCGCAACCTCTGCGCCAATGAACAGGCGGGCCTGTTCCCGATCTGCGCACCCTTCCAGCTGCGCTACCAGCCCTTTACCCTGAGTACGTCCTAACAAAACTTTTGTCGGCCGCCACTCACCACCCATCTGAACCAGCCACGGGGCATAGCCGAAGATATTCTCTTTGGGATCGGTATGTGAAAAGACCTTGACCCAACCGTGGACCCCATAGAGGCCCACAATTTTTCCAACCACCATTCGATCCTGCTTTGCACTACTCATCACTGGCAGAACCTTTGATTCAATACTATTTGGGATAAAAACCCATCATCGTCAACAACTACGCAGCTACTACCACAGGCTCTTTGACAAGTTTGGCAACGCGATCAGAAGGTTGTGCACCTTGGCTGATCCAGTAAGCAACCCGCTCCTGATCAATACGCAGCTTCTCTTCCTGACCAGTAGCAACTGGATTGTAGAACCCTACGCGCTCGATATAACGACCATCGCGACGGTTGCGGGAGTCTGTTACCACGATATGATAAAAGGGACGCTTTTTGGCACCACCACGAGCTAAACGAATCGTTACCATCTCAGCTAAATCCTCTGTCGAATCTAAAAAATAATCAGCCTACCCAATTTGGGAGGCCGTAAAAATGCGCGTATTTTACGCGAATCTAAAAAAAAAGAAACCCTAAAAAAACTCAAAATCAGATCAAAAGGGGGACATACCCGGTGGCATACGTCCTTTCAAGGAGCGCATCATTTTCGCCATGCCGCCCTTCTGGAACTGCTTCATCATCTTTTGCATCTGGGTAAACTGCTTTAAGAGACGATTTACATCTTGAACCTCAACGCCCGAACCAA
Source organism: Tenderia sp. (SeqCode) (assembly GCA_043779675.1). Lineage (GTDB taxonomy): Bacteria > Pseudomonadota > Gammaproteobacteria > Tenderiales > Tenderiaceae > JAKFXL01. The sequence goes on from JAYWDX010000199.1 coordinate 6,596, forward strand.
CAGCGATACGGCGCTTACGCGAACCTTTGATAATATCAGGATTGCGTCGTTCGTGCATGGTCATGGAGCTAATGATGGCTTGCAGGCGATTAAACTCTTTATCGTTTACCTGCCCTTTTGCCTCTTTTGTCAGCGCCCCTGCTCCAGGCAGCTTATCCATCAACGAGGCAACGCCGCCCATTTTACCCATCTGCTGCAACTGGGAACGAAAATCCTCCAGATCAAAGCCCTTGCCCTTTTTCATCTTCTGGGCAAGCTTTTCTGCCTCGTCACGATCGATGCTGCGCTCAGCCTGTTCAACCAGGCTCAATACATCACCCATCCCTAAAATACGGGAGGCGAGGCGATCAGGATGGAAAGGCTCCAGGGCGGTGGTCTTCTCCCCTACCCCCAGGAATTTAATCGGCTTACCAGTAATCTGACGAATCGAAAGCGCTGCGCCGCCACGGGCATCACCATCGGTCTTGGTCAAAATCACGCCGGTAAGTGGCAATGCCTCGTTGAAGGCTTTGGCGGTATTTGCCGCATCCTGACCGGTCATGCTGTCGACCACAAACAACGTCTCAACCGGTTTGATGGCGGCATGCAGGCGCTTGATCTCACCCATCATCTCATCATCAATATGGAGACGACCGGCGGTATCAACAATCACCACATCAATGAATTGCTTGCGGGCATGATCCAGGGCGGCATTGACGATATCGATCGGGTCTTGCTGCGGGTTGCTGGGGAAGAAGCTGACGCCCACCTCAGTGGCCAATGCCTGCAACTGGTCGATAGCAGCGGGACGATAGATGTCACAACTGACTACCATCACCTTCTTCTTTTTGCGCTCTTTTAACCAACGCGATAACTTGGCGACGGTAGTAGTTTTACCAGACCCCTGCAGACCTGCCATCAGCACAACGGCAGGCGGTGCCGCATTAAGGGCCAGCTCCTCATTGGCCTCGCCCATAATCTCTATCAGGACGTCCTGCACAACCTTTATAAACGCCTGGCCTGGAGTAAGGCTCTTCATCACCTCCTGCCCCATAGCACGCTCTTTTACCAGATCGATGAACTGGCGCACTACCGGCAGAGAGACATCCGCCTCCAGCAACGCCATGCGTACTTCACGCAGGGCATCCTTAATATTTTCTTCCGTCAGACGCCCAAGGCCGCGCATATCGCGAACCGTACGCGCCAAGCGTTCCGTCAAATTATCAAACATGGAGTTGGCCTAACGATTAATTGTTCGAAAGGGGGGCATTATAGCGTGAAGGTGAGATTATTCTTCAGTTGTTTAATGTTGCGGTCTTTGATCAGGTGCCGCACTTCCTGAAAGATCCTCTTGCCCTCGCTGGGCTTGTGATGTGTCAAGTAGACTTCTGGTCGGTGCCTGAGCTTAGCAATATCCGCCGCCATCGAGTTGGAGCAGTAATGTCGGGCGGTGCGGCTCAGTTCTTCATCAGCATTGCTAAAGGCCACTTCAAGAAAGAGCAAATCAAGATCATCGTGGGCGTTGAGCGCCTTCCAAAAGCTATCGTTGGTTGTGGTGTCTCCAGAGAAGGCGAAAGATTTACCCTCGGCAGACTCTATACGATAACCAACAGTAGGTACGATATGGTTCATTGGAATCAGTTCAAAACGGCGCCCTGCAAGCGTACATGTAGAACCTGCCAGCTCGGTCTGATAACGCATAACCGGCCGTTCTTCTAACGGTAGCTTGGCAAAATCGGGCCAGATAACCCAATTAAAAAGGTGATTTTTCAACCCTTTGATGGTTTCTGGCTGCCCGTGGATCACTATCGGATCGGTGATACGATCAAAAATACTGTCAACCAAGAGTGGCAGAAAGGCAACATGGTCAAGATGAGTATGAGTCAGGAATACATGACGGATTTTTGCCATTTCATCGAGCGTCAGATCGCCCAAACCACTGCCAGCATCAATCAGCACATCGTCATCCACTAGCAAAGAGGTTGTCCTTAGCCCTCTGCCAATTCCCCCACTACAGCCTAATATCCGTATTTTCATATTAATAATGTTGTCGTACCGATGTTGATTTTCTTTAGGCAATGGCGCCGCTTAATTGCCACTAACAGAGGTAATGAATCATCTGTCTCACCACATTCCTCTTCAACCCGACCGTCATCTATGACATCATTGCGCTTTTTGAAGCCAAACAAAACCAATGCACACCGTCGTTATCGGCATATTCACAATCGCACTCTACCTGATCGCATCGATACTGCTTGTCGTCAGATTGCGCAATCGCGATACCACAACAGCCAGCAAGTGGAAGGCGCTGACGCCCGCTGCCATCGCCCTTCTGCTACACGCGTGGATGCTGTCGCGTTACCTGTTTACCATCGACGGCATCGACCTCGGCCTTTTCAACACCATATCCCTGCTCACTTGGCTGATCGGCACCATTTTGATGGTGCTGGCCATCAGAGGGGCTGTGGAGAATATCGGGATTATCGTTTTCCCCAGTACTGCGCTGGCTATTGGTTTAAAAAATAGTTTTAACGCTACTCATATCGCCGAGGTCGTAAATACACCTCTGGAGATTCATATCATCATCTCCATCGCTGCCTATAGCGTGCTGAGCATTGCCGCAGTACAGGCAATTTTGCTCACAGTGCAGGACCGCAACTTGCGTAACAAACGGCCAGGCGGCTTCATTCGCGCGCTTCCGCCACTGGAGAGCATGGAGGCCATGCTGTTCCAGATGATAGCCTTAGGCTTTGTGTTGCAAAGTCTCTCGCTCCTGACTGGATTTATCTTTCTGGAAAATATGCTTGCCCAGCATCTCGTACACAAGACTGTACTCACCATCATCGCCTGGATGGTATTTGGTACCCTGCTGTGGGGGCGCTGGAAATTTGGCTGGCGCGGTCGCACCGCGATTCGCTGGACGCTGAGCGGCTTTGCCGTCATGGCACTCGGCTATCTCGGCAGTAAGATAGTGCTTGAAGTCATCATTGGGCACTCCACATAAAAACCGCCACAGGCATCTAACAGGCAGTTGAAAAACAAAAATTCTGAGACAATCGCACTCAAAGACAAGCAGAGATACTAATATGCGCGGTGAAGCCAATCCCCAACCCAACATGTTCAGCTACGTTGATCTCGAAAAGAGAATTCCGCACAGCCACCCCCATTCGAAAAATCCGCCGCATTGTTGATATTGCACTCGCAGACATTGAACTGTCGTTCGATGAGATGTACGCCCGCCAGGGGCACCCCTCCATTCCACCAGAGCAGTTGCTGCGCGCCCTGCTTCTGCAGATA
>JAYWDX010000200.1:0-17387 GCA_043779675.1 Tenderia sp. (SeqCode)
TCAATCGACATCATGCCCTCCTTGCGCGACTTCTGCAGCATGTCGTAGATCAGTGACAACAGATCGAGATAGAGTGCCTTTTTATATTTTGAACCCTTAAGCACACCCAGCACATTTTTTAGCACACCCTTAAGAACACTCATAGGATTGGCGGTAACAAAAGCCCCCAGTGCTGCACCGCCGATAATCAACATCTCATACGGCTGCCACAACGCCATAAGTTCGCCCTGTGCCAGCACAAAACCGCCCGCCACACAGGCCAGCACTATGATTGCACCAATAATAATCAGCATCCCAGCAAACCTTCCCTTTAGTTGTCCAAGTACGTCCGCTCGTCCTATCTATCGGCGAACCTAACGTCAACTTGAGATGTGTCTGGCATGCCATGCCCAAAGCGCTTGCCCAATGCACTACGTGGGGCAGGCTCTCGCGGGGCAGACTCTAAATTTGGCCACGCCCATTAAAGCTTTAATAGTGTGGGCCGCAATTTAGAGTTAATCGGAACAGCCTCCACGCCATAGGCCAATACATGGATAGACCAACATCACTGGATGAGTGGGTCGCCCTGCTACAGGAGCGGCCATTGCCACTATTACAGAGCAACCGCGACACGCTACAGCGGCTCGACTTCGACAACATCAGCATGGCTCGCCTCACCAACATTGCGCTGACCGATCCGGGCCTGACCCTCACTATTTTGCGCAACGCCGCGCAACGCCCCAGCAAACATTTGCAGGGCGAAATTCTTACCCTTGATGTCGCCGCCATGATTATGGGCATGGGCGCCATGGCGACACTGATCGACCAGATGCAGACACTCGAATCGATGGCGGATGACCACACCAAAGAGCTCTATCTGCTGGTGGTCAATCGCACTTATCACAGCGCTTACCAGGCCTACGGCATGGCGCGCATCCGCGTCGACGCAGTGCCTGAAGAGATTTTTACTGCGGCGATGCTGCAAGAGGTGGGTACCTTGATGTTACTGATACATGGTGACAACATCCTGACCGACGCAATCATCGCCAGCGAGGAACGGCAGCTTGAGTCACTCGGCTTCACTCTGAAACAGCTATCGCAGCGGCTGACGCTGAGCTGGAAACTGTCGAACTTTATTCAAAACAGCCTGCTGGATAAACCCCCAGCCAACAATCCACGCCTCTATGAGATCCGTCTCGCCAACGATGTTGCCCACGCCGCCGAACGCGGCTGGGAGAGCATAGAGATGGAACAGCTGATCGAGGCCATGGCGGCCCATCTACGCATCAGCCTGAAAGATGCACAGGAGGAGATTCACGGCAGCGCCATACAGTCGGCCGAAGAGACGCTGTTTTATGGTGTTGCCTCAGTCGCCGTCACACTGCCCGGCCTTAGCAGTGAACAGCGCGCCCTATTACAACCGACCTCGCCCATCATTCGCACAGTGAAGACCCAACAGCGTGAAACAACCGCGGCGCGTATGCCAAACATTAACAGCACTAGCGTTGATCTCCAGCTGTCACGTAATGACGCTGCCTTAGCAGCGGCGATCCACAAACTCGATGCTATTCTGGCTGGCGTCATTCATCTACCAGAGCTAATGGCCGCGCTCAAGATCGCCTTTCACACTGCCCTTGGTCTGAACCGCGCCTTTTTTGCCATGCTCTCGTCGGATCGTAAACATCTTATATCGCGTTTTGTATTTGGCAACGAACAGGGGATTCGCAATCTACGTATCCCCGTAGTCAACGGCAATCTGTTTCAACGACTACTGGAAAAGCCGCAGGCGCTCTGGGTCAAGGAAGACAACCGACATAAGGTATTGCCGCTGATTCCAGACGAACTCAATAAGCTATTTAATAGCGACCGCTTTTTCATCATGACCATCCGTATCAAGGGCAAACCACTGGGAATAATTTACGGTGATCGTCACGGCAGCGAACATTCTCTTGATGAGATCGATTATGAAAGATTTCGCCACCTAGGGCTGTTATTAGCTAAAGGTTTTGAGCAGCTGGGCAGATAGTATTGATATGATTCAGGCTACTTCAATGGAGACACCTGACCGGCCAATTTGAGTTGTTCTGCCCCCCGGCAATGGAGATATCATGTCTATCGAAGACCGCAAACATCAGCGCAGCTCCATCGAGTCTGAATTCTGTAGCGAGAGCTTTCATGTTGAGGTCTATGACCGTAGCTATGTGCTTAACCGCATCCATGACGTTTCAATCTCCGGCACCGGCATCATGATTCCCACCGAGATCAGACCCGGCACACCGGTCAAACTAGTCTTTAAAAGCGATGATTACATTATTAGTGTTAACGGCACCACCGTCTGGTGTAAACCGATTTCACTAGGTAAAGCGGGGATGGATGAGCAGGGCATCAACGGCAAGGAAGGGTATCGCACCGGCATCCAGTTCGATTACAAAGATCGCAACTGCGCCATGTTTTTCATGGCGCTCAAGGACTTCATCAGCAAGCGCTAAGTCCCACGCCACAGGACGCATCAATACAGTGATGCCGTCCTGTAAATATTGTTATCTCACTGCTTGGCGTCAAGAAATCCCATCACCTCTTCACGCCGATTAATCGTGTCGGCATAACCGAGCGCAATCAAGTCGCGGCAGTAGGCTTTATCAAACAGCAGATAGCTCAACAGGCTAGTGCTGTTACTGCTCAAACCACCTATGCCGCGCATAAAAAAGCGCACCGCAGGCGGCAGGCGCTGGGCGTGTTGCTGAGCGATTTTGCTAATATTACGACTGGGGTTGATCTCCAATACCTTCACCGGTTTGAGTTTGATGGTGCCATCCTCTATCAGCTTTTTAGGGATCAGCTCCAGGGTACGGTTGATGCGTTTGAGCCGCTCCAGATCCGCATCCATGCTATCGAGAAAAATACTGTTAAGTACATGGCCGCCAATCTGAGCCATAGAGGGATACTCACGGGTCTTCTGCCGCACAAACTCCGCATCATTCTGGCTGCGCACCCCAATCACCAAAACACGGTCCGCACCCAGATGCAGCGCCGGGCTGATCGGGGCAATCTGGCGCATCGAGCCGTCACCAAAAAATTCACGATTGATCTTCACCGCCTGGAAGATAAAGGGGATCGCCGATGAGGCCATCAGATGTTCAATCGTAATCTGCGCCGGGCAGCCGACCCGAATCGCCCGATCCCAGGGTTCAATCGCCTCGGCGCTCTGATAGAAGGTGACTGACTGACCGGTGGTGTAACCGGAAGCAGTGACACTGAGGGCATGCAGATGACCAGCGGCAATCGAGTCGGCAATCCGCTCACAGGGGAGGTAGCTGCGTAACAACTGCTCCAGTGGCTCACGGTCAAACAGGGCGGTGGGATTGTAACGACCCAACCCACCCAACATCATCGCGGCCAGCCAGTGGGCGGCACTTTTGCTCAGGCCAATGGCGTCGCTACGAAACACCTGGTCGACGGTGAAATGGCCCCAGACGCCCAGCAGCCGCGAGATGGCATCCTGAAAATCAGCCGCGTAGATTGACAAGGCGGTGGCGTTGATAGCCCCGGCCGAGGTACCACAGACGACCGGAAATGGATTATGGGTCAGCGGCGCGCGCATCCGTGCAATCGCCTTCAACACTCCCACTTGGTAAGCGGCTCGGGCACCACCGCCGGACAGGATCAGCCCCACCCGTGAATCACGTTCCTGCTTGTCACCCAACCATTCCATGATCCGGCACCTCTCCCTACTGCTCGTCTTTCATCACCCATCATCACCCGTAAAGGGTAGCGGCATAAGGCATTGAACACATGAGAAATGCCTTAAGTTACGGGAACATAACGAATACCCAGCGGTGCAGAATCACTGCCTGTGCTAGAGCGGACGAGAGATATCAATCACCTTGGCGGCGGACGCCGCATCGCGACGAACCTCGCCCTTGATGGCGCTCACCAGACCCGCTTGGCCATAGACAGATTCCATCATCATTCTGGAGATCCGCACACAGGCAGAGAGCGGCGTAGCGGCACGGTTGCGCTCCATGTCGATACGCCACTGCAACCGTTCCAGACGGTTGCGCTGCTTGCTGGGGATGCCGGAGATAAACGATTCGAGGTACTGCTGGCGCTGCTGCTCAAACGCCTCGGGATTGGTCCGGGCCAGCGCGGCCCACTCTTCAAAAACAAACGGAACAGATGTAGATGGATAAGGCATCACTATAGACCTCTCAACTGATCACCACGACATACCCCTTCTGTTTGTGAGTATAACCAAAGTTTCCCGGCAGAAACCAGCGCCTTGTTATCAAAAACCCAACACCCATTAACTCACTTGCTGGCGTAGTCTTAACCCATCACGGAAATTCAACCCAAGCAGAGTGAGCTGCACCATGCCAACCACTAATTCCACCCCCTGCACCAGATAGAACAGAGCATCAAACTCAGCAGCAATAGCTTTGCCGTTGAGAAAGAGCGCCGTTGGCACCAGCACCAGCAGTCCATTGGCAGCTATGAGCTTCATCCGCCGCTGCTTCTGCCTGACAAGCGCAACCTGCCGACGTTTACCCAGTACAAAGCCGGAACCACCCGTAACGGCCAGACACGGCACTAACAACAATAGTCCATAAACAATCGCCTGCTTAACTGCGGCCACCGCAACATGGTCTAGAAACAGCTCCGCAATCAACGTAGCACCCCAGAAACTGGCGATGACAAACATCGCTGTGGCACCCGCACCGGCGTGCACGATGGCCCTCATGGTCAAACACTTCGCTTCGGAACGGGGGTGTTGAGCCGTTCGTAAAGGCCGTTAAGGGTTTGCAGCGTCTGGTTGAGCGCCTCCAGAGAGCCCCCCTCCACCAGGCTGTCGGCCCAGACCGCTTCCAGGGCCATCGCCTCGGCAAAGGCACGGCTACCCAGTTCGGTCAGGGCATAAAGTGGCGAGCGTTGGTGGCGGGGGTTAAGACTCTGTTCGAAGAAGCCGTCCAGCGCCAACTTGTTGAGCTGCTTCTGCGCCCCCTGGCGGGTGATGCCCATCGCCTCGGCGATTTGTGGCGCGGAGAGCGGCTGCCCCGCCAGCGCCACCGCCCCCAACACTTGCCAACGGGCGCTGCTGAGATTGAGCGGCTCGACCAGCTGGTCGCCCTTCTCCAGCAGACGGCCATTAACACGGAAGATGGTAAGCATGATTTCGGTCAGGAGAGCGGCAGCGGGGGTCGGTTTTGTCATGGTGGACTCCATTTGCGAGAGATAATGACAACCAGCCTCCACTAATGGAAGCTGGTTGTCAATATTCGCCGGGAAGACTATTTCAGCAGGGCCTCGGCCTCCTAACCACTACGTCAGCTCAGCCAGCACCTCCGCCAGCGCCTCAACCGCCATGTCGATCTGCTCACGCCGGATCACCAGCGGCGGGGCAAAACGGACCACGCTGTCATGGGTATCCTTACTCAATACCCCACGAGCCATGAGCCGTTCACATACGTTACGGGCCGCCACCTTGTTGGCATGGAACTCGACGCCGATCAGCAGCCCCTGACCACGCACCTCCTTGATCAGCGGGCTGTTGAGGCCGATCAGCCGAGACATGAACCAGGCCCCCATCTCGGCGGATGCCTCGACCAGCCCCTCCTCCTCCAACACCTTGAGCGCTTCGAGGGCGACGGCTGCGGCCAGCGGATTGCCACCAAAGGTACTGCCGTGGTCGCCGGGGGTAAATACCGCCATCACCTCACGCCGGGCCAGGAACATAGAGACCGGCAGCAGCCCGCCGCCCAGCGCCTTGCCGAGGATCAAGCCGTCCGGTTTGACCGCATCGTGGTCGCAAGCGAGCAGCGCGCCGGTGCGGCCGAGGCCGGTCTGAATCTCGTCGCAGATCAGCAGCACGTTGTTGTCGCGGCAGATCTGCTCACAACGTTTGAGATAGCCCGGCGGCGGCATGATGATGCCACCCTCGCCCTGGATCGGCTCCACCAGGAAGGCGACGGTGTTGGGGGTGATGGCCGCCTCCAGGGCGTCGCTGTCACCAAACGGGATCGAACTGAAACCGGCCGGAAAGGGGCCAAAGCCGTTGCGGTACTGCGGCTCCGAGGAGAAGGCGATGATGCTGATGGTGCGGCCATGGAAGTTGCCGTCGCAGACGATGATCTCGGCTTGGTCGGCGGCGACCCCTTTGACGCTGTAGCCCCACTTGCGCGCCGCCTTGAGCGCGGTCTCCACCGCCTCGGCGCCGCTGTTCATCGGCAGCGCCATCTCCTGGCCGGTCATGGCGCATATCTTCTCCAGCAGCGGCGCCAGCCGGTCGCTGTGGAAGGCGCGCGAAACCACCGCGAGCTGCGCCGCCTGCGCGGTCAACGCCTGCACCAAACGTGGATGACAGTGGCCATGGCTGACCGCCGAATAAGCGCTCATCATATCGAGATAACAGTTGCCGTCATCATCCCAAAGGTAGACCCCCTCACCCTTGACCAGCACCACTGGCAAGGGGTGGTAGTTATGGGCACAGTAACGCCCCTCCTGCTCTATTACGGGGTTCATGTTGCCACCCCCTTACCGCTCAGGGTCGCCAACAGCGCCAATACTAGCTGCTGGGTCCGATGTTCAACATCGATTGCGGGATTGAACTCGGCAATCTCCATGGCTACCAGATTTGGGTCACGCGCCAAGAGCGCCAACGCCGTCAGCAGCTGTTTGGCAGGAATTCCGCCCACCACCGGCGACCCCACCCCCGGCGCATCATAGGTAGCAAGGCCGTCGAGATCGATGGAGATGCCGTAGGCCGCCGTGCCCGCAGAGACAATCTGCTGCGCCTGACGCATCACGTTTGCAAAGCCAATGCGGTCAACATCATCATCGGTGAAAAACTTGACCCCCAACGTCTGCAGCAGCGCCTTCTCCGGCGGTTCGTAGCTGCGCACCCCCACCAGCACCAGGTGTTGCGGCAGCACCACGTACCCCTGTGGTGCAAGCGCGAGCAGCGTTGGCGCGCCGTGGCCCAGCAGCGTCGCCACCGGCATGCCGTGCCAACGTCCACTGGGAGTGCTGTACGGGGTGTGCGCGTCCATGTGGGCATCGATCCATATCAACCCCAGCGGACCGGCCAGACCACGGGCAACGCCGTTCCAGGTGCCAATGGCACAGGAGTGGTCACCACTCACCACCGCCAGCCGCCGCCCCGGCACCGTTGCCGCCGCCACGGTGGCGGCAAGATCGGCGCAGAAGTTGGTAATGCCCTCCACCCCCTCAGCCACGGCAGTTGGCGGCGGCTCCACAATGCCACCCCATTCGATCCCCGCAATGGCCTGCTGCTGCCCCGCCTTCCAGATAGCGGCGGGGCCACGGCCACAGCGTTTATCGGGCGCGCCGAGACCCGAGGCAGCGCCAATCACCCGCATAGCCGTAGCTCTGTGCTCATTTTTCATATCACTCCGTTTTCTCAGGCGCTGTTATCAAACTATCGGCCCATCACCGCGTAGCCTTACCAAAGACCATTACACACAATCGGTTAGAAACCCAGAGCCAGGGTCAGTTGCGGCGGCGGCTGAATCGGCGATGATAAGATGACATTCACAACCATGCGCCTAAATGACCCAATGACCCAATGACCCAGAGGTGATTCAAACAGTATGAATGCCACACACAGCCCCATGCCTACCACCCTGACCGGCCCCGCCGGGGCGCTGGAGATCCTGGCCGAGGGATTTGACACCTCCTTCAACGCCATCGCCATCATCTGCCACCCCCACCCGCTGCACGGCGGCACCCTGCTCAACAAGGTGGTCCACTATCTGGCGCGCAGCTGCCGTGAACTGGGGCTGGCGTCGTTGCGTTTCAACTATCGCGGCGTCGGTAAGAGTGACGGACGTTATGGCGAAGGAATAGGCGAGAGTGAGGATCTGCTGGCAATCATCGACTGGCTGGCAGAACGCTACCCCGGCACACCGTTGTGGCTGGCCGGTTTTTCGTTCGGTTCCTACGTGGCGCTGCGGGCGGCGGGCCAGCGCCATGCCGAGCAGCTGATCACCATCGCCCCGGCGGTCAACCGCCTCGACTTCAGCGAGTTACCCATGCCCGGCTGCCCCTGGCTACTGATCCATGGCGATGCGGATGAGGTGGTGCCATTTGAGCAGGTGGTACAGTGGGTAACCGCCCTGGCCGAGCCACCAGAGACGGTCTACATGGAGGGGGTGGGACACTTTTTTCACGGCCAGCTGCCACGGCTGCAAGAGAAGCTGATGGAAAAACTCGCAATGGCGGCAGCGCGACTCAGTAGTGATTTCAGCAGCAATTCAAAGAACCACTGAATTCACCTCCATGCCCAAGGCGCTTTGGGCACGATGCGCTTCGTACCTCAGCACATCCTATGGCCCTATCAGCGCGATGATGGCCCTGTTCATACAATTACCGATGCAATCAAACCATTATGCGGAATCATAGGATATACCGACAACAGGAAGCGCATCTTATGGCCCTAGGAAGACGGCGTGCCTCGGGATTTCGAGCGAGACAACTTTATATAAAGCCCTATGCAAACAAATATGAAAACAATGAGATAGGGGGCTCCAATAAACAGGATATATAGCCGCAATTGCTCGCCACTTAATTTGTTAAATTCACCCGCGATAATGCTTGTAACGAAGAGGTTGATGCTTACTATTGGCACTGTAACCAGAGCATACTTAACTGTCCCTGATAGGGCGGAAATTCCTGACAATAACAATGCTGAAAGGGCTATTGATATGCCTAGGCCTGATATAAGACTAGGGAATATCGCAAAAGCGCCAAGAATGACTGCGAGCCTGCCTAGCCATTTCAGAATCATGTGGCTGCCTGTTTGCGTGATAAAAAATAAACGCTAAAGATGGAAGCGCCAGCTTCCACTATATGCTGGCGCTGTTTGTTGCATTGTGGTTTCGATTTAGTCCTGGAGATTTCTTGCAAAATCGAGCATAGCTTGTAATGCATCACCCTTGATGACTCTGTTTGCACTTAGGGTATAGATTTTCCGTTCGGTGGTCCATGTAAGCTCTGTAATGGATTTACCTTTTTGTGCCGTTTTTACCCTAAAAATAGCGGGGCGACCATCAATGTCTAGATTGATTGATTCCTTTATCATCTTAAGACCGCCTCCCGAGGCAATATAGTCAAGCTCTTCAAGCATCATTAAGCCAAGTTTTGGTGCTACAAAAAGCCGACTGACGCCGGTCCATCCTTCTGCTGTATTGTTGCCGCTAGGCATAGCTCCAAGCACTTCAACACCACTCTCCTCAAGTGAGGTGCCATGTACTGTGGCCGGCACGACCTTAAGGTGTGTACGAGCATCTTTCCACGGTTTTAAAATTTTGTCTTTATCTTCTTTGGCACGATCTAGGTAGCTTACAGCATCTTCAGGAACATCTACGTATCCTCGAGTTTTCATTTGCTCTATTTCTTGTCGAGCCTGATTTTTCAGTATATCTGGTACTTGATGGTTTTCTAAAGGTTCTATGGTAACTCCGCGGGAGACAGAGGGGGGGCTATCCATGGGTGGTATTGATTGTGCGTAAACATTGCCGTAAGTGAACAGCGCAAATAATCCAACAATGGCTGTTTTAGCAGGCGCTACATATTTAATTAGTTTCATTTTTAACTCTCCAAGTGTTTTAGTTGGCAGCGTTTGATTTTTATATGGAAAATTCACGTTTACCAAGACAATGGGTTGCAGCCGTATGCTGTAGTGCTGCCTAACCAGTAGGTACCTATTGAACTCGTCCATCGATAATGGACACCGGCGACAAACCAGCCACTCGAACCTTCGAAATCGTGCCCAGCCCTAGATCTCCAGCTATACAACCAACCTGATCTTACTAAATGTTGGTACGTGCCGTTGTAGTAATGATACGAATCTGTCCAGAGCCAGTTATATGAATACGGATCCCACGTGACGCTCTCATTAACACCCCAGGCACAATTCGCTCTACTGAGAACTGAGAGAGCTGCATCAGCGTTATTGCTGTAAGGAAGTGCGGCTGACAATCCGAGGGTGAGGGCAATTAAATGCCGTGATAGATTTGATTTTGGTAGTGGCCCTAATTCTTTATATTTGTACATAATTATCTTCAATTAAGTTACCCCTGGCAAAGCCGGGGAGATTGCCTTATTTATTTAATAATGGATCGTTCCATCTGATCACTACAACATCCCTGAAAAGTTTGCGGGGAGATTATTGGATGATGAGTCGATGGTTGTAAATATGTATTTTTAGTGGGTGTTTTAAATCGATTAAATCGATATTAAGGAGACGCTGATTAACACCTTGGCGCCAAAGGCGCCGTGCCCAAAACACTATGCTGCCAACTGCCGCGCCATGGTCTCCAGATTCTCATCCTGCTCCAGCAGTTGCACCATCACTTTAATAACGTCACTCTGCTCCAGTCCCAGCGCCTTCAGTGTATCGGCCGGCATATCCTCATAGACGGTCTCCCCTGAGGCGTGAACCCGTAACAGGTAGTCACTCAGCCGGGCCATCTGCACATAGACGGCAAACGGTCCGTGATAATTATTGGTGTGGTGTTCGCGGGTGGCCACCACAATCTCATCCGGCAATCCCCATGCCTTGAGCAGCCAGTGGCCGAGCTGGCCGTGATCGATGCCGAGATAGTTACGTTCGATGGTGATGCGATCCAGTTCGCTGCTCTCGCCAATTCGCTCAGTCAGCCCCAGGAACTCCTCGCGAAAGAACTGCCCCAGCACCAGATAACCAAAATCGTGCAACAGGCCAATCAGGTAACAGGTGGAGAGGCGTGGCTGATTGCCTTTGGGCATCGCCTTACAGAGCATCTGCATCAGGTTGGCGCTGTAGATGGAGTGCTTCCAGAAGGCATCGAGCCCCAGCGGACCGTGACGTGGAATCTTGAAGGCATCGAGCAGCGCCAGCCCCATCGCCAGATTCATTACCATATCGAAACCGAGCACCCGAACGATGGCTACGTGCAGCGAATCAACATCACCACGATAACCAAAATAAGGGGAGTTGGCGTAACGCAATACCTGCGCGGTCAGGCTTGGATCGAGTTCCACCACCTTTACCAGCGCGTCGGCACTGGCGTCGGGATTGGCGCGCAAGGCAAAGAGCCGCTGCGCCATCTCCGGCATGGCTGGCAGCTCCGTGATCTGCTCCACCCGTTGGCGGATGAAGTGGCTCTGGTCGATTGTATCGGCCGTCTCACCTCGCCCCCGCGCCATCATTGGCTCGATCGAGGTGGTGAAGTCACTACCGAGCCAGGCGTTGATCTGCATCAACATGAAGTCTTTGCGACTTAGCTGGATCAGACGACCATGATCACCGGCAACAATATAGACCTGCTCTGGCGTCGCCAGACTGGCATCGATAATAGTACGAATGTTGTATGGCTCACCCAACGGCGGAATCATACCGGGCTGACAATCGGCAAAGACCGATGAGAGCTGGGTCTGAAAGGCGGGCTCAACGGTGCGGTGCAACAGCGCCGAAAGGCGCTGGAAATCGAGTTTATGGCTGGCAGGCAGGATCGCCATCAACAGACCAAAGGGGTCGCGTAAAATCACCGGGTAATAGAGGGCGCGTGGATCAATCCCCGCCAGCCTGGCCGCCTCCAGCGGCGAGCCAAAATGGCCCACCTCTAATAGGGTGTAAACAACGTGTTTGTTATCCAGATACTGCTTAACGGTCTTTGCGATAGACATGTTGACTCTGCCTTAAATTTCCCTTCAACACCGCAGTGCAACTCCATTTGCGGCCCCCACTCTTGCCATAACCTAACAACACCGTACAGCACCTCCCCAAGATCATGCCTTATAAACATGTATCTCGTGGAAAAATAGCATGACAACCGTATGCGGCAAGGCGCTGACAATCACTTGTTTAACAACAGGGTGTATCGATTAGAGGAGAGAAATCTTTAGCATTGATGGATAACCAATTGAAAATGGCCATGACAGACGCCATGGCCATCACTGATTAACCGTTGCTGGCGGGGGCGGCACAGACCTCGGCGAGCTCCTCATAACCGGGGGCATCACCATGGCCACCGCAATAGCGGCAGGCGGGATCACGTTTGAGCTTGAACTCGTCAAAGGTGGTGCGCAGGGCATCGTAATAGAGCATCCTGCCCAGCAGTGGTGAGCCGATGTTGAGCAGCAGCTTAAGCACCTCAACCGCCTGCAACAGCCCCATCACTCCGGGCAATACACCCAATACACCGATCTCGGAACATGAAGGGGCAGAGCCTGGCGCCGGCATGGTTGGGAACATACAGCGGTAGCAACCGCTGGGATTTTCCGGGTGATCAGGCCAGAAGACTGTCAGCTGTCCCTCAAAACGGTAGACCGCCGCATGGACGTTGGGTTTGCCGAGCTTGACGCAGGCGTCGTTGACCAGATAGCGGGTTGGCAGGTTGTCGGTGCCGTCCACAATCACGTCGTAGGCTGAGAAGATCTCCTCCACATTGCTGATATCCAGACGGGTCTCGTAGGCAACTACCTTGACCGCTGAATTCAGCTGTTCGATCGCCTCACGCGCCGAGGCGACCTTGGCGGTGCCGACACGCGCCTCGGTATGGATGATCTGGCGTTGCAGGTTGCTGCGGTCAACCACGTCGTGATCCACCAGACCAATCGTGCCAACACCGGCGGCCGCCAGGTAGAGGGCTGAGGGTGAACCGAGGCCACCAGCGCCGATCAACAGTACCTTACTGCCCTTGAGTTTGAGCTGGCCCGCCACCCCCACTTCGGGCAGCAGCAGATGGCGCGAATAGCGCTCCTGCTCTTCAGCAGTCAGTACCTTAGGGATTTCAAACTTGAGGCCCTGGTTCTTCCAGCGGTTAAAACCACCCGCGAGGGAGCGAACATCGCTGTAGCCAAGCTTCTGCAGGGCATCCGCCGCAAACAGGGAGCGCACGCCGCCAGCGCACATCACCACCAGCGATCGGCTCTTGTCCGGCACCGCATCCTCGATACGCAACTCCAGATAACCACGACCAATGCGCAGTGACCCCGTCGGTGTACCGTTGGCAATCTCATCCGGCTCACGTACATCGACCAACAGGCCGCCATTGGCGAGCAGCTGCTGCGCCGCTGCCGGCTCCACTTCTGGAACGTGCGCTTTAAGCTCCTCCAGACGACGGTCCATACCCTTCATATAGTCACTCCTAACTCTTTGTTTTGATCCATCAGGTTATCGACACTGATAGCCATGTTTTAAGATGGCCCGCCATTGTGCCTACTTTGGCGCGCCGTAGCCATTGAGCTATTTTTTAGCTGGTGATTTGCCAACCGGTAACTTGTCGACCGGCGATTGGGCACAACGAAAACCCAGGTCGATAAAGGTGTACTCGGGCTTGAGATTAAAGCGGTAGGCGGTGCGATAGAAGTGGTTAATCACATAATGACCCATGCCGCCCCAACCGCCGCCACGCACCACCTTCATCTTCTCGCCAAGGTCGTCGCTTTTATATTTGCTATTGGGATAGGGCTGATACCAGTCATCCACCCACTCCATCACATTACCGGCCATGTCCTGCACACCGTAGGGCGAGGCGCCCTTAGGATAGGAACCGACCGGCGCTACGCCGTGCTCCCAGCCAGCACCGCTGCCATCATTCAGGCGGCTCTCGTCCCACTGATTGCCCCACGGATATTCGTTGCCCTTGTCACCGCGGGCCGCCTTCTCCCACTCGGCTTCAGTGGGCAGACGTTTACCCTGCGCCTTGCAGTAGTCGTGCGCCTGGGTCCAGGTAACCCCGGTTACCGGCAGCTTGTCGAACTGGGCCTGATGCGCCACCAGCGCCTCCAGCAGCGGTTCGTACTCCATCTTGCTGACATCTATATCGAGTTTGAAGGTGGTGGTGGCCAGCTTCCGCAGTGTCGGCAGATCGGCAAAGCTGAGCACATCCCGCGACAGTAGATAGCCATTACCCTTCCAGCCCTGGGGAATCCAGTAGTTGTTGGCGACAACAAAATCGCGGAACTGGCTGTTGATCACCTCGACGCGGTCGATCCAGAACTCCGGCAGCGTGACGCTGCGCTGTGGCGCCTCATCCTGATACCAGGGTTTGCTGGAGCCAAACTCCTGCGCCTTGCCATCGCTATCCTTCAGATTACTGCCCATCACAAACGGACCCGCCGGAACCGCCACCATCTCTTTTGGCGCCGCCGCCACGCCATTGGCGCTGGCCAGTGCCAATACAATCCAGACAAACCTTTTCATGCACCCGTCCCTGCTATTGCCACTACCAATTAAGGTTTGTTGAGCGCCCGTTCCAGTGCTGCTACCGCCTGTAACTCCTCTATTGTGTAGTACTGCGCCGGGTCCATTGGCACCTGTGCGTTGCGGTGTGGCAACAGCAACAGCTCCGCCATGTCTCTATAAAGTTTATTGCCCTTGTCAAACTCTTGGCTGGCCAACTGTTTCAAGGTTGCACTGTAGTCGTAACCCGCGCCTACAAACACCTCTTCCAGAAACTTCTTACGCCCATCACCTGGCAGGCTTGCCGGACTAACAGCCAGCTTGTTGTCAGAGAGCTTCTTCCATGAGGCCGCCAGCTTTTCTAACACCGCATTGTCACCCAGCGGCGCGGCCACGGGTGCTGCTGGCTTGCTGCTGCAACCACTAAACAGCACCACCACAGCCAACAGCAAAGTCCCGACCCACATCATTTTTTTGATCACATTAAATCCCCTTGCTACTGATTTTATTGTTTAAATACGCCGGCATCATTCATCCAGCGGCTGATAAGATTGGCCAGATCGGTATGGCCCTCATTTTGCGCCACCATGCGCGGCGTCCAGCCATCCTCCGTCTGGGCATTCAGGTCGGCGCCAGCATCGATCAGCAGCCGCATAATCTCGCCCTTACCCTGCTGCGCCGCCCAGTGCAGCGCGGTCCACTTGCCGTTATCAACGTGGCGCACATCCGCGCCACGGGCCAACAGCACCTTGACCACGTCGGTATGTCCCTTCATGGCAGCGCGTAGCAGGGGCGACCAGCTGGTATCGTCAACCGCGTTAACATTGGCGCCATTATTCAACAGCAGCGTCACCATCTCAACATTGCCGATACGGGCGGCGTGGGTCAGTGCGGTCCAGCCAAAACTGTTACGGGCATCGATATCACCACCCTTGGCCAGCTCCACCGTCACGCCTTTAGGATCAGCCGCCACCACCTGCTCCATCAGCGGCGTATTGTTATCACAGGCAACCAGCACCCCCGCCAGCAGCAACACTGCCACACCCTTAAAAAATCGTTTTATCATCCCCACCTCTTCCCCCATCTCTAATCAGCAAACGGCCATTCTACCCGACACACCCCGCCCTGCCCACGACGCTTTGCTCTGCTAAGCCAAGCGGTCGTGATGCTATACTTTCTGACCAAATTTACCCAGAGTCCCCTGTTCATGCTCACATTCAAATGCCCGAGTTGCCAAGCAGAGAGCATCTCGCTCAAGGATAAGTTCCGTCTCGGCTGGTGGATGACCACCCACTGTAGCCAGTGCGATACGCGGGTGGCTGCTTTTCCCTGGACACTGATGCTGCTCTTCTTCCTGCATGTCTGGAACCTCATCTGGTGGCTTGGTCTCTACCACTTCAAGGGTGGAACGGAATATTTTATCTATCTGGGGATCTGCTGGCTGCTGCTCGAACTGACCAGCATCTTTTTCATGCCGCTCTGCAGCCTGCGGCGTAAAACCGAATCCTAAAACATGGCGCGCATCCTGGCGGTCGGCATCGCCACCCTCGACATCATCAACAGCGTCAGCCGCTATCCGGCTGAGGATGACGAGGTACGCGCCGTCAGCCAACGCCTCTGTCGCGGCGGCAACGCCACCAACACCCTGGCCGTGCTGAGCCAGCTCGGCCACACCTGCCACTGGGCCGGGGTGTTGGCCAACGAACCTGACGCCCGCCACATTGAAGCCGACCTGCAACGCCACCAGATCAATACCGATGCCGTGACCCGGCTGGCGCGCGGCAAGGTTCCCACCTCCTACATCACCCACAACCTCGGCAGCGGCTCGCGCACCATCGTCCACCACCGCGACCTGCCTGAATACAGTTTTGCCGCCTTCGAGAAGATCGACCTGAGACCGTTCGACTGGCTCCATTTTGAAGCGCGCAATATAGCGGAGACACTACTGATGCTGAAGTGGGCGCGGGCACAACATCCGGCGCTCCCCATCTCCATCGAGATAGAAAAAGAACGCGACAATATCGACCAGCTCCTTGGCCACGCCGACCTGTTGCTCTTCTCCCAACCCTTTGCCCTGGGCCGCGGCCACCACCATGCCAGCACACTGCTCGACACCATTCGCCCACAGGCACCTCAGGCCGATCTGGTCTGCACCTGGAGCGCAGCGGGCGCCTGGGCCATCAATCGCGACGGTGAGGAGCTGCACTGCACCAGTGTCTCGCCGCCGCAGGTCATCGACACCCTTGGTGCCGGCGACACTTTCAACGCCGCCATGATCGACGGCCAGGTCAGCGGCCTAACACTCGACGCCAGCCTCAAGGCCGCCTGCCACCTTGCCGGGCGCAAGTGTGGCCACCAAGGACTCGACTTCATTCTAAAAGGAACCCTCTCATGATCACCCTCTACGACCGTAAAGGCTTCGACGCCCTGCTGACCCTGGAAGGCACCACCCTCAAAGGGGCCGACCTCAGCAACGCCAACCTCCACAACGTCAACCTGGTGGAGTACAACCTGCGCGGCGCCAACCTGCGCGGCGCCATTCTCACCAGCGCCGACCTGCGCCTCGCCGACTTTAGCGGCGCCGACCTCAGCGACGCCGACCTCAGCGATGCCGACCTTACCGGCTGCTGCCTGGATGATGCAAAACTGGAAGGGGTAAAGATCGTCGGGACCAAACTAGGACTGGAGCACCACAAGGCGCTACGAGCGGCAGGGATTAAGCTGGCGGGGCTGCCGCTGGAGCTTTCGATAAAGTGATAAGAGGGTTATTTTGCCCGCAAAAAGTGGCTTCAACTATGGCAGCGACGCTCCTCATCACTGCCCACGTACACAACGAAGTTATTCCGCGCCAGCAAATTGAATAATGCGCGTCTCGTCACCGATCATGGTGATTTCAGCGTATTCACCTAGATCGTTTTTCATTTTGTCAAAAGCCCTGTAACGCTTTTCATCTTCCTGATCAGGTGGCTCAACCGTAAACAGCAGCTTCTCAGGTAGCCGATGGCGTTTGCGCAGACGATTGAGTTTGGCTAGCTACAAATCACCATGATTGTAGATCCCCGTGGTGGTGTCCTGCGCCAGAAAAAAAGGCTTAATGACCTTGGTGGGCTTGGCAAAGATGGTTTCTACCGTGCTTATCGGGTTGTCACACCCGCCCACTAGATGTAGTGGATCGTGATTTTGCGGCGTAGAGATCGGCATAAGTTGGTGCAGTGACATCGCCCGC
>JAYWDX010000201.1:0-3906 GCA_043779675.1 Tenderia sp. (SeqCode)
TCGGTATAGAGCATGAAGGCGAGCAGGCCAATGATGGTGACAGTATCTCGGATCACAATCACCAGGGCGTTGGTGGTGGCCTCGTAGACCTGGGTAACGTCAAAGCTGAATTTGGAGAGCAGGCTGCCGTAAGCGTGGTGGTCATAAAACTGGTTGGGCACGTGGGTCAGTTTTTCAAACATTGCGATACGCAGATCCATGATCACCTTGTGGCCGACCCAGCTCATGGCGACGGTGCTGATGTACTGGGCGATGCCTCGTACCACAAATAGCCCTACCAGCATGAGTGAGTAGTAAAGTGCTGCGTCGCTGCTCTTGTCGACAAAGCTGCCGTCTAGCATCGGCCCGAGGATGGCTGGGATGGCGGGTTCGGTAATGCCGATGACAATGGTGGCTAGGATAGAGAGCGCAAATGCCTTCCAGTAGGGGCGGATGTGGTGCAGAAGCCGGGAGTAGAGGCGCTTGTTGTCGGAGTCCATCAAATTGGCCGCAGTGCTTTTATATAATTAGGGTGTGCATTGTAACTGGCTGGCCCGGGATAGCGAAAGGGTGCTGCAACCCTTGCCGCACAGCCCATTGGGGATTATCGAGTGGGGCGATGAAATCAGTCGTGGTATCATTCCGCCGTTTTCATTTTAACTATTTTTCTGCTCATACAGAGCCTTTGGGGCGCTAGGCCGGTGGCAATGAAAATCCATATACCCAATTTTGAACAGGCGCGAGTCCTGGTGGTGGGCGATCTGATGCTGGATCGCTACTGGTACGGCAGCACTTCGCGTATCTCACCCGAGGCGCCGGTGCCGGTGGTGCATGTGGGTGAGTCTGAAGAGCGCCCTGGCGGCGCGGGTAACGTTGCCCTCAATATCGCCTCGCTGGGTGGCCATTCTGATCTGATCGGTCTGGTCGGCGCCGACGAGGCGGCCGAGGCGCTGGCCCGCCGCCTTGAGAGCGCCGGGGTGCGTTGCCACTTCGAGACCGCGCCGGGCATGCCGACGGTGACCAAGCTGCGCGTCATCAGCCGCCATCAGCAACTGATTCGTCTCGACTTCGAAGATGGCTTTCATGCGGTTGATACCACTGCCTTGCAGCAGCGTTATCAGGCGCTGCTGGCGGAGTGTGATGCGGTGATTTTGTCAGATTACGGCAAAGGCACGCTCAACGCAGTGCAGGCGCTCATCATTGCTGCGCGCGCCGCAGGCAAGCCGGTGCTGGTCGACCCCAAGGGCCAGGACTACACCATTTATCGTGGTGCCACGCTGATCACTCCTAACAGTTCGGAGTTCGAGGCGGTGGTCGGCCACTGCAAAAACGACGAAGAGCTGGTGAGCAAGGGCGAACAGCTGTGTGCAGAGTTGCAGCTTGATGCACTGCTGGTGACGCGCAGTGAAAAGGGCATGACGCTGCTGCGCAAGGGGCAGGCCGCGCTGCATCTGCCGACCAAGGCGCAGGAGGTCTACGATGTGACTGGTGCGGGTGACACGGTGATCGCTACGCTTGCCGCTGCGCTTGCTGCTGGTGTCGAGATGGGCGAGGCGACGGCGCTGGCCAATCTTGCTGCCGGTGTTGTTGTTGGTAAGCTCGGAACCGCTACTGCTACTGTTTCAGAATTGCGCAGGGCTATCCGTGAACATGACCAGATCGAAGGCGGCGTCATGACCGAAGCGCGCCTTGAGACACTGGTGCGAGACGCCCAGGCCCACGGCGAGCGGGTGGTGATGACCAACGGCTGCTTCGATATTCTGCACGCCGGCCATGTCACCTATCTGGAGCAGGCGCGCAAACTGGGTGATCGCCTGATCGTGGCGGTAAATGATGACGCTTCCGTTAAACGGCTCAAGGGCGAAGAGCGCCCGGTGAACAGCCTGGCGCAACGCATGATCGTGCTGGCGGCGCTCGGCAGTGTCGATTGGGTGGTGCCGTTTACGGAAGATACGCCGGAGCGCCTTATCTGCCATATCAAGCCCAACGTGCTGGTGAAGGGCGGTGACTACAAGCCCGAGCAGATCGCTGGTGGCAAGTGTGTCACCGAGGCGGGCGGCGAGGTGGTGGTGCTGGGGTTTGTTGATGGAGTTTCCACAACACGGATCATCAATCTGATTCGTGGCAGTTGATGAATAAGAGGATAGAGAGATGATCATTGTCACAGGTGGTGCCGGTTTTATCGGTAGCAACATCGTCAAGGGGCTGAATGCCCTGGGGCGTAACGACATCCTGGTGGTGGATGATCTTGAAGATGGCGCCAAGTTCAAAAACATCGCCGATTGCGACATCGCCGATTACATGGACAAGGAAGATTTTCTGGAGATGATCCTCAGCGGTGACGAGTTTGCCGAACCGGTCGAGGCGGTGTTTCATGAAGGGGCCTGCTCCTCCACCACCGAGTGGGATGGTCGTTACATGATGCAGATCAATTACGACTATTCCAAGGCGCTGCTGCACTACTGTCTGGCGCGTGGCATTCAGTATCTCTACGCCTCTTCCGCCTCTGTCTATGGTGACGGCCCGATCTTCAAGGAGACGTTGGCACATGAAGAGCCGCTCAACGTCTACGGCTATTCCAAGTTTCAGTTTGATCAGTATGTGCGTCGCCAACTGCGCCTTAATCCATCTGGGGCCACGAGCCAGGTAGTGGGGTTCCGCTACTTCAATGTTTACGGCCCGCGCGAACAGCACAAGGGCAGTATGGCCAGCGTCGCCTTCCATCTCAATAACCAGATTAAGGAGACCGGCAAGGTGCGGCTCTTTGCCGGCTGCGATGGTTACGGTGATGGTGAACAGCGCCGCGATTTTGTCTACGTCGGTGATGTGGTGGCGGTGAACCTCTGGTTCTGGCAGAACGCTGACAAATCCGGCATTTTCAACCTCGGCACCGGCCGCAGCCAGAGTTTTAATGATGTCGCCCATGCGGTGCTGAACTATCACGCCATGGGCACGTTGGAATATATTCCCTTCCCAGATCACCTCAAGGGGCGCTATCAGAGTTTTACCGAGGCTGAGATCAGCGCACTGCGCAGTGCCGGTTACACGGCTCCATTTAAGACAGTGGAAGAGGGTGTGAGTGAATACCTGCAGTGGCTCAATCGGAGCAAGGATTGAGTCAATCGCCGTTAATGAGGCGCTGCTGATGCAAAAAATCCTGGTAGCTGGCCCGGCCTGGGTTGGCGACATGGTGATGGCGCAGAGTCTCTACAAAACGCTGCGGCAGCGTTATCCCGGCGTGGTGATTGACGTACTGGCGCCAGCGTGGTCTGGCCCCATCCTCAAACGGATGGCTGAGGTGCGGCACCACATTGAGATGCCGCTGGGCCACGGCGCATTGGGACTGAAGCAGCGCTACCGCCTTGGCAAAAGTTTGCGAGCTGAACAGTACGATCAGGCCATCATCACGCCGCGCTCCTTCAAGTCGGCGCTGACGCCATATTTTGCCCAGATTCCACTGCGCACCGGCTACAAGGGCGAGCTGCGTTATGGGCTCATCAACGACATACGGCCCCTAGATAAAACAGTGTTGACACAGACCGTGCAGCGTTACGTGGCACTGGGGCTGGAGCGCGATGCTGCATTGCCACCTGTGATTATCCATCCGTCGCTGACGATTGATGCCGAGAACCAGCAGCGTCTATTACAGAGATTGGAGTTGTCGCTGCAACAGCCAGTGGTAGGCTTTATGCCCGCCGCCGAGTACGGCCCGTCCAAACGTTGGCCACCGGAATATTTTGCACAGCTGGCGCAACAGTTGGTGGCGCAGGGTAAACAGGTGTGGCTCTTCGGTTCAGCCAAAGATCAACCGCTGTGTGAAGAGATTGCAACTGCTGCAGGTGTGGGTGTTACAAATCTGGCGGGGCATACTCAGCTGGAAGATGCGGTTGATCTGATTGCGCTGACTGATCTGGTAGTGAGCAATGA
>JAYWDX010000202.1:0-7483 GCA_043779675.1 Tenderia sp. (SeqCode)
CTGGCCACCAGTCAAAAGATAATTCTCGCCACGCCGTCAGATCTGATGACGCTGTTACAGGCCATCTCCTTCAGCTGGCAACAACAGCTGTTCTCCAAAGATGCACACAAGCTGCGTGAAACGGGCATCCAGCTCTACCGCCACTTTGGCACCTTCATCAAGTTGATTGCCGAACTGGGTTCTGAACTCTCCGGAGTGGTGGATAGTTATAAACGCGCCGTCAACTACTTCGAAACAGACGCCAGCAATCCACCCGCAGCAGCACCTGTTACAGAGACCACCACTGCCTCAGCGACAGAGAAAAAAAGCGCCTAAGCGCCACCCCATCCCACCACACAAACAAAACGCAATTAGCAACAGGGGCGATTCGCTTCAACCCGGCCGCTGCGTTATCCTATGCGTCCTAGTGATAGCCGAACAAATCCAATGACCTCAGATCAATACTGCCAGGACAAGGCCGCCAAGAGTGGCTCCAGCTTCTACTACAGCTTTATGTTTCTGCCACCTGAGCAACGTCAGGCAATCGTCGCGCTCTACGCCTTTTGTCGTGAGGTGGATGACGTGGTGGATGAGTGCAGCGACCCCAATCTGGCCCAAACCAAGCTGGCGTGGTGGCGCCTTGAAATCGACAACCTCTTCAAAGGCACACCTAGCCATCCGGTGACCCAAGCACTGCAAAGCGCCATCAAACGTTACAACCTGCCACAAGAACATTTCCTCGAAATTATCGATGGTATGGAGATGGATCTGAGCCAGTTCACCTACGCCAGCTTCAAAGATCTGAGTCTCTACTGTTACCGTGTGGCTTCAGTAGTTGGTTTGATGGCGGCCGAGATTTTTGGTTTTACCGAGCGCCAAACCCTTAAATACGCACATAACCTCGGCATGGCCTTTCAGCTCACCAACATCCTTCGTGATGTGGCGGAAGATAGCCAACGCGGTCGTATCTACATTCCGTTGGATGAGCTGGAACGTTTCGGCGTTCACACCGAGGAGATCCTCAGCAACAGCAACAGCGACAACGTTCGTAAGCTGATGGCATTTCAGGCGCAGCGTTGTCACGAGTATTACGACAAGGCATTTGGACTCTTGCCAGAGGCGGACCGTTACAGCCAACGCACCGGTATCATCATGGCCGCCATCTATCAAGCCACACTGCGCGAGATTGAGGCTGATGGTCTGAACGTGCTGAAGCATCGAATATCACTAACCCCAATTCGTAAGCTCTGGATTGCGTGGCGAACTGCACGCGCAGAGAAAAAACGTTTTCAGCGACTGCCAAAATAGATCGGACGTCGCCGCCCAATCTTGGCGGCGACATTCATCCGTTTAATTAATCAGCGTGCGTAAACTAGACATCAAATCCATTGCAATCAAGCCACGTTCACCCGCAACGGCCGCTGCATCATCAGCCGCCGCCGCATGCAGCGCCACACCACACTGCGCCGCCTGATTCAGGTTTAACCCCTGCGCCAACAGACCACCAATTACCCCCGTCAGTACGTCACCCATACCCGCGCTGGCCATGCCGGGGTTACCGCCACTGCATACCTCAATCTCACCCGTGGCATCGGTCACCAGCGTACCCGCCCCCTTGAGCACCACCACACCGCCGTACTGTTGTGATAGCGCACTAACCGCATGAAAGCGGTCTTGATTGATCACCGCTGCCGAGCATTGCAACAGACGTCCAGCCTCGCCCGGATGTGGCGTTAAGATCCAGCCGCCCTTTTTAAAGGGTTGCCGGGCGAGAAGATTCAGACCATCGGCATCCACCACCATTGGCAGTCCCGACTCAACCGCACTATTGAACAGCTGTTGCGCCCAACCGTCCTGCCCCAGGCCAGGCCCGATTGCCACCACCGTAGCGCGTTGCAACAGCGGTAGCAGATCGGCAGCCGTCTCTACCCCCCGCCACATCACCTCCGGGCGTGTCGCTGCCATCGCCGCTACATGTTCAGGATGTGTTGCCACCGTCACCAAACCACTACCCACGCGCAGCGCCGCCTCTGCCGCCAATCGTGCCGCGCCCGCCATGCCATGGTTACCACCAATAATCAGCAGATGGCCAAAATCACCTTTGTGGGCAGTGCGGCGCCGTGGTGGCAGCAGTGGCTTCAAACGTAACCAATCAATGCGTTGCAATGACGATGGCTGCTGTTTAAAAACAGCCTCTGGCAGACCCAGATCATCAAATAGAATTGCGCCACAGCAGTCACGTGCCTCGCCGGTGAACGTGCCACGCTTCAAACCGATGAAGCTCACGGTTGCCTGCGCGGTAATGGCTCTGCCCAGCACACGGCCAGTGTCGGCATGCAACCCGGAGGGGATATCCACCGCCAGCACCGGCACACCACTGGTATTGATTGTGTTGATGGCTGCGGCCCATTCGCCACTCACCTCACGATCCAGGCCAGTGCCAAAGATTGCATCCACCACCACATCGGCGTTGTTAATAAGGATGGGATCAAAGGTCACTGCTGATAACCGCGCCGCACCCCAGGCAGTTTTGGCATCACCTGTCAGCATTGCCGGATCGCGCAGCGCCACCAGCGTTACAGCAAACCCCGCTACGTGCGCCAACCGCGCCACCACGTAACCATCACCACCGTTGTTACCTGCGCCACACACCACCACAATTTTGCGTGCAGCGGGCCAGCGGCAACAGAGTTGATCAAAGACTGCCGCACCGGCACGGTTCATCAGTTCGATGCCAGGAATGCCGTGCTCTTCGATAGCGATGCGCTCCAGTTCGCGCACCTCGGCGACACTATAAAGGGTGTAGGGCAGATGGCTCATAGGCGTTAT
Source organism: Tenderia sp. (SeqCode) (assembly GCA_043779675.1). Taxonomy (GTDB): domain Bacteria; phylum Pseudomonadota; class Gammaproteobacteria; order Tenderiales; family Tenderiaceae; genus JAKFXL01. Next base: position 2,809 of record JAYWDX010000202.1, read on the forward strand.
CATTACTCGGATATGACGATAGATCAGAAACTACTCCAGCCCACCCACGATGTCGACTATCAACAGCTCGCCAGCCTCATCAAGGCAAAGGGCAAGGCGCTGGGGTTTCAGCAGATTGGTATCAGTGATATCGATCTGAGCAGCGCGTCTGAGCATCTGCAACAGTGGCTTGCCAACCAGTACCACGGCGAGATGGAGTACATGGCGCGCAACAGCGACCTACGCCACCACCCCGACCAACTACTGCCCGGCGCCCTCACCATCATCTCGGCACGTATGGACTATCTGCTGGATACGCAGGACTCCGAAACAGTGATGCAGAACGGTGAACTGGGTTTCATCTCGCGCTACGCCCTCGGCCGCGACTACCACAAGCTGCTGCGCAAACGGCTGCAAAAACTGGCCGATTACATCAGCACCATTGCCGGAGAGTTTGGCTATCGAGTCTTCACCGACAGTGCGCCAGTGATGGAAAAGGCAATTGCCCAAAAGGCCGGACTGGGGTGGATTGGCAAACACAGCAACCTGCTCAGCCGCGAGGCCGGCTCCTGGTTTTTTCTCGGCGAGATTTTAACAACACTGCCACTGCCGATTGACCAACCTGTCAGCCAACACTGCGGCAACTGCACCGCCTGCATCGACATCTGCCCTACCCGCGCCATCGTCGCCCCCTATCAGGTCGATGCCCGTCTCTGCATCTCCTACCTCACCATCGAATTGCGTAGCGCCATTCCCGTTGAACTGCGGCCACTGATGGGCAACCGCATCTACGGCTGCGACGACTGCCAGCTGGTCTGCCCCTGGAACCGCTTTGCCAGCTACACCGCCGAGCAGGATTTTCTGCCACGCAACGGTCTTGCCGCACCGCAGCTGCTGGAGCTGTTCAGCTGGACAGAGGAGCAGTTTCTGCAACGGCTCGAAGGCTCCCCAATCCGCCGCATCGGCCACGAATGCTGGCTACGCAACATCGCCGTGGCGCTGGGCAACGGCCCCAAAACCACCGCCGTCATCAGTGCGTTGCAAGAAAAGGCAGAACATCCATCAGAATTGGTGCGTGAACATGCGCAGTGGGCACTGGCACAGCCCTGAACGCCAACACCAGGTCAGATCAGCTCAGACAATAAACTCCAAGGTATTGCCATCCGGATCACGGCAGAAGAGCGCCTGCCGTCCAGAACGACTCAGCGTATAGGCAATACCCGCCTCATCCAGCCGCCGCACCAGCTCATCAAAACCCGAGATCGCCAACGCTGTGTGCCGGTCACGCCCGCCATGGGCAGGCCGCCCCGTCACTGGATCAACATTCTCCACCTGTAGCAGATGGATCTGCTGCTCCCCCACCTGCAACCAAGCGCCGGGATACCCCAGCTCCGGCCGGTCATTGCGCTGCTGCAAACCCAGCACCCCGCAATAGAAGACCAACGACTTATCAGTATCCGCCACTACCACACTGGCGTGCAAAATTGCCTTGATCATCCCCATTTCATTCATCCTGTTGTCGCAATTCAGTGGCTGACATTGTATGTTAAAACCACACTCAAACAGGAACCTGACCATGCTGGGTATATTTCTTGATCGTGATACCGTCGACCGTGGCGACATGGATGTGTCGGTACTCGAAACGCATCTGCCACACTGGCGTTTTTACGGTCTGACGGCGGCGGCGGAGCTGCATCAACGCATTGCCGATGCCGAGGTGGTGATCAGCAGTAAAGTGATGTTGGATGAGGCCGCCTTGGCAGCCGCGCCAAAACTGAGGCTGATCTGCGTGGCGGCGACGGGCACCAACAATGTTGATCTGACAGCGGCGCAGCGGCGCGGCGTAATCGTCTGTAATGTGCGTGGTTACGCCACGCCATCCGTAGTGCAACACACCTTGGCAGTTATGTTGTCGCTATCGATGCAGTTGGGTAAATATCGCCGCGCCGTGATGCGTGGTGAGTGGCAGCAGAGTCCACACTTCTGCATGCTCGATTACCCTATCCATGAACTGGCAGGTAAAAAACTCGGCATCGTTGGTTACGGCGAGCTGGGGCAAGGCGTGGCCAAGGTGGCGGAGGCATTTGGCATGCAGGTATTGATCAGCCAGCGCCCCGGTAGTAAAGCCATCCCCGGTCATCTACCTCTGCATGAGCTATTGCCACAGGTGGATGTACTCAGCCTGCACTGTCCGCTAACCCCCGAGACCCGCCATCTGATTGGTGAAAAAGAGTTGGCATTGATGAAACCTACCGCCCTGCTGATCAACACCGCCCGTGGTGGCATTGTTGATGAGCTGGCGCTGGCCAACGCGTTGCGTGACAACCGTTTGGGTGGCGCGGGCATTGACGTACTCACCACCGAACCGCCATGTGATGGCAATCCGCTGCTCGCCGATGATATCCCCAATCTCATCCTCACCCCGCACATCGCCTGGGCCAGTGTTGAATCGCGGCAACGGCTGCTGGATCAAATCGGTATCAACATTGCCGCCTTTCTCAGCGGCGAACCGCGCAACCGGGTCAACTAATGGGCACCTCTAAAAATTCGATCAAGGCGCGAGGGCAAGACGGAAATGCGCGAAAAAACGGAGTGTACACGTAGTACATGAGCATTTTGAGCGCATTTCCAACGCAACCATCGCGACTTCAGCGGATTTTTAGAGGTGCCCTGATGTCACCTCTCTATCTGGCCATTGATCAAGGCGGCCACGCCAGTCGTGCGATTGTCTTTGATCAGCAAGGCAACATCATCGCCCAGGCTGAAGTGGCGATTGCGACCCTCACACCACAAACAAATTGGGTGGAGCATGATGCCGAGCAGATGGTGCAATCGGTGGAAGATGCCATTCGTGCGGCAATCAAACAGTTGGGTGAACAGCGGCAGCAACTGGTGAGTGCTGGCATGGCAACACAACGTTCATCCATCGTCTGCTGGGACAGGCAAACTGGCGTGGCGCTCTCCCCCATCATCAGCTGGCAGGATCGCCGCCAGTATCAGTGGCTTAAACAGTTTTCGGAACACAATGAACAAATCCACGCCAAGACTGGCCTCTTCCTCTCGCCCCACTACGGCGCCAGCAAACTGCGCTGGTGTCTGGATAATATCGAAGCGGTCACCACGGCCCAGCGTGAACAACGGCTCTGTGCCGGCCCCTTAGCCAGCTTTCTCGCCTTTCGCCTGCTGCACGAAAAACCATTCTGCATCGATCCCGCCAACGCCTCACGCACACTTTTATGGAATCTGAAACAGAACAACTGGGATGACGAACTGTGCCTGCTCTTTGGTGTGCCTCAACAGATCCTGCCCCGCTGCACTCGCACACAAGAACCGTTTGGCCATCTTGTGATTGATGACCTGACCCTGCCACTCACCATCATCACCGGCGACCAACCCGCCGCGCTGTTTGCCTGGGGGCAGCCGCATGGCGACACCACCTACATCAACATCGGCACCGGCGCCTTCATCCAGCGCCCCGTGGCTGCACCACAACCGAGTGAACGATTGCTCAGCGGCATCGCCTATCTCGACGACAAGCTACGCTGTTACACACTTGAAGGCACGGTGAATGGCGCGGCGCGGGCGTTGCAGTGGTTTGCGCAAAAACATGGAATAAAGAACCTGGAACAGCAGCTACCTGAATGGTTAGAAAACACCGCCGAGCCAGCACTCTTCATCAATGGAGTATCGGGGTTAGGATCGCCCTACTGGGTACCCAATCTGGAATCAAAATTTGTAGCAGCTGCCCATAACGGCATACCCCAGCAGGCGGTCGCCATTATCGAAAGCATCGTCTTCCTCATCCAGCGCAATCTAGAAGAGATGGAAAAACAGCTACCCACCACAACCGCACTATGGGTAAGCGGCGGCCTCGCCAATCTTGATGGACTCTGCCAACGGCTTGCCGATCTTAGCGGCAAAAATATCGCTCGCCCAGCGACGACAGAAGCTACAGCACGGGGCTTGGCTTTTCTCATCGCTAAACAGCCAACCAGATGGCAGATAACTGATGAAATACACCATTTCAAACCCACCATCACCCCAGCCCTACAACAGCGTTACCAACACTGGCAACTACTGTTGCAGCGAGAGATAGAGTCCTACATCTAATGCAATTTTGCATTGTTTCCAGCCCGCTTTCTTCAATCCGTAAATGCCCAAAGCACTACGTACCCAAAGCGCTTCGCGGGGCAGGCTCTCTGGTATCTTTGCTCACTGGTGAGCTGCGTGTATTGCTTCATCCTAAAAACCTCAATTTGAATTGAATGTATCTATATTTCAAGATTTTATGCCACATCCGTAGGTGCGAATTCATTCGCACATAAGCGCTTGATCGTGCGAATAAATTCGCACCTACGGTCACGTCAACTGAGGTTTTTAGGTTAATCTGTGCCCCTTTTACTTGGTCGTTTAAGCGGCGTCGATGTTAATGCAGCTTGCCACCTAAATTCACTTACAAAAGTTACACTTCAAACTTGAATTCGCCATTTATAAAAAACTCGATTATTCTCGAAACGAAATAAAAACCGCCCAGGAGATAGAACAATGACCAAACGCAAAGTGCGTATCACTATAAGCGCACTGTCAATTTCATTGCTAGATCGTGTCGCTACCTCGTGAGCAATTTATGGCGTCCATGCCATAAATTGACTCGATTACGCGACAGCTGATTCCTTTTGCCCGGACCGTCCTGCGT
>JAYWDX010000203.1:0-10968 GCA_043779675.1 Tenderia sp. (SeqCode)
GCCGTTGGCATCAAACCGTTCGCTCTGGCGTACCGGGTTAAAGACGCGGAAATAGGGGGCGGCATCGGCGCCGCAACCTGCGGCCCACTGCCAGTTAAGACTGTTGCTGGCGAGGTCGGCATCGACCAAGGTATCCCAAAACCATTCGGCCCCTTGGCGCCAGTGAATGAGTCCGTTTTTGCAGAGGAATGAGGCGACTACCATGCGTACCCGGTTGTGCATCCAGCCGGTTTGCCAGAGCTGGCGCATGCCAGCGTCGATGAGGGGGAAGCCGGTGCGACCCTGCTGCCAAGCCTGTAATAATTTCGGATTCTGTTGCCACGGGAATTGCTGATAACGTTCGTTGAGCGGCTGCTCTGCAGTGTGTGGGTAGTGGTGGAGGATGTGGTGGGCAAACTCGCGCCACCCCAGTTGGCGGATCACCGTTTCGACGCTGCTGGCGCTGCTGTTGTTGCCGATAAACTGCTGCATCAATGCGGCAGTGATCTGGCGTGGGCTGATCTCGCCGTTGGCAAGGTAGGGGGAGAGGCGTGAGGTGCTGGGGTGGGCGGGTTGATCGCGCTGTTCTGGGTATTTGTGCAGTGCATCGTCGCAAAATTGCTCCAGCTGTTGCTGGGCGGTGGCCTCGCCGGGCTGCCAGCTCTCCTTTAACCCCTCATCCCAGGGGGTGGTGGGCAGCAGCGCCAGCGCTGCCAGCGGCAGACTGGGCAGTGTGGTGGGGTGGAGTTGTTGCGGCGTCGGCAGCGGCGGTTCGCCCAATCCCTGTTTTTTGCATTCGCGCCAGAATGGGGTAAAGATCTGATAGGGTTTTCCACCCTGGGTCTTGATGCTGCCGGGGGTGTAGAGCAGATTGCCGTAGAAGCTGTGGCAATCAACCCCTTGCGCTGTCAGTGCCTGTTCGATTAGCGCGTCGCGTTTGACCAACGCCGGTTCAGTGGTGCGGTTCCAATAGAGCGCTTTGGCACCACTCTCTATTATTAGTGTTTGCAACGCCGCCAGGCTTGGTCCTTGGCGTAGCAACAGCTTGCCACCCAATTTTTCTATTGAGTGTTGCAGCACGGCGAGGCTATGGTGCTGCCACCAGCGTCTGGCGGCGCCGGGTTGCCATGGGGCCGCCTCGTCGGGGGTGTGAATGTAGGCCAGGATCACCTGCTTGTGGTTTTGCAAAGCGTGGTGCAGGGCGGGGTTGTCCGCCAGTCGCAGATCGTGACGGAACCAGACGATGGCGCTGTTCATGTTGGGTGCTCCTCTACTGCTCGGTTTTAAGCGTTGCTGCGATCCGCGCCAGCGTCTGCTGGATGTCATTGCCTAGCGGAATCGCCCCAGCCTGTTGGATGGCGTCGTGGTGACGCAGGGCGGTGGGGCCACCGACATAGACCGGAACGGCGAGCCGCTGTACCAGTTGCGGCAGCTTTTTTTCCAGCACACCGGCGGCGGGGTCGATGGCACCAGAGAACAGCACGGCAACAGCGCCGCTACGCGCCACCGGTATTGGCACTTCATCTAATGGTGTATCGCCGCCGAGCAATACAACGCGGTAGCCGTGGGCCATCACCGAGAGGCAGACGAGCAGCAATCCAACTTCGTGGTGTTCGCCGGGCAGGCAGGCGGCAATCAGTGTTGGGCCACGGGCGCGGCTGGACTCGTGGTGAAAGCGCGCCCCCAGCTTGTTGCGCAGGTAGGCACCAAAAAAGTGCTCCTCGGCGACACTGCCTTCAGCGCTCTGCCAGCGCGTCCCTAAATGTTGTAGCAGCGGCAGGATCAGCTGGCTGGTGACCATGTCGATCGGGTAAAGAGAGAGTGCTTCGTTGTAGCTCGCCTCCAGCGCCCTGTCATCAAAACGGACCACGGCGTTGAGCATGCGCTGTAGGTAGTCGACCCAGGGACCGCTGGTGGTTGCGTTCTGATCGCGGCTCTCCAGGTGGGCCTTTACCTGGCTGATAGCTATGCCCTTGTTGAGCAGCTCCACGGTTTTATTGACTCGATCGATGTCCGCCTGACTATAAAGGCGATGACCTTTGGCGGTGCGCTGCGGTTTCAGCAGACCATAACGCCGTTCCCAAGCACGCAGGGTGACCGAGTTGATTCCAGTGAGGCTGGAGACTGTGCGGATGGGGAAGAGTCCGTTGTCGCTGATAGGTTGTTCCGGCGTCATGTTGAACTTGCCCTTTTTGATGATGTTAACTATTGTACAAGTTTGGTATCGAATATAAACATATATATAACAGTTAATATACTTTACATGTAAATATATTGTATAAGTTTAATGGAGAAGGGTGCCATCATGAGTGAGAGATTCATCCTTACCATCTTATTGCTGCTGTTTGGCATGTTGCCGCTGCGGCTGAGCGCTGCTGAGTGTTCAGAGTTACTCAACTTTGAACGCCAGCCGCTGGCCAAAAAGGAATCGGTGGTTAATCTATGTCAGCAGTACCAAGGCAAGGTGATCCTGTTGGTCAACACTGCCAGTAAGTGTGGCTATACCTATCAATATGATGGACTGGAGGAGCTGTATAGCCATTATCAGGCGCGTGGACTGGTGGTGTTAGGGTTTCCCTCCAATGATTTTTCCGGACAGGAACCGGGCAACTTTGAACAGATTCAGGCGTTTTGCCGCCTCACCTATGGTGTGAAGTTTCCGATGTTTGAAAAAAGCCATGTGGCGGCAGGCACCAGTGATCCGCTCTTTAAGGCGTTGGCGGCGGCGTCTGGCAGCTACCCCGGCTGGAACTTTCATAAGTACCTGATCGGCCGCGACGGCAAGTGGGTGGCCAGCTATCCCAGTCGCAGTGAGCCGCTGGCGGCGGATCTGGTAAACACCATTGAGAAATTGTTATGAAGGCTAAGCTCGGGGTCAGCGCCTGCTTGCTTGGGCAGCCGGTACGGTTTGATGGCGGCCACAAACATACGCCGCTGGTGAGCCAGGCCCTGGCGCAGTTTTTCGATCTGGCGCCACTCTGCCCGGAGATGGCGATCGGCCTGGGCGCGCCACGCCAGACCTTGCGGTTGGTGGGTGGGGCGGCCCAGCCGCGTGCCGTTGGTAATCGAGATGGCGCGGACTACAGCGCTGATCTTTCCGCCTATGGCAGGCGCAGTGCTGAGCAACTGCTGGCCGGAGCGAATTTGCGGTTTTGTCGTCAAAAAAGACTCTCCCAGTTGCGGCATGCAGCGGGTACGTATCTATGCTGAAAACGGCATCCCGAGCCGCGATGGCGTCGGTCTTTTTACCCGTCAATTGTTGATGGCTCACCCTTGGTTGCCGGTGGAGGAGGAGGGCCGATTGCAGGATCCAAAGTTGCGCGAGAACTTTATCGAGCGGGTCTGTGTCTGCCAGCGTTGGTGGCAGCTGTGTGATGCGGGGCTTACTGCGGCGCGGCTGGTGGAGTTTCATACAGCCCACAAATATATGCTGATGGCGCGCGGTGTTGAGCCGTATCGCCGACTCGGGCGCATGGTGGCGGCAGCGGGTAGTGGCGATCTTGAGTCATTGACGCAGCGCTATTTTCTGGCCCTGATGGCGGCGCTGCAACAGCTCGCCAGCCGTGGCAACCACAGCAACGTGATGATGCATCTGATGGGCTACCTCAAATGCCAGATTGCGGCGCGGGAGAAGCAGGAGTTGTTGGGGTTGATCGAGGCTTATCGTCATGGCGAGTTGCCGCTGGTGGTGCCGGTGACCATGCTCAAACACCATCTTGGCAGACATCCGGAGCAGTATCTGCAACGGCAGCACTATTTTCAGCCATACCCCGAGGGGTTGGGGTTGAGAAATGGAATTTGATACGGATCAGATTTAGCAAGTCGTGCAGCAGGTGCTGTTGTTTCCAGTCTGGCCATGTTCATGGCGCGGTCCCAAGTAACTGTCGAGTTTTATTACATAGAATAACGATGTGTAATTTTTTGTGATAAAAAAACAACGTTATGGATATTGGCTTTATTTTTGCATTACGGTGACGACGGGAGTTTTTTTCCTGCTCGGGCTGGTGTAGATTCGGGTGTTTATTTTTACATGGAGTGAAAATATGAAATTAAAAGCGTTTGTATTTGCAAGCATGATGGCCGCAACTGGGGCGGCTAGTGCAACAACTATCTCCTTTAGTGACAGTGTCGCCAATACCACAACCAACTGGAGCGATATATTTTCCCTGTCTCAGTTTGATTCCAGCTTGGGAATCCTCAACTCTGTTACGTTTAATTACGGTGGCACATTGGGTTCATCTTTCAAGGTTGAGAGTTTGGATTCTGCTCCAGCTACAGTCACTGCGAACACAGCGGGTTCGCTTGTTTTTGGTGTACCACTGTCCAATGCCCTGAACATTAATGCCACTGGCAACCAATTATTGGGTGTGTTTGACGGCACCATTGATTTTGGTGGCGCATCTGGCTTTGATTTCGGCACCATTACTGGCAGCAATTCAAGTTCATTGACCTTGCTCTCTAGTCTGAGTGCCTACATTGGTCTTGGTACTTACGGTATCACCGTGCAAGCGCTGGGCCTCTCTAATGCCCAAGGTGCTGGCAACCTGCTTGCGCAGATCAACACCTCTGCGGCTGCGAATATTGAGGTGATTTACGACTACACAGCCAATACCACAACCGTTCCTGAGCCAGCGACACTGGCGTTGGTAGGTTTGGGTCTGTTAGGCATGAGCGCGGCAGCGCGCCGTCGTAGCACTATCTAAACGCTATGTAGCCGTGTTTGAAGATTTTGTTGTGCCAAAACCCGGATAGTGATCCTGTCGGGGTTTTTTGTTTTATGGCCAAAGGGTGTAACGCGTGTGGTGCTTTGTGTATGCAATGCCGCCTATTGGCTTTGCCCAAGATTAGATAAGTGGCAACCATTTTTATCACAGCGCAATACACTCTGCTGCTCGTACCAATCCCCCAGCACAATGCGTTGCGCCGGATGGTAATCAACCACCAGCGCATGCAGCGCCGGGCGGTGGGTGTGGCCGTGGATTAAACGGGCAACACCGTGTTCTTCCATCACATCAACTACCGCTGCTGCGTTGACATCCATGATCTCCAGTGCCTTGCACTGGCTGCGCCTGCGGCTCTCTTCACGATAGTGGCGGGCAATGGCTAACCGTTGTTCAACGCTTTGGCTTAAAAGTTGCTCTTGCCATGCTCGGCTGCGCATTTGGGCGCGGAACTCAATATATTCGTGGTCATCAATGCAGAGGCTGTCGCCGTGCATCAAGAGTGTTGGTGTGCCATAGAGGTCTATGACGATGGGGTCGTTGATCAGAGTGCAACCACTCATTGTTTCAAACGCTGGGCCAAGCAGAAAATCACGGTTGCCGTGCATCACGTAGATTGGCACGCCGCTGTGGGCCAGTTGCCGCAGTGCTGCGATGGCGGTTTCATGTTCCGGCTGCACGCCATCGTCACCGATCCAGACCTCAAACAGATCGCCGAGAATGTAGAGCGCTTCGGCACTCGCTGCTTCACGGTTCAGGAATTCACAAAAACGTTGGCTGATTTCAGGGTGTTCATTACCCAGATGGATGTCGGCGATCAAAAGCGTGGTCATGGTGGGTCCATTGCTAGGATTTTGTACTACCCCTCCGGGAGGGAGAGGCAGTGATGGTGACTACTTGTCAGCAACAACGGTTGCCTTGTTAATGATGACCTTCTCTTTTGGCACATCGCTCGGGAACGGGCCGCCACGGCTGGTGGCAACGGCGCGGATCTTGTCGACGGTATCCATGCCTTCCACTACCTTGCCAAAGACCGTATAACCCCAGCCCTGCATGGAGGGAGCTGTGTAGTTGAGGAAACCGTTATCCACGGTATTGATAAAGAACTGGGTGGTGGCAGAGTGTGGATCGCCAGTGCGGGCCATGGCGATGCTGCCGCGTACATTTTTCAGACCGTTGTTGGCTTCGTTTTTAATGGGAGCGCGGGTCTTTTTCTGGTTGTAATCGGGGGTAAAACCGCCGCCTTGGATCATGAAGTCGCTGATCACGCGGTGAAAGATGGTGCCGTTGTAGCTGCCATCTTCGACATACTTGATGAAGTTAGCCACGCTGTTAGGGGCCGCCTTGGCGTCTAGCTCAACCGTGATATTGCCCATGTTGGTTTGGATCTGGACGCGGGGGTGGTCGCTGGCGGCGTTGGCAGTGATGGAGAAGGTGGCCACACTGGCCAGAATCAGGGAGTGGAACAGCTGTTTCATTGAGACATACCTATATATGGATTAAGGCTGTCCATCATATCGGTTTGATCGCCGACTGTCATGGCGGCTGGAATAGCTTCGCGGGGAGGGGTTGGCTACAATGGCCGCCTTTGTTTTTGTCATCACAGCAGCAGGACACCCGTATGTTGAAGATCCATAACAACCTCAGTCGCCAGAAAGAGACCTTTATCCCCATCACTCCGGGCAAGGTGGGCCTGTATGTCTGCGGCATGACGGTCTACGACTACTGTCACATCGGCCACGCCCGGGTGCTGGTGGTCTTTGATATGGTGGTGCGCTACCTGCGCCACAGCGGTTATGACGTCAACTACGTGCGCAACATCACCGACATCGATGACAAGATTATTAAACGTGCCTATGAAAATGGCGAACCGATAGGTGATCTGACCCAGCGCTTCATCGACGCCATGCACCAGGACTCCGCCGCCCTCGGTGTATTGCCACCGGACCACGAGCCCAAGGCCACCACCTCGATTGATCTGATGCTCAACATGATTCAAGCCCTCGTCGACAAGGGCTATGCCTATCCTGCCAGCAACGGCGATGTCTATTACGACGTCAGCAAGTTTGAAGGTTACGGCAAACTTTCCGGCAAACGGCTCGAGGATCTGCGCGTCGGCGAGCGTGTCGCCATTGATGAAGTCAAAGATGACCCGATGGACTTTGTATTGTGGAAGGCCGCCAAACCCGGCGAACCGAGTTGGCAATCACCTTGGGGCAATGGCCGCCCCGGCTGGCATATTGAATGCTCCGCTATGTCCACCGACTGCCTCGGCAACCATTTTGACATCCACGGCGGCGGACTCGACCTGCAATTTCCCCATCACGAAAACGAGATCGCCCAGTCCGAAGCGGCCACTGGCTGCAAGTTTGTAAATGTCTGGATGCATAACGGCTTTGTGCAGATCAACGAAGAGAAGATGTCCAAGTCACTCAATAACTTTTTCACCCTGCGCGAAGTACTCAAGCAGTACGCTCCCGAGGTGATTCGTTACTTTATCCTTGCCAGCCACTACCGCAGTGCACTCAACTACTCAGATCAAAACCTTGACGGCGCGAAGATCGCACTGGAACGTTTCTACACCGCGTTGCGTGGAGTAGAGGCGGCCACTGTGCAGAGTGGCGGCGAATATGAACCACGCTTCCGTGCTGCCATGGATGATGATTTCAATACCGTTGAGGCGATGGCAGTACTGTTTGAAATTGCTAATGCCCTGAACAGAGCCAAGGCCGAGAGTAACAGCGCCGAGGCGGCACAATTGGCAGGCCAGCTCCGTTATTTTGGCGGGGTGCTTGGTCTGTTGCAGGATGACGCAGATGCCTTCCTCAAAAGTGGAGTACAGAGCACTGGTGGTCTGAGTGATTCTGATATCGATGCACTGATTCAGCAACGCCTTGATGCCCGTAAAGATAAAAACTGGGCCGAGGCAGATCGTATTCGCGATGAGCTGCAGGCGCAGAAGATTATTCTTGAAGATGGGGCGGGTGGGACTACGTGGCGGCGCGGTTAATCATCGTAGGGTAGGTGCGTCTTTTGTGCCTATGTGGATAGCCTTGTAACAAGTAGCCCGGAACAGCGGATGGTCACCCGGGCGCCTGCTCATTAACAGGGTTATAAAATGAACATCAGAGGCAAGGATCAACAAAAGGGTCCGATCCTGTCCCAAAATTGAACGACTGGCTAAACGAAGTGCCTGTCACCATTTGCACTATCCGCATAAAGCTGGATGTAAAGCTGAAGCATTGAGAAAAAGAGTTGTTAGTGACGCTCTGGTTAATGGTGACACCGTTGTTCGACATGTTAAACGAGCTGTTGAAGGCACCGCCTGAAAAACTGGAGCCACTACCGTTATTTGTATTGTTATTGACATTTGTCTGCGCCCAGCTGGTGCCTGTAACTGCCAGCGACATAACAGCGGCTAATACGATATGTTGTATCTTCATGATTTTTACCTCAGTTAAAACTATCGTGAAATTGACATTGACTATTAAAGAAAATTACTCAGCCTTAGTCAACGTGCGAAACGGGCATGTTAATGACCCGATCCTATAGCATACTGCGATTTAATGAATTTTATTCTTTTTGGTTGAGCCATATTTCTGTGGCTATCAGGGTCCGAGTTTGGATAAGGTAATGTAACGTTCAGTAAGTTGTTGTGAGTGCTGATAATTTTCGACAGTGGAAACACTTGTAATAAATTATTAATTCGAATGTCAGTGTGCTTTACCATTTTCTTAAAAAGGAAATTTTCCCATGTGCGGTATTGCTGGTGAATTAAGACTCGACGGAACCACCCCTAACTCTGCAACCATCGAACGTATGAAGGCGCGGTTAGTACGACGTGGTCCAGATGCTGAGGGGAGTTTTTTTGAAGGCGCGGTGGCGTTGGGCCATCGGCGTCTGTCGATCATCGATCTTTCTGATCGTGCGGCGCAGCCGATGGTGGATGAGGCGTTGGGTTTGGCGCTGGTCTTCAATGGCACTATCTATAACCATCCCGAGTTGCGTGCCACGTTGCAGCAGCGCGGCCATCACTTTGTCAGCAGCAGCGATACCGAAGTGATTCTGCGTGCCTATATCGAGTGGGGTGAGCAGTGCGTAGAACAGCTGCACGGCATGTTTGCCTTTGCCATCTGGGACCGTAATCGTCAGCAGCTCTTCTGCGCCCGTGATCGTGTCGGTATCAAGCCGTTCTATTTTTCGCAGACCAATGACTCATTCCGTTTTGCCTCCAATACTCAGGCGCTGCTGGCAGCAGGGGGGGTTGATACCGCGATTGATTCGGTGGCACTACACCATCAGCTGACACTCCATGCCGTGGTGCCTGCACCGCGCACTATTTTAAAAGGCATTCGCAAGCTGGCGCCAGGGATGACGATGACGGTTGGTCTGCATGGCAAGGTGACAACACGTCAGTACTGGCGCCTCTCGGCACAGCGCCCAGCGCAGCCGCGCAGTGAAGCAGAGTGGACTCAGCTGATTCACGACTCGCTGGCCAAGGCAGTGCGGCAGCGTCATGCCATTGCCGATGTGCCGGTGGGCGTGTTGCTCTCTGGCGGTCTTGATTCGAGCCTGCTGGTGGCGCTGCTGGCGGAGCAGGGGGTGAAAGATCTCATCACCTTCTCCATCGGGTTTGAGGATCACCCCGAAGAGCGCGGCAATGAGTTTGAATATTCCGATGCAGTGGCCCAGTACTATGGCGCCCGCCACCATCAGTATCACATTGCCAACAGTGAAGTATTGAGTCGTCTGCCCGAGGCGATCGACAGCATGGCCGAGCCGATGGTGGGGCAGGATGCCGTCGCCTTCTATCTGTTGGCAGAGGCGGTATCGAAAGAGGTGAAAGTTGTGCTGAGCGGCCAGGGGGCGGATGAGGTCTTTGGCGGTTACTTCTGGTACCCCAAGATGGTAGCCGAGACCGAAGGTTCAGCGCTGGAACGTTTCCGGCGTCACTACTTTGATCGTGATCATGAGGAGTATCTTGAGACAGTCACCGCTGCCTATCGCGGCGCTGACTACAGTGGTGAGCTAGTGGCGGCGCGGTTATCTGAACCCGAGGCCGATAGTTTTATCGATCAGATACTGCGCATGGATACGACCATGCTGATCGTCGACGACCCAGTTAAACGTGTCGACAACATGACCATGGCCTGGGGGCTGGAGGCACGTGTACCATTTCTCGATCATGAGCTAATAGAACTGGCGGCACAGCTGCCACCGGAATTTAAACTTGGCTCTGGTGGTAAACATATTCTTAAAGAGATTGCCCGTAGCCGTCTGCCGGCAAAGGTAGTGGATCGCCCCAAGGGTTATTTCCCGATGCCGGCGTTGAAGTATGTGAGTGGTGAGTTTCTGGAGTTGATGCGCGCCACACTCGACTCACGTGCCTGTCGTGAACGTGGTCTATTTAATCGAGCCTATGTCGACAAACTGCTCGCCGCGCCGGAGCAGTACTTCACCCGCTTGCAGGGAAGTAAACTCTGGCATCTGGCGTTGTTGGAGCTGTGGTTGCAGCGGAATGTGGATGGAACGTAGTAGTCTGGAGTTGCCGTACAACCTCAATTATGCACGGCCTCGTTAATGTAGGATGCCCAAAGCACTACGTGGGGCAGGCTCTGGGTTAGGCGCGATTCTTTGCGCCGTAACCCACCAAGCGTATCCAAAGCGCAACGCGGAGCAGGCTCTGCGAAGCACACAACCTATTTTTTAATGAGTGCCTGAAGGCACGGCTTGGTGGGTTACGCAAAAAAACGCTAACCCAGAGCCTGCCCCACGTAGTGCTTTGGGCACCCTGCATCTGCTGCCTTAACTGCACCTGCTCTGACCGAAAGACCAAGTTCATATCCATACGGAGATTTTGCAAGACATCCAGCCCTAGTGTGGCGAATATTTTTGAGCATGTAAAGGTGGAAGTTTAGGTGCTGCTCTTCTCCAGCGATTGAGTACCTAATGCCTTCATCTATTGTAGTGTTGCATTCTTGAAGGCACGTATTTGCACCCCCCTGTAGGTTGGGTTTTAACCCGACATGTCAGGCTGAAGCCCGACCTACAACGCTATGCTGACTATTCGCATAAGTTCCAAATAGTGTGCAACACTACACTAATAAGTGTCCCCACTTGAAGGCCGCTACAGTATTGAGCGGTTGAATAGTGAATGTTGGTTTGATGAAAGATCGTGTCGCTACCTCGTGACCAATTTATGGCGTCCATGCCATAAATTGACTCGCTTACGCGACAGCTGATTCCTTTTGCCCGGACCGTCCTGCGT
>JAYWDX010000204.1:0-3016 GCA_043779675.1 Tenderia sp. (SeqCode)
CATCCACAACTGCGGCGAGGTTGTCATACACCTCCAACCCGGCGCGGTTGCCTAGCGCTGCCAACGTCTGCTCACCCTTGCCAGTGCGTACCAACATCGGTCGTGCACCGACCACCTCGGCAGCTTGCAGATCACGCAATGAGTCGCCAACTGCTGGTACGCCAGCCAGGTCCACACGTAGCCGTGTGCCGATGTCGCGAAACATACCCGCTTTGGGTTTACGACACTCACAGCCATCATCAGGTCCATGAGGACAGAAAAAAACAGCCTCGATGGAGCCACCCGCCTCTTTTACCAGCTGATGCATTTTGTCGTGTATGCGCATCAATGTATCGATGTCAAACATGCCACGAGCGACGCCGGACTGATTAGTGGCCACCACCACGCGATAGTCGTTCATGGTGAGGCGGGCGATGGCGTCAATGCTGCTGGGCAGTGGAACCCACTCAGCAACAGACTTAATAAACGCATCGGAGTCTTCGTTGATGACGCCATCACGGTCAAGAATAATCAGTTTCATGGTTTACCCTTGCAGCCGTGAGATATCGGCGATCTGCATGAAGAGACTGCGCAGCTGATTGAGCAAGGCAAGGCGATTGAGACGTATCGATTCATCATCAGCCATCACCATCACCTGGTCAAAAAAGAGATCAACCGGCTCACGCAACGCCGCCAGCTGTTGCAGCGCACTGGCGTAGTCGAGCTGCTCCAGCGCTGGTCTCACCGCCACGGCCACCGCATTGATACGTTCGGCCAACGACTTTTCAGCCACATCCAGCAACAGAGCTGCGTTGATAACAGCAGGAATTTGTATGCCCCCCTCTTGCGCTTGACGCAGAATATTGGAGGCGCGTTTGTTGGCAGCGGCCAGTGACTCCGCCTCGCTCAAGCTGCGGAAGGCATTAACGGCACGCACCCGCTGGTCAAAGTCATAAGGGCGTATGGGGCGTACTGCCGATACCGCCTCAAAGATATCAACAGAGATTCCAGCATCCGTGTAATAGACACGCAGGCGCTCCATCATAAAATCAAAGAGCTGACCATCAAGATGAGCAGGGAACTCACGACCACTAACCCGGTAGTGAGCGATGCTCTCGTCGATCAGCGCTGTCAGATCAAGCGGCAATTGCTGTTCGATAATGCCGCGCAGCACACCCAGCGCAGCACGGCGCAGGGCAAACGGATCTTTTGAACCGGTAGGCAGCTGACCAATTCCAAAGATACCCACTAGCGTATCGAGTTTGTCGGCAATCGCCACTGCCTGTCCGATCACCCCTTTGGGCAGCTCATCACCGGCAAAACGTGGCATATACTGCTCATCCATGGCGTTGGCAACCGCGTCGTGTTCACCATCATGCTGTGCGTAGTAACGCCCCATGATGCCCTGCAACTCAGGGAACTCGCCAACCATGTTGGTCATCAGATCACACTTGGCAAGCTGACCGGCGCGGATGCCATCGGCCTTGTGGCCACCCAGCTGCTCGGCGATAACACCGGCTAGCGCGGCGATACGTTCAGACTTATCAAACACGGTGCCAAGCTGCTGCTGGAAGACGACTTTTTTCAACACTTCACGTTGTGATTCGAGCCTGCCTTTACGATCCTGATTCCAGAAAAACTCAGCATCGGTGAGACGCGGGCGGATCACACGCTCATTGCCACCACGCACTGCCGACACATCTTTGCTCTCGATGTTGCTGACAGTGATGAAGTTGGGCATCAGCTGGCCGTGGTTATCAACGACGTGGAAATACTTCTGGTGTCCTTTCATCGCCGAGATCAACGCCTCGGCGGGCACCGCGAGGAAGCGCTCTTCAAACGAACCCGCAATCGCCATGGGCCATTCGATCATGCCGGTCACTTCATCCAGCAACGCGTCATCAATCACCGCCGTGCCACCCAGCTTGACGGCAGCCGCCTGCACCTGGCCGCGAATCGCCGCACTACGATCTGCAAAACTGGCAACAACATGCCCTTCGGTTTCGAGCAGCGGCGCATAGGCGGCGGGTTCGCTGATGTAGATGGCGGCGGGGTGGTGGAAGCGGTGGCCACGGGTCTCGCGGCCAGACTTCACCGCCAGGATTTCGGCATCAATCACTTCGTTACCAAACAGCAATACCAACCAGTGCACCGGACGAACAAACTCAGCGCTGAGATCACCCCAGCGCATCCGTTTTGGAATCGGCAGGTTGTCGAGCGACTGCTGCACGATGGTGGGGATCAGCGCTTGTGTTGGTTTGCCCTGCTCCATGCCACGATAGACGAGCCAACTGCCTTTGTCGGTTTCGAGTCGCTCCAGTTGATCCATGGTGACACCACACGACGCGGCAAAACCGAGCGCTGCCTTGGTGGGACCATCGGGACCAAAGGCGGCCTGAAGTGCGGGACCACGGCGCTCGGTGGCCTTGTCAGACTGGGCCGTGGTGAGAGACTCTATCCACACCGCCAGACGTCGTGGCGCGGCGTAGCTGTGCACCGCGCCATGTGGCAGCCCGACCTTTTCGAAACCTTCGACGATGCCAGCGGTGAATGCCTCCGAGAGTTTTTTCAGTGCCTTGGGTGGCAGCTCTTCGGTGCCCAACTCAACCAGAAAATCACGAGCACTCATTTACTTTTCCCCTTTCAGCATTGGGAATCCAAGCGCCTCGCGGCGGGCGTAATAGGCCTCAGCCACGGCACGCGCCAGCGTACGCACACGACCGATAAATCGGGCACGTTCAGTCACCGAAATTGCACGACGGGCATCCAGCATGTTGAAGGTGTGTGACGCCTTCATCATCTGTTCGTAGGCGGGCAGTGGCAATCCCAACTCGATCAGTTTGCTGCTCTCTTTTTCGCAGGCATCAAACCACAGGAACAGGGCGTCGACGTTGGCGTGTTCGAAGTTGTAGGCGGACTGTTCCACCTCGTTCTGGTGAAAGACATCGCCATAGGTGACATCGCCACCCATTCCACCACCCGTCCCATTAGAGCCACCACGGGTCCAGATCAGGTCATAGACGCTATCAACGCCCTG
>JAYWDX010000205.1:0-15157 GCA_043779675.1 Tenderia sp. (SeqCode)
TTTGTGCAGCTGTAGCTGGAAACGCACAGGCAAGCGATCTTCAAGAACCCACTCTGCCAGTTCACGGGCATTTATCTCACCGTGACTCGGTGAGATCAGCACTTCGCAGCGGCTAGTCAATTCGTAACGAATAATAATCTCTTTGACCCACTGATAATCATTGCGGTCGCAGACGACAAACTTGATCTGATCATTTGATGTGAGCTGCTCAATGTTCTCGAATAAATTACGACCCTGCTCTCCAGAACCAGGCGTCTTGAGATCCATGACACGTGAAACACGTCGATCCACCGCGCTAATATCAAGCGCACCACTGGTCTCAAGAGAAACCTGATAGCCCTTATTGCAGAGCAACGTCAGCAACGCGATGCAGCCAGGCTGTGCAAGCGG
The DNA here is from genome assembly GCA_043779675.1 of Tenderia sp. (SeqCode). Lineage (GTDB taxonomy): Bacteria > Pseudomonadota > Gammaproteobacteria > Tenderiales > Tenderiaceae > JAKFXL01. The sequence goes on from JAYWDX010000205.1 coordinate 391, forward strand.
CTCGCCACCCGTGACAGTGACAAGGGCTGTCTCATACTGCGCAATATTATCGACTATCTCATCCAGCGACATCCATTCGCCGCCCTGAAAAGCGTAGGTGGTATCACAATATTTACAACGCAGTGGGCAACCGGTCAGGCGAATAAAAACCGTAGGCATGCCCACCGTGCGCGCCTCACCCTGCAAAGAGAAGAAAATTTCATTGATGCGCAGACGTGACTGCGATGTATCAGAGGTTTTATCTGTCACAACGGACCTGTATCAAAAAATAGGTTAGCGCCCTTCCAGACGCATCTTCTGCAAGCGACTTTCAGCCAAACGGGCCGCTGTGCTATTCGCATGGCCGCTCACCAGATCGGTCAAGACCTTACGAGCCGAACCCCACTCAGCCAACTCATAATAGGCATAACCCAACTTCAACATGGCATCAGCCGCCTTGCTACCGTTGGGACGCAACTCCAGCAACTTGCGAAACTCTTCTACCGCCACCTTGTAATGACGGGTAGCGTAATTCGCTTCCCCTAACCAGTACTGAGCATTATCGCTAAAGTCACCAGCAGGATATTGGGCAAGGAAACTTCTGAATTCAATAATGGCCTGTTCATACTGGCCATCCTTAAGGGTATTAAATGCCTTCTGATAGGCATCACGTTCTTGGATTGGATCACCTCGATCTTGAGGCAACCCAACAGCACTAACACTCGAGGCTTTAGTTGCAACTGTCCCAGCAGGACTCGCTGGCGTTACTGTAGAGGGAGCAGTAGCAACGGGCTGTTTGCTTGCCGCATTTTCAATCAGCCCTAAACGACGATCCATATCGAGATAAAGGTCACGCTGACGCTGCTTCAGTCCATCCAAATCATGAACCAACGCCTCCATTTCACCGCGCAGGGCCTGATTATCAGATTGCACTGAATCAAGGCGCATCAACATATCCACCAACGCCTGATTATCAACAAGGCGCTCGATACGTACAAGGCGACCTTCAAATGAGGAAACAGCAGGTGCGGCCGTAGGCGCACTCGCAGGCCCTTGAACAACGACACGACTTGCAGCGCCTGTCGAACGATCAACTACAGGCGGCAGATATTCCTGCGCCCATGAAACAAAAGGAAGTACAGCTACCACTATGGCAGCCATACCTCCTATCCAGTTATATCTGGAGGGATTTGCCATCAGCCGAGCTTAGTAAACAAACTCAACACGACGATTCAGTGACCAAGCACTATCGTCGTGGCCCATCGCGGCAGGACGCTCTTCGCCGTAGCTCACCAATTCCAGCTGACTGGCAGAAACGCCCATCAGAGTCATAACCTGCTGTACCGCACGGGCACGACTCTCACCCAAGCCCAAGTTGTACTCACGGGTACCACGTTCATCAGCATGGCCTTGTAATACGATGCGAGTATTGGAGTTAGCAGCAAGATACTTAGAGTGATACTCAATGATCTGACGCGCCTCTGGTTTGATGTCGCTCTTGTCAAAATCGAAATAGACAGTGCGTTTAGCCAATGGGCTATTCGGGTCTGATAACTCATCAGTCATCATGCGCGTGCCTGAATCCATATTACTACCACCCATTGTCGATGTCATCGGCGCAGGCGCAACAGTAGTAGTCGGAGCACCAGTGCTCGCGCCTGTAACAGGTGCAGTCGTCTTAGGTGTGCTAGAGCAACCCCACAACATCATTGCCGACAACGCAACAACGGTACCCTTTATAAAAATATTCATTGTATATCTCCTAAACAATCATTAATTAAAAGCGACTATAAACAAAACCCAGAAAACAATTTCCCTGCTCAAACCGAATCCCCGGCTTGCATCTATTACTCAACTTTATTTATTTAATAAACGGACCCCATACAGGCTCCCTGGCATCACCGACCTCTTGTAACAGGATACGTTGTTGTACACGCCCATCCAACGATACTGCCGCTAAAACACCTCGGTTAGCGTATTCGGTTGCGTAGATGACCATACTACCATTTGGCGAAAAACTAGGCGACTCATCCAGACGACTATTCGTTAAAATCTGCATATTTCCCGTGGCCAGCTCCATTACTGCCACCCTGAATGTATTGCCATCACCATTAATAAATACGATACGTTTGCCATCGGGTGAAAACGAGGCGCGCGCATTGTAACGACCATCAAAGGTCACACGCTCAGCCTTGCCGCCATCCAGCGAAACTTTGTAGATTTGCGGCTTACCACCGCGATCCGAAGTGAACACCAGCTTGCGACCATCAGGAGACCATGCAGGTTCGGTATCAATGGCCAAATGGTCGGTCAGGCGCTGCAGGCGGCTACTAGCAACATGCATCACATAGATTTCTGAGTTACCATCTTTGGAGAGCGACATCGCTAACCGCGCACCATCAGGGGACCAAGCGGGGGCACCATTGATGCCGCTGAATGCAGCCACTTTCTCGCGCTGGGCAGTAAAGACGTCCTGAATAATTATCGCTGGCCGTCGGCTTTCAAAGGAGACATAGGCAAGTTTACGACCATCCGGTGACCATGATGGCGACATCAGCGGCTCTTTCGAACGGATAATAAGCTGAGGATTATAGCCATCAACATCAGCAACATAAAGGGCATAATACCGCACGTTATTGGTCTGCCACACCGTTGATGTAATGTAGGCGATGCGGGTACCAAACGCGCCCTTCTCACCCGTCAACGTCTCGTAAATGATATCGCTAATGCGGTGAGCGATGGACCGCAGCTCCTTCTCTTGCACCTGAAAGGTATAACCAATCTTCTGGCTCTCACGATAGACATCGAAGAGCTGAAACTGCACAGTGTAGTTATCGCCTGCCGCAGTCACCTTACCTACAACCAGATGGGGCGCGCCAACCAGACGCCAGTCACGAAAGCTGATCTGCGACCCTTCAGTCGGCCGGGCCAACAGATCACGCTCAGCCACAGGATCAAAGCGACCGCTACGCTCCAGGTCCGCAGCCACAATTTTGGCAATATCCTGTGGTGGTGCCATTGATGGCCCTTGCCAGCCAAACGGCACAATTGCAATCGGCAAGCCACCCTGCGTTCCCTTGGTGATTTCAATGGTCAACTCCGCACGCGCCACACTGCTCCAGAGCAGTAACGCAGAGAGGATCAACACCCATGTACGTAACAAATTCAACAAATCAATCCTTAGGGTTAAAGTCCAAAACAAATTCACGGAACTCTCTTGCCAGCTCCGGTGAGGTCGGAAACGGCAGTGGTGAGGCACTGTAAACCGCGCTCTCTACAGACTGATCGAACAACGTCTGGCCACAACTTGCAACAGTACGTACCTCAATCACCTGTGCCGTTCCTGCACCGGGCACCAGCCGCACTCTTACCTTGCAGCGGGTGCCATTCGACCAGCCAGTGGGTTTACGCCACGCGTTCTGCACCTTCTGCTGTATCTGATACATCAATTTATTTTTTTCACTGTCCAGCTGCCCCTGCCGGACTGCCTGCATCTGCGCCTGCTCCACCGCAAACTCATCCTTACGGCGCTGCTCCTCTATCAACCGGCGCTCTTCTGCCTCCTGGTGTTTGCGCGCATCTACAGCCTTGCGCTCCGCCTCTTCCTGTTTGCGATTTTTGACAGCCTCAGCATTAACCAGGCGCTCCTCTTCAATCTTCTGCTGCTTCTGCGTCTCCGCCGCCTGACGTTTACGATCAGCGTCAGCAGCAGTTTTTTTCTCTTCGCTCTCACGCTTTTGACGGGCAGTTTCAGCTACACGCTTATCTTCGAGCTCACGTTGCTGACGCTCTTGCGCCAACTGTTTGTTCTTCGCCTCAGATCGGAGCTGCTCATTTTCTTGCTGCTGCGTCTGTACTTCTTGCACCCGCTGTTGCTCAGCTTCGCGCTGGAGCTGCTGCTCATCCTTACGCCGCTGCTGCTCAGCAATCTTTTGCTGCTTCTCCTGCTCTATCCTGAGAGGAGCATCATCCACCATCACCGCTTGCACAATATCAACCTTCGGCGGTGAAATTTGACTCTCCTGGGTCCAGTCCAAATTAAACGACAACACCGCAAACAGCAGCGCATGAATAAACAAAGCAACGATGAAGGCCTTTGGATTTTGGCGGATATACTCAAACATGCTGATATTGTGCGCCCGTTACCGCTTGGGCAGATTCTCCGGTGGAGCAGTCATGATGCCGACGCTGGGGGCACCTGCCTTCTGTAACAACACCATCAACTCCACCACCCGACCATAATCAACCGCCGTATCACCACGCACCATCACCTGTGTTTGTGGCAGCCGACGCAATACAATCTCAACCCGCTGACGCAACTCATCACTACTCACAGCCTCTTCATCTTTGCCACCGACGTTGAGGTAGTAGTTTCCCTCCACATCCAGCGAGACGATCAAAGGTTCTTGACTGTTTATTTCCATCGGACTGGCATCAGCCTTGGGCAACTCCACATCCACGCCTTGCGACAGCAGCGGAGCCGTAATCATAAAAATCACCAACAATACCAACATAACATCGATATAAGGCACGACATTAATCTCTGCCACCGGGCCACGACGCTGACGCTGCCGCTGTTGCGCCACGATTAATGCGCCCCGCCCTTGTCGCCATGAACCTGACGCTGCAGGATCGAGGTGAATTCATCAACAAAGTTGTCGTAGTTATTGATCAACCGCTCGGTATCGGTGCGGAAACGATTGTAGGCCACCACCGCTGGAATCGCCGCAAACAATCCCATCGCAGTCGCAATCAACGCTTCCGCGATACCTGGGGCAACCATCGCCAGGGTCGCCTGCTGCACATTACCCAGCGCATGAAACGAATTCATGATCCCCCAAACCGTACCAAGAAGACCGACATAGGGGCTGGTGGAACCAACGGTGGCAAGAAATTGGAGACCCTCTTCCATTGCGTCGGCTTCACGATTGAGCTTGACACGCATCATGCGCTGCGCTCCTTCAATCACCGCCATCGGTTCCGCATCACCTTGTTTACGTAACCGTACGAACTCTTTAAATCCGGCCACAAAAATGCGCTCTAGACCGCTGTTCTCGCCACTGGAGTTGACCTGTTCATAAAGACGATTAAGATCACCGCCCGACCAAAAGCGATCTTCAAACGATGCCGTTGCACGTCGCGCCAACGACAAGCTCTTCCACTTATTGAAGATTACCGTCCACGCAAAAACTGACACCAGCAATAGCAGCAACATCACCAGCTGCACCAATAAGCTGGCATCCATTAACAGGGTTAAGATCGATAAATCAGAGGACACCATCAATCTCCGCTTGAATATATTTAGGAATCGGCCGGGGCCGCATAGTAATCGCATCAACACAGGCAATTTTCACCCGTCCGCGACACAGCTCTATTACTTCACCTTCAGCCTCGCGCAATATCTGCTGTTCAAAGGTGATACTGGCACGACCACACTCATGCACCGCCACAGTCACCTGCAGGACATCATTGAAACGTGCTGGTTTGAGATAGTTCAAATCGACATGACGCACAACAAAAACCAGGCCGTCACGCTCTACCAACTGATCCTGCTCAATACCCAGGCTACGCAACCATTCACTGCGTGCCCGCTCCATAAAACGGAGATAATTGGCGTAATAAACCACACCACCGCTGTCGGTATCTTCGTAGTAGACTCTGACTGGCCAATAAAAAATATTCATTAAATCTGTGTTTATATTGATGTGATCGCCTAGAGAGACAGGCATCAGAGCAGAAGGTGCGACATTGTACCTCAAAAAACTTTTTGCCTTAAGCAACGTCAGCTGATTTTGCAATCATTAAACACATTTAGCGCTACTCGTCCGCCAGCGCCTGATCGCCGAGAGGCGCTGGCGGCGTTAGGCCAAAATGCTGGTAGGCCGTGCGTGTTGCTACACGACCACGCAGCGTCCGCATCATAAACCCCTGTTGGATCAAATATGGCTCCAGTACATCCTCGATGGTGCCACGCTCTTCGCCAATGGCGGCAGCAAGACTGTCCACGCCGACGGGTCCGCCATCAAATTTCTGCAAAATCGCCAGCAACAGCTTGCGGTCCATCATGTCGAAACCGTGCATATCAACATCAAGCAGATCAAGTGCGCCGGCCGCCACTACCGCAGTAATCCGACCATCAGCCTTGACCTCGGCGAAGTCACGCACCCGCCGTAATAACCGATTGGTGATGCGCGGTGTACCACGCGAACGACGTGCAATTTCGACCGCACCTTCATGTTCGAGCATTACGTTGAGTATCTGCGCTGAACGTTTGACGATGGTGGTGAGATCCGCGACATTATAAAACTCCAGCCGCTGAACGATACCAAAACGGTCCCGTAGCGGCGACGTCAACGATCCGGCGCGGGTGGTGGCCCCCACCAGCGTAAACGGCGGCAGATCAAGCTTGATGGAGCGCGCCGCCGGCCCCTCGCCGATCATGATGTCGAGCTGATAATCCTCCATGGCGGGATAGAGCACCTCCTCCACCACCGGACTAAGTCGGTGGATCTCATCCACAAACAATACATCGTGGGGTTCGAGATTGGTCAGTAGCGCGGCAAGATCACCGGGACGTTCCAGAACCGGGCCAGAGGTGTGCTTCATGTTTACCCCCATCTCATTGGCGATAATGTGGGCAAGCGTGGTTTTTCCCAAACCGGGCGGACCGAAGATCAGCGTGTGATCAAGCGCCTCGCCGCGTTTCCTAGCGGCGGCGATAAAGACCTCCATCTGCTCACGCACCACCGGCTGTCCGACATAATCGGCCAGTTTTTTGGGACGAATGGCACGATCAATCGCCTCCTCTTCACGAGAGGCGGGGACAGCGGCGCGGATCATGCGGTCAGTTTCGATCATGGTTTTATCTCGGCGTTAACTCGCCGCCGCCTTCAGTGCCTGACGGATAATCTCTTCACTGGGCAGACCATTGGTTTTAACATTGCGCACCATACGGCTCGCCTCTTGCGGCTTGTAGCCCAGCGACTCCAGGGCACTAATGGCATCACTAACGTGACCACTCTCACCGCCATCCAATGCCAATGTAGCCATGGATGATGTCGTCACCAACCCCGACACATGTACATCCATTTTATCGCGCATCTCAATGATCAGCCGCTCGGCCGTCTTTTTACCAACCCCCGGCAAGCGTACCAACATGGCAACATCGTTGTTGCGGATCGCCGCAGCAAACGCATCGATAGACATGCCAGAGAGGATGGCCAATCCCATCTTGACGCCCACACCATTGACCTTGATCAGCTCGCGAAAAAAGCTGCGCTCCGCCTCAGTGGCAAACCCAAACAGCAGATGCGCATCTTCACGCACTACCATATGAATCTGGATCACCACCTCGCGGCCGATCTCTGGCAACGCATAAAAGGTGCTCATTGGCGCCTCGACCTCATAACCAATACCCGCGACTTCCACCATCAACAGCGGTGCGCGTTTGTAGACCAAGGTGCCACGGAGACGTCCAATCATTGTTGACTTGCTCTCATCTGAATAAGGGTGTCACTGGTATGGCGATGACAGAGGGCGCAGGCAAGGGCATCAGCGGCATCTTCCTGCGGCAGGCCTGGCAACTTCAGCAGCGCCCGCATCATAAACTGCACCTGACTCTTGTCGGCGTGGCCCTTGCCGACCACTGCCAGCTTAATCTGGGTCGCAGTATATTCAAACACCTCCAGCCCTAGCATCACACCGGCGCAGATAGCAGCGCCGCGCGCCTGCCCCAGCTTGAGGGCAGAGGCCGCATTGTTGCGCATAAAAACCTGCTCCACCGCCATCTCCGTCGGCGAAAACTCGGTGACAATTTCGGTAACACTCTCGAAGATCGATTTAAGTTTCTGCGGCAGACTCTTACCTTCGACGCGGATACAACCACTGGTGACGTAGGTAAGTTTACCCCGCTCCACTTCAATCACACCAAAGCCGGTAATTCTGGAACCTGGGTCAATACCAAGGATGCGTATTGCCATTAGTGGTCGAGCTGCGCCATCACTTCTTCGGAAAAATCAGCATTGGTGTAAACGTTCTGTACATCATCCACATCTTCCAGCATATCGATCAGGGCCAGCACTTTCTCTGCATCTGCCAACTCAAGAGGCACAGAAATACTCGGGCTCATGGTGATATCGGCATGCTCTGGTATCAGCCCGGCCGCCACCATTGCCTCTTTAACATCGATAAAACTCTCAGGCGAGGTGGTCACGTCGATGGAGCCATCATCATGGCTGGTGACGTCTTCGGCACCCGCCTCCAGCGCCACCTCCATAATACGATTCTCATCGCTACCCGGCGCATAGCTGAGCACACCCTGCTTGGTAAAAAGGTAAGAGACCGAGCCATCAGTACCAAGATTGCCGCCGCGCTTGGAGAAGGCGTGGCGCACATCGCTCACCGTGCGGTTACGGTTATCGGTCATGCACTCGACCATCACCGCCACACCGGCGGGACCATAACCTTCGTAGCAGATCTCTTCGTAGTTCTCGCACTCAAGACCGCCAGCGCCACGCTTGATGGCACGCTCGATCGTATCCTTGGCCATGTTGTTGTAGAGCGCCTTGTCGACCGCTGCACGCAGGCGCGGATTGCCATCAGGATCACCACCGCCCAGACGGGCCGCCACGGTCACTTCACGAATCAGACGGGTAAAAATCTTGCCGCGCTTGGCATCGGCGCGCCCCTTGCGGTGGCGGGTATTGGCCCATTTACTGTGTCCAGCCATACATCCTCTCGTTATAATGATTCACAAGTGGGCGAAAGTTTACCATCATGATAGACGAGGCGGAAATGACGATAGCCGAACAAAACCGTTACGATTGCGGCACAACCGGCACTCTGTTGTGCACAGTTCCAGCTGATTTAAGCGCGATGAGGCAGGTCTTGCCGCCTCATCGCACCCAACAACAGTTACTTCTTCTTTTTACCGGCCAGGGCTGTTTCCAGATCCAGCTTGGCAGTTTCAAGGTCAGTCGTCAGCACAGTAACCTGCGCAACAGCCTGTGCTTCTGCATCCTTGGCGGTTTGCAAATCGGTTCTCAGTGACGTCAGCTCGCTCTCTTTTGCAGCCAGCGCATTATTGGCCGTCACCAACTCTTGCTGAATTGATGTGATCTGACCCTTAAGAGCTTCACGCTCCTTAGCATCACAGCCAGATAACAGGCCTAAAACCAGAACGCCAGCAATCACTGGGGCAATGATTCTTTTCATAGAGACTCCTTATAGAAAATATAGTGTGGTCAATAGTGGCGCCCATGCCGTTTAAAATTAGGTACAGGCGCGCGCATCTTATGCGACACATCAACCAGAATGCCAGCGAAATATTTTTACGCCGCCCGCTTGATTTTCCCGCTTAATCAAAGTGCGCATCAAAGGTAATTTTGAGCGTCACCTACAACACGCCCATCACGCTGACATACAACAATAAAAAACGGCGTCCAAGCGCCGTTTTTTGACCACATCACGCTTAAATCAGATATTCAGATCCAGCATACGCTGCAATGCCAGGCGCGCCTGCACGGCAACCAACTCCGGTACCTTGACCTGATTCACCACCTTGCCCGCCACCAAACTCTCCAATACCCATAACAGGTGTTGCGGATCGACCCTGAACATTGTTGAGCACATGCAAATGGTGGGAGACATGAAGTGGGCATGGGTGCCACGCTCACGATTTTGCTCAGCGATACGCTTGACCAGATTCAACTCAGTGCCCACTAGCCAGCGTGTACCGTCGGCGGATTCATTAATGGTACGAATGATGTACTCAGTGGAGCCGACATAATCCGATTTCTGGCACACCTCAAACGACGCCTCGGGATGGGAGATCACCTTGCCCTCAGGAAATTTGGCGCGGAAGGCATCAATATGGTCCGGTTTAAACATCTGATGTACTGAACAGAACCCCTTCCACAGGATCATTCGCGCATTTTTGATCTGTTCGACCGTGAGTCCACCCATCGGCTGATCAAAGTCCCACACCACCATCTGCTCCAGCGGGATACCCATCTTGTAACCGGTATTGCGGCCCAGATGCTGATCGGGGAAAAAGAGGATTTTTTCACGACGGGCAAATGACCACTCAAGCACATGACGGGCATTGGTGGAGGTACAGACAATGCCGCCATGCTCACCACAGAATGACTTCAGATCAGCGGCGGAGTTGATATAAGTAACAGGCGTTACCGATTCATCCGGATTAATCACAGTGCTCAATTCACGCCAGGCACGCTCAACCTTGGCAAGGTTGGCCATGTCGGCCATGGAGCAGCCGGCGGCAAGATCGGGCAGGATGGCAATCTGATCCGGGCGAGTCAGGATGTCCGCTACCTCGGCCATAAAATGCACACCGCAAAAGACGATGTACTCCGCCTTGGAGGCTGCCGCCGCCCGCGACAGTTTAAGTGAGTCACCCACCGCATCGGCATGACGGAACACCTCTTCACGCTGATAGTGATGACCAAGGATCAGTAACCGCTCACCCAGCTGCGCCTTGGCCGCCTCGATACGCGCCTGACAATCGTCGTCACTCAACTGTGAAAACTGCTGAATGGCCAGATTACTTTGATTCATTAACGTCCCACCGTGTTAATTGTTACAAACACAATGTATCTTGAAATGGCGGTTGAGAGTGAACGAATCTCACCCTCAACCCGTTTGTTTACACCATTATTCTGTTGTTACGGGTACTACAGGTTGACGTGGCCGCAGCCCCAACTCACGCATATGCGCAAGGCCAATGTCAGAGGGGGCCGAAGTCAGTGGACAGGCGGCACTCTGCGTCTTAGGGAAGGCCATGACATCACGGATCGACTGGGCACCGGTCATCAACATGATCAGACGATCAAGACCAAAGGCCAGACCACCGTGCGGTGGACAACCAAAGCTGAGCGCATCAAGCAGGAAACCAAACTTCTCACGCGCCTCTTCAGCGCCGATACCCAGCAGCGCCAACACCTGCTGCTGCATCTCAGGGTTGTGGATACGGATCGAACCACCACCCACCTCAGTACCGTTAAGCACCAGATCATAGGCGCGTGACAACGCTGCCCCAGGATTGGCTGCCACCTCCTCCAGCGAACCGACCGGCGCGGTGAAGGGGTGATGAATCGCAACCCAACGGTTGTCCTTTTCATCATGTTCAAACATCGGGAAATCAACCACCCAGAGCGGCCGCCAGCCATGCTGCACCAGACCACGGTCGTGGCCGAGCTTGATGCGCAGCGCACCGAGAGACTCGTTAACAATCTTGGTTTTGTCAGCACCAAAGAAGACCAGATCGCCATTCTCGGCGCCGGTACGGCTCATGATGCCGTCGATCACCTCATCCGGCAGAAACTTAAGGATTGGTGATTGCAGCCCCTCGCGCCCCTGGGCCGTGTCGTTGACCTTGATATAGGCCAATCCTTTAGCACCGTAGATGGCGACAAACGCCGTGTAATCATCGATCTCCTTACGGCTCAGCTCGCCACCCTTGGGCAGACGGATCGCGGCGATACGACCATTGGGATCGTTGGCCGGACCGGAGAAGACTTTGAAGTCCACCGCCTGCATCAGGTCGGTCAGCTCCACCAGCTCCAGCGGGATGCGCAGGTCGGGCTTGTCGGAGCCAAAACGGTACTGCGCCTCGGCGAAGGTCATACGCGGAAACTGATGTGGCAGCGCCACTTCGAGCACCTGGGCAAAGACGTCGCGGAACATCTCCTCCATCAGGGTCATGATCTGCTCTTCATTGATAAAGGAGGCTTCGATATCGAGCTGGGTGAACTCCGGCTGGCGGTCGGCACGCAGATCTTCGTCACGGAAGCAACGCGCCACCTGATAGTAGCGGTCCATACCACTCATCATCAGCAGCTGCTTGAAGAGCTGCGGCGACTGCGGCAGCGCAAAGAACTTACCCTGATGGGTACGACTGGGCACCACGTAATCGCGGGCACCTTCAGGCGTCGCCTTAGTCAGGAACGGCGTCTCGATCTCAAGGAAGCCACGGTCATCCAGGAAGTTGCGCAGGTGACGGGTAACACGGGCGCGCAGTTTGAGGCGGTTACGCATCTCAGGGCGGCGCAGGTCAAGATAACGGTAACGCAGACGCACCTCCTCGCTGGCATCACACTCGTCATCAATCTGGAAGGGTGGCGGCTCGGAGCGGTTGAGAATCTCCAGCTCAAAGCCGACGATCTCGATCTTGCCGGTAGTCATGTTGCTGTTTTCAGTACCGGCCGGACGGGCGCGGACCTTACCCTTGGCACGCAGCACATACTCGTTGCGAACGCGCTCGGCGGTCATGAAGGTTGCGGCGCTGTCGGGGTCAAACACCACCTGCACAATCCCCTCACGATCACGCAGATCGATAAAAACAACTCCGCCATGGTCGCGACGACGATGTACCCAGCCGCAAACCTCAACCTCCTGGTCCTCCAGGGCCTCTGTGACCTGACCACAATAGTGGGTGCGCATTTTCTGTTTTGTATCCTTATGCTTTAAATTTTTGCTTTAGTGCGTTGACTGAATTCGTTGTTACCACTACTCGGCGGCCGAACCGCTGCTGCTGGGCGCTGGCTTCTCTGTTTTATCCTTGCCGCCTTTAAAATCGGTCTCATACCAACCCGAACCCTTGAGCTGAAACCCACTGGCAGAGATCAGCTTTTTCAGCTGGTTGGCCTGGCAGGCGGGGCACTCGGTCAGCGGCGCGTCGCTCATCTTCTGCAACGCCTCCAGCTGGTGGCCACAACTTTCACACTTGTATTCATAAATCGGCATCACTACCTCCGAGGAAACAGGCCAAAAATCAAAGGCCGCGATTGTACCATGGCGGGGAATCGGGATTTAACCCCGGTTTTCTCAACCGGCACCATTGAAGGATATAGCCAAAATTATATTCCCGATTTGATGATTGTGCGTGGTGCGCCTTATCTTTACGTAGCCTGCCCAAGTTATTTTTAGCCAAAGCCTAGATTGTGTCGTCACGAGATGACAAGCCAAAGAGCAAGGCAGCGTATGTGAACCGCCGCCAAGAATGAGGCCGCATTTTTGGCGTAGCGCGTAGCGATGCCCCGCCAGCGTTTGAGGTGTAGAAATGCGTTTTCAACAAGAGGGCTGTGTCGGTAGAGGTGCTTGTCATAGTCTCGCTGCGTTGTCCTGTTTTTGCGGGGTGGGATGACAGGCGTCATACCTTGCGCGATGGCCTGCTCGACGATGGCATCGCTGTCGTAGCCCTTGTCGGCTAGCAGGTGTTCGGCACTGATCCCCTCAATCAATTGTGCAGCCTGCATACAATCTGCAGTGGTCCCCCGCGCAATAATGACTCGGATCGGCATGCCATGCGCATCCACGGCCAGATGCAGCTTGGTATTGAGCCCCCTTTTGTAAGGCCCATGGCTTGATTACCACCCCGGGCACCTGCGGCGTGGGGATGAACCTTGATGTGGCTGCATCAATCATCAGCCATTCGTAGTCGGGATCAATGATCAATGGCTCCAGCAAGGCCTCCCACGCCCCGCTGTCACGCCATCGGCAAAATCTTCGGTGCATGTTCTTCCCGTCCCCATAGGCGGGCGGCAAATCCCGCCACGGCGCGCTCGTTTTCAAAATTCAACACACGGCATTAATAAATCGTCGGTTGTCGTGTGCGACACCTTCCCCACGCGCCTTTACGACCCGGCAACCGTGGCTCCAGGAGAGACCATGCCGCATCGGAGATGTCATGTCGTTGATAGGCATCGGCCATGCGCGATCACCATAAAATTTATGTAAAACAATATGTTGTACATCTTGTGACGACACTGCCTAAGAATATGGCTAAAAATAAATTCCCGATTTAATAACGATGTACTGCCTTGAAGCTACGGGGTGTTGCCTACCCCGTAAGTAGCCTGAAAAGGCTGTCGGCTACTATTCTCTAGCGCCGGCAGCCCGCGCCCTCAGCGTCTCATACAGACTCGAGTGATTGAGCAAAATATCCAGGATGCCATGCAACACAATCGGTGAATTCAGTGCCTGGGTGCTCATGGACGTGTGCGCGTCGAGGGATTCGATGATGGCGTTGTTTAGCGCCTTGGGCAAGTCGGGTGAGGTGGCGAACTGCTCTTTGGTGTTGTTGCTGGCTTGGCGCTGCAACGTTTTGGACTCAACCACTTTGCCCAATAGGGTGCCATTCACATAGCGCAACTGGTCCTGCTCGCTAGTATCTGCGCCGAACAGGTCGTTGAGTTTTTCAATCAGCGCGGCCATGTAGGCCGTCTGCTTCTCCTGCACACTGCCGCTGCCCGCTTCGGTGATCGGGTCGATCTTGGGAGTTTCGCCAACCCCCAAGAGCAGGGTGTACTTACCCTTATTCTTCAGGTCGTGATGTGTCAGCACCACTTTCGAAAGGTCGATGCCTTCGCGCTCGCGGCCAAACTCCAGCAGCGGCAGCAGGCGTTTGTAGAAGATGGCGCGCTTCTCGATGGCGGTGTTGCCGTAGTCGAATATCTGTGAAAGAAACGTGTACAGCCGGAGGAAAACCCCCATGTCGCCCTTGAACAGGATCAGTGCATTCAGCTCGTTCTGTGCGGACTCGATGGCCTTGTCGTCCTGCTTTTCCTTCGCCGCATTCAAGGCTGCCTGGGCGGCCTTGTAACGCTTCATCACGCGATCCTGCACTGGCTCCAGCGCGGCGACCAACTCGCTCTGCTTGGCGTTCGGGTTGAGTTCAACAGCCACCACGCGCTCCACCTCGAAATCGTCGTAGTGACCAGCGGCGTCCAGCTTGGCGCGCAAATTGAAGACGAGGTTCGGGTCCGTTGTC
>JAYWDX010000206.1:0-6104 GCA_043779675.1 Tenderia sp. (SeqCode)
GCGATCTGTTGGTTTTTAATGATACTAGGGTGATTCCGGCGCGCCTGTTTGGCAGCAAGGCGAGTGGTGGCAAGGTAGAGGTAATGATTGAGCGGGTGCTGGATGAGCATCACGCCCTGGCCCATGTACGTGCCAGTAAGTCCCCCAAGCCCGGTAGTCGTCTGCTGCTGGATGGTGGGGTTGAGGTGGCGGTGCTGGGGCGCGAGGCTGATCTATTTCAGCTCCGTTTTGATGATGCCCGGCCGCTTTTCGAGATCCTCGATGCGATTGGCCACATCCCGCTGCCACCTTATATAGATCGTGCCGATGAGCAGGCCGACCGCGATCGTTACCAGACTGTCTACGCCCGCAATCCCGGCGCAGTAGCGGCGCCAACGGCGGGGTTGCACTTTGATCAGGCAATACTCGACCGCCTCAGCGCCAAAGGGATTGAACAGGCCTTTGTCACCCTGCATGTCGGGGCGGGCACCTTTCAGCCGGTGCGAGTCGATGATCTTAAGGATCATCACATGCACATGGAGTATCTGGAGGTGAATCAGGCGTGTTGCGATAAAATTGCCGCCGCCCGTAGACGTGGTGGCAGGGTGGTGGCGGTGGGCACCACCTCGGTACGTAGTCTTGAAAGCGCCGCCCAGTTGGCCGGTATCAAGTCGGGCCAGCTGCAACCCTACAGTGGCGAGACACGCCTCTTCATCACGCCAGGTTACAGATTTCAGGTGATTGACCTGCTGATTACCAATTTTCACCTGCCCGAGTCGACACTGCTGATGTTGGTGAGCGCCCTGGGGGGGCATGAACGGGTGATGGCGGCCTATCGCCACGCCGTGGCACACGAATACCGCTTTTTCAGTTATGGCGATGCCATGTTGATTCTGCCTGAGGCAGGAGCACTGGCGGAGAGAGAGATTCCAGATGAAGTTTGAACTATTAAAAACCGACGGCGTCGCCCGCCGTGGCGCGTTGACCTTTGACCGCGGCACGGTGCAGACCCCCGCCTTTATGCCGGTGGGGACCTACGGCACGGTAAAGGCGATGACACCAGAAGAACTGCGCGGCACGGGCGCCGAGATCATCCTGGGTAATACCTTTCACCTGATGTTGCGCCCCGGTACTGAGGTGGTGCAACTGCATGGCGACCTGCATGACTTTATGCACTGGGATGGCCCGATTCTTACCGATTCTGGTGGCTTTCAGGTCTTCAGCCTGGGCGATATGCGCAAGATCACTGAGGCGGGGGTCACCTTCCGTTCGCCGGTGAATGGCGACAAGGTCTTCCTCGATCCCGAGCGTTCCATGCAGGTGCAGCGTGAACTGGGCGCCGACATCGTCATGGTCTTTGACGAGTGTACGCCATACCCGGCCACGGAAGAGCAGGCGAGTACCTCGATGCAGTTGTCGTTGCGTTGGGCCAAACGTAGCAGAGCGGCCCATGAAGGTAATTATTCAGCACTCTTCGGGATTGTTCAAGGTGGCATGTATCCAGATTTGCGCACGATCTCGTTGAATGGTCTGGCCGAAATCGGCTTCGACGGTTATGCCATCGGTGGTCTCTCCGTGGGTGAAACCGAAGAGGAACGCATCATGATTCTCGATCACCTGCAGCCGCAGCTGCCGCAGGATAAGCCGCGTTATCTGATGGGTGTTGGCCGTCCAGAGGATATCGTCGAGGCAGTGCGGCGCGGCATCGACATGTTCGACTGTGTCATGCCGACCCGCAATGCTCGTAATGGCCACCTCTTTACCCGCTTTGGCGACATCCGTATCCGCAACGCCAAACATGAAAAGGATACCCGGCCGTTGGATGAGAGCTGCGGCTGTTACACCTGCCGCAACTACAGTCGCGCCTACCTCAAGCATCTCGATAAGTGCCAAGAGATTCTCGGCGCGCGCCTTAATACCATTCACAACCTCTATTACTACCAGGAGTTGATGCAGGGGTTGCGCACCGCCATTGCCGAGCAACGGCTGGAGCCGTTTGTGGTGGAGTTTTATGCCCGGCGCGCGCAAAACGGAGAAGCTGTGTCATAATGGGCACCGTTTGCGCAGGGTGCCCGGAAATGGGTGGTTTTGTGCGGTGTTAACCAGCGGTTTTTAAATTACATTTAAATTATTTAGGGATGGATGTTATGAGTTTTTTTATTACTGATGCCATGGCCCAACAGGCCCCAGCTGTCGCAGGCGATGAACCGGGTATAACCAATTTCATTTTTCTGATTGTCCTGTTTGTGATCTTCTATTTCATGTTGCTGCGCCCTCAGCTCAAACGTGCCAAAGAGCATAAAAAAATGACCGCCGGCATCGCTAAAAATGATGAGGTGGTAACCACTGGTGGTTTGGCTGGTCGTATCACCAAGCTGGATGACAGCTTTATCACCCTGCAGATCGCCGCAGGTGTTGAGGTGCAGATACAGAAGAATGCCATCGGTTCACTCCTGCCCAAGGGCAGTCTAAAGATTTAACCCACGATACATTCAAGAAACAACGGACGTTCCGGGTACTCATAAAATATGATCAATCAATACCCCTGGTGGAAAAACCTGCTGATAGTTGCTGCTATGGCGATCGGCATTCTCTATGCGCTGCCAAATCTCTATGGCGAGGATCCGGCAGTTCAGATCTCAGCCATACGTGGTGCTACAGTCAATGAAGCAACAGTCGATGACGTGCGTGCCCAGTTGCGGCGTCTGGAAATCGATGTTAAGGCGATGGACCTACAGCCTGAGGGGTTGATTGTTCGTTTCAATAATACCGAAGAGCAGCTTAGGGCTCGCGATGGTATGAAGACAGTGCTTCAGGATGGCGGGTATGTGGTTGCCCTGAATCTTGCTCCCTCGACCCCCGATTGGTTGCGCTCCCTGGGTGCTTTTCCGATGTATCTCGGACTCGACCTGCGGGGTGGTGTGCACTTTCTGATGGAGGTTGATACCGATGCTGCCATTGAGATGGCCGAAGATCGTTATGTCGGTGATCTGCGCAGCTTGATGCGCGAGAACAAAATCCGTTATCTCACCATCGGCCGTGTCTCCAGCGGCGGTCTCCAGATTAAGTTCCGTAGCGCTGAAGATCGCGCCACAGCTGAGTCCCTGATTCACAAGGAGTTCCGTGATCTGATGTTGGCTGGTGTGGATAAAAGCGATGCTGTTCTTATGAGTGTAAATCTCTCTGAACAGGAAAAGCGTGAGACCCGCAAACTTGCCGTGCAACAGAACGTCACAACGTTGCGTAATCGTATCAATGAGCTGGGTGTGGCTGAGCCGCTGATCCAGCAGCAGGGTGAAAATCGTATTGTTGTGCAGTTGCCAGGGGTACAGGATACCGCCCGTGCCAAGGAGATTCTCGGCGCCACAGCGACCCTCGACTTCCGCATGGCGGATGAGACCAGCAATGTTCAGGATGCGATTGAAGGGCGTGTCCCCGTAGGTTCCCGTCTCTTCAATGAGCGTGCAACTGGCAAGCCGGTCTTGCTGCAGAAAAATATCATTATTACAGGTGACTCTATTGTTGGTGCAAAAGCCACTATCGATCAGCGTGATGGTAGTCCGGCAGTCTCCATCTCCCTGGATAGCAAGGGTGGAAGCAAGATGCATGACATCACCAAAGAGAATGTTGGCAAGCTGATGGCGGTGGTCTATGTCGAAAGCAAGAGTGAAACCAAGATTGTTAATGGTGTCGAAGAGCGGCAGCGGTCGAAGGTAGAGGAAGTGATCAGCCTGGCAAATATCCGCGAACCTTTTGGCAATAGCTTCCAGATTACCGGCCTGGATAGCAAAGAGGCTAGCTATCTGGCGCTGCTGTTGCGTGCTGGTGCCCTTTCAGCGCCGCTTGAGATCATTGAAGAGCGTACTGTTGGACCGAGCTTGGGTCAGGACAACATTGAGATGGGCATGAAGTCGATGGTGATCGGTTTTATCGTGGTGATGACATTCATGGCGCTCTATTACCGTGCCTTTGGCATGATTGCCAACATCACTTTGGTGATGAATCTGGTGCTGCTTACTGCATTGTTGTCAATGTTGCAGGCGACGCTGACCCTGCCCGGTATCGCTGGTGTTGTACTGACGATTGGCATGGCGGTGGATGCCAATGTGCTGATCTACGAGCGTATCCGAGAAGAGCTGCGTAACGGTAACTCGCCGCAGGCCAGTATTAGCGCTGGTTTCGAGCGGGCGGCCACGACTATCGCCGACTCCAATATCACTACTCTGATTGCCGGGATCACCCTCTTTTGGTTGGGGTCAGGTCCGGTCAGGGGCTTTGCGGTGGTGCTCTGCCTCGGCATTCTCACCTCCATGTTCACTGCCATACTTGGTACCCGCGCGCTGGTCAATCTGGCTTACGGCGGCCGTCGTGTGAATAAGCTGTCGATCTAAGGAGACGGATGATGGAATTTTTCAAGAAAAGAAATACATTCGACTTTATGGCCCTGCGCAAGCTGACGCTGCTGGTCGCGCTGGCCATGGTGATTATTTCCCTGGTTTCGATATTCACCCGTGGCCTCAATTTGGGGGTTGATTTTACCGGAGGTACGCTGGTTGAGGTGGGTTATGAACAGTCGGCTGACCTTCAAGCTGTGCGGGGTGCCTTGGCCAAGGGTGGTTTTGAAGGGGCGGTGGTGCAGCACTTTGGTACCTCTCAGGATGTGCTGATCCGCTTGGCGCCAAGTGAATCGGCGGCGGCCGAGATCGGTAACAAGGTAGTGGCGGCGTTGAGTGCTGACGGTCACAAGGTTGAATTACGTCGCATCGAGTTTGTCGGGCCGCAGGTGGGCGATGAGCTGGCCGAGGATGGCGGTTTGGCGGTCCTGGCGGCGCTGTTTGGCATTTTGATCTATGTCTATTTCCGTTATGAAATCCGCTTCGCCGTCGGTGCCGTGCTCGCCACCCTCCACGACGTTATCATCATTGTGGGTGTCTTCTCCATTTTCTGGATCGAGTTCGACCTGACGGTGCTGGCGGCAGTGCTGGCGATCATCGGTTATTCACTTAACGATACTGTCGTCGTCTACGATCGTATCCGCGAAACCCTCCGTAAGGTACGCAAGGGAACGGAGGTCGAGATCGTCAACCAGTCCGTCACTCAGACGCTGTCACGCACTATCATGACCTCCGGCACCACCATGTTGGTCGTGGTCTCACTCTTCCTCTTTGGTGGCGCCACCCTCCACAGTTTCTCCCTGGCGTTGATCATCGGTATCGTGGTCGGCACCTACTCATCCATCTTCATCGCCAGTAGTCTTGTCATCCTGATGGGGGTGAGCAAGGCCGACCTGATGGTAGTTGAGAAGGAGAGTGGGGAGATCGATTCCACGCCGTAGTGGCAGCCATTTGCGATAAAAATAAAAAGGCCCGTTGAAGCGGGTCTTTTTTGTTTCAGGTGTACAGCTATGTCGCCTGGAGCTTCTGCTTGGCCCCCATGGTGTGTACTTCGATGCGGTTTCGGCTTGAATGTTTGGCGCGGTACATGGCGGTATCGGCACGTTTGATTAGCTCATCCGGACTCTCGCCAGGGTTGTAGCGGGCGACACCAGCGGAAAAGGTGGGGGCGGTGATCTCGACGCCGTCGTCAAGGCGATAGAGCGAGCCAGCCACTTCGCTCTGGATCTTTTTCAGGGCGCAGAGGGCACCGTTAATTTCGGTGTTGGGCATCAGTACCGCAAACTCTTCACCGCCATAGCGGGCTACAGTATCGTGGTGGCGCAGTACAGTCAGTGCTGTCTCGGCAAAATAACGTAGCACTTGATCGCCAGCGTTGTGACCAAAGGTGTCGTTGATCGGCTTGAATTCGTCGAGATCGATGATGGCCAGCGCTAGTGGTGAGCCGTAGCGTTGCACGCGGGCTACTTCGTCATCAAGTCGTTGTATCAGGGCACGGCGATTGGGTAGCTGAGTCAACTCATCCGTCACGCTTAGCATGTGGACTCGGGTCAGCTCATCGTCCAGTTGCTGGCTCTCATCTTCAAACGAATTAAGCTGCTGCTGGATGGTGCTGAACTTGGTAGTAAGGTCCTGATGTTCCTTGAACAGCTTGATGTAGTGCCGCAGGTGGGTGATGCGCATCTCGTCGATATCTTGCTTGGCATCCACCAGCCGGATTGCCTCCATCGA
>JAYWDX010000207.1:0-7758 GCA_043779675.1 Tenderia sp. (SeqCode)
GCCTGGGCGCGTTCCGGGTTATCCCAAACATTGGGTTGCTCCAGCTCACGCTCGACTTCGGTCAGGCGCTCCTGCTTGATCTCAAAGTCAAAGATACCCCCTAAGAGCGGCAGTGCGCTCTGCCATCTCTTTGATTCTGCGGACGATGAGATTGATTTCCAGCATGTTAGACCTTCTTGCGTAAAAACCGGGCATTTTACTACAGCCGATGAGTTCAAGGAACCTGAGAAAAACAGTGACTTGCGCCCTTTAGGCGATTGGCAAATCACGCTCAGTCAAAACCACCCCATCACGTCCGCCTCATGTAGCAAGTGCTGCTCCTGTCCCGGCGCCACGTGGATATCACTGCCCTGGGCATAGGCCAGAGCATTGAGTTGTGCCGGCTGGGGTGAGTTGAAGCGTACCTTTACTTGGTCCATCGAGACACCCTAAAGCGACTCAATTCCAAATTTAGGCTGATCGGGCAGAGCAGTGTTATTAGATTTCACGGTGGGTTGTTATTGCAGCCGCGTGGTGGAGTGCGGAGCAAATTTTCCCTGCAATAGCTCCTCCTCATCTCCAGCACGCCAGGCAGTTTCAAGTTTACCCTGAAGCAGTTCTTCATCTTCCACACGCGGTACGGTACCAAACAGGTTTTCGAACCGCTCGCGCTGCGCACAAAACAAAACAAAACAAAAAAAACAGGCGGGCACTTCAGAGCAGCGGCACCAGCTTAGCAAACATGGCGCGAATGCTGTCCATGCCCTCTTTGAGGCATTTTTCAATATCGGCCATGGTGATGAGATTTTCACTACGGCCAGCCGCCCAGTTAACACTCACCGCACAGGTGGCATAGGCTACGCCCAGCTCTCGGGCCAACACCGCTTCGGGCATGCCGGTCATGCCGACCATGGTGCAACCATCGCGCTCGACACGGTTGATCTCGGCAGCGGTCTCCAGGCGTGGTCCCTGGGTGGCGCCGTAGGTACCGCTGGCGCAGTAATCAACCTTTGCCTGTTGGCAAGCTTTAATAAGAATCTGGCGTAGCGTTTCATCGTAAGGAAAAGTGAAATCGACATGTACTACCTCTTCTAGCCCCTCTTCAAAGAAGGTGTTTTTGCGGGACCAGGTGTAGTCGATGATCTGGTCGGGAATGGCCAGTTTCTTGGGTGGAAAGTCAGCCGCAATACCACCGACGGCAGCAATGGCGATGATACGTTCAACACCCGCGTTTTTGAGTGCCCAGAGATTGGCTCGGTAGTTGATTTTGTGTGGTGGAATGGTGTGGCCAGCGCCATGACGCGCCAGAAAAACGATCTCTTTACCACAGAGTAGGCCGTAGGTCAGCGCGCCTGATGGTTCGCCATAGGGTGTCTGCACCACTTCACGCCGGGTGATATCCAGATCAACAAGCGTGGTCAACCCTGTGCCCCCGATGATTGCAACATGACTCATTGCTAAATTCCTTTCTTCTTTTATTTATTGTGTGTTACTTGCCTTTGACGGCATAGATACCGGCAGCGTTGCGCAGATACCCTTTGTAGTCCATGCCAAATCCAAACAGGTAACGATCCTCAACCTCAACACCAACAAAGTCGGCTTTGATATCGATGCGTCTAGCCCTGATCTTTTCTACCAGTACAGCGCTGTAAATCGCCTTGGCACCAGCGCTTTTGCAGTCATGAATAATCGCCTCCAGGGTCAGCCCCTCATCAAGGATGTCGTCGATCAACAGCACAACACGATCCTTAAGCGGTTTTGATGGCTTGACGATCCACTCAAGCTTGCCGCCCTCGGTCTTATGGCCGTAACGGGTGGCGTGGATGTAGTCGAGATTAAGCGGGAAATCGAGGCGCGGCAGCAACATGCCCGCCGGTACAAGGCCGCCAGTCATGACACACAACACCAACGGGTTCTGGTCACCCAGCTGCTGTTTGATATTAACCGCCATAACATCGAGCCCCGCTTCGATCTGTTGTTGTGAACAGAGCAGATCGGCCTCTTTCATTATTTCTTGTGATTCTTTAAGGTAATCAGACATCTTTATTATTTCTTTAATTAATAGGTGAACGTAACAGTGGCATCATCCATCGCCTCGCTGATGATGTAAGCACCACCAACGGTCTCTTCCACTTCTGGAATGATCTCTTCGCCCCAGTACTCAATGCCCGTAGCGCAGACCTTAAAACGGACACCCGCCTGTACAGCTTCTTTAATAAGATCATGTACGGTGGTGCTGCGACCAGCAGCCAATGACAGCCCTGCGGCGGCACCTTTCTTCAACAGTCCGGCACTGCGTCCGGTAAAGACCATCTCAACATCAAACTCCATTGCTGCGGCAACAATCGCCTGAGAGATGGGGGGCACCATCTCCATTACCGCTAAGGGATTGCTATTCATCATGACTATGAGCAATTTATCTGCCATCTGTATGCTCCAAATTTTTTAGTGGTCGTGGCCCGCTACCGCCGTCCGATTTGGGGTCTCGGGTAGGCGCGGCAGAGTCTGCTCAGGGAACTCACCCGTGAGTGTATTGAGGAAGGCCACAATATCACTCACCTGCTGTTCCGTTATCTCACGTCTGAGCTGGGTCTTGGCCATGACACGTACAGACTCATCCAGGGTTTTAACCGTTCCGTTGTGGAAGTATGGTGCCGTGATAGCGATATTACGCAATGACGGCATACGCCACATTCGGGTATCGGTCGATTCCTGTGAGAAGTAAACACGCCCAAGATCATCTGCAAGGCTGTAGCGGGTTTCGTAATCGGTACCAGGATAATTGGGGAAGAGTTCATAAAAACCTTCTCCCTGTTTTAGCGCCAGGCCTGGAATAGGCCCTGCCATGTTGACCCAAAAGTGGCAGGAGGCGCAGCCAACATCGATAAATTCTCTGGCACCGCGCTTGGCCTCGGCAGAAATCGCCTTCTTGTCACCGCGTAGATAACGATCAAAGGGACCGTTAGGGGTGACGAGGGTGCGTTCATAACTGGAAAGCGCCATGGCGATGGTGTTGAAGCTGACACCTTCCTTATTAAAAATCTGTTCGAACTGCCGACGATATCCAGGAATGGTATTGATGCGGCTCACCAGCGTCTCAGCATCAGGCATACCCATGATGCGGGGATCAAGGATATGTTTCTGGGCCTGCTGCTCCAGTGTATTGGCGCTGCCGTCCCAGTTATAGGCGGTGTGAAGGGCTGCGTTCCAGATGGTCTGGGTACTACGTTTGCCGGTGCGGCCATAAACTCCCACTGGCTGGGCGCGACCATCCTCGCCACCCGCCGAGAGGTTGTGGCAACTATTGCAGGAGTGGGTACCGGTGATGGAGAGACGGGCATCAAAAAAGAGCTGTTTACCCAGGGCCAACTTCTCCTTGGTGCCCGGGTTATCCTTGGGCGCTTCCGCCACCTCCGGCAATGGCTGAAAGACCCACGGCAAATCGGCCGCCTGCACCACTACACCACTTGCCATTAACAAAACCGCACCACTGAATATGGCCTTCAAACTCATCTATCCTCCTTAAATCTGAATCTTCAGATATTAACTGCCAATAGCCTCATACTTTCGGACACATGCGACCCCAGCACCACGACTGACCACGAACAAAAAGTAGCACATGAGCCTACACAACTAGAGGAAACGCCACATATAACAACGCCCTCTATCCGCCTGTTTTCAGGGACGGGCGCTTACAAAAGATCAAGCGGCTTCGCCTCCAGCCATGGCCCTAACGCATGCAACGCCTGATGCCACTGCGGGTCATTGTGCAGCTGATCACGGCTAATTGGGTGGCGACCATGCATACGCGCCAGGCGCAGGTGCGAGGCTGGGTTATCAAATTTTTTGAGGTGATCCAGCGTCCGGCAGATGGCGTTAAAGTCGCTACAAACCAACGCCATATCGCACCCTGCTGTCAGCGCGGCGACGGCTCGCTCGCAAACATCACCGGCAACAGCGGCCCCCTCCATCAGCAGATCGTCGCTGAAGATCACCCCCTGAAACTGCAACTGTTTACGCAACACCTGCTGTAACCAAAAGCGTGAAAATCCGGCCGGTTTATCATCCACCTGCGGATAGATCACATGGGCCGCCATCACTCCGGCCAGGCCGTTGTGGATCAACCGTTCAAAGGGGACCAGGTCTTCACTCTCGATATCCACCAGTCTGCGTTCATCGCGGGCGATGCCGAGATGGGTATCAACCTCCACCGCGCCGTGACCGGGAAAATGTTTGGCCGTGGCCGCCATGCCGGCGCGCTGCATTCCCTTGATGTAGCTCTGGGTCAGCTCCGCCACCGCCTGTGGGTCGCGATGGAAGGAGCGGTCGCCAATCACCGTGCTAACGCCGTAGTCGAGATCAACCACCGGCGCAAAGCTGAAATCAACACCCACAGCGCGCAGCTCCACCGCCATCAACCAACCTGCTGTTTCGCAATTGCGCTTAGCCCGTTTAGGGTCTTGGTCATAGAGTTGGCCGAAGTTACGCACCGCTGGCAGACGGGTAAAGTCGGTACGAAAGCGCTGCACCCGACCGCCCTCATGATCCACCGCCACCAGCAGCTTAGGCTGCCGCAGCGCATGAATTTCATCAACCAACACTTTGACCTGCAAGGCATTTTCAAAATTACGACTAAAAAGAATCACCGCCCCCACCATCGGGTGTTGCAGCATCTCACGCTCTTGAGCTGTCAGGGTCAACCCTGACAAACCCACCATGACTGGACCTAACGACATATCTACTCCCGTGGTCTCGTTCTGACATCCAGGCGATCACGCAACCGATCACCCAGCAGATTCACCGCCAGCACCACCAGCATCAACGCTGCGCCCGGCACCAACACCATGTGTGGCGCCACCAGCAGATAACGGGCGCCGTCGCGGATCATGCTGCCCCATGAGGATTCGGGCGGCTGCACACCCAGGCCAAGAAACGATAACCCCGCTTCAGATATGACCGCACCGGCCACTGCGAAAGTCGATTCAACAATCAATGGCGCCATAATCAGCGGAATGATGTGGCGCCAGATGATCATCGACGGCCGCGTCCCGAGTGCCTGCGCCGCCTGCACATGTTCGCGATGTTTGATAGTCAGCACCTGGGCGCGCGCCAGCCGCGCAAAACCGACCCACCCCACCACACTCAAAGCGATGATGACGTTATTGATGCCCGGCCCGAGCAACCCGGCCAGGGCAATAGCAAGCAGGATGCCGGGAAAGGCGAGGAAGATATCGATAATACGGACGATAACGTGGTCCCACCAACCGCCCAGGTAGGCACTGATGCTACCGATGGCAGTGCCAACAATGGTCGAGATCAGCACCACCAGCACCGCGACCAGGAACGAGGTCTGCGCCCCGGCCACCAGCCGATCCCACAGCGGCCGACCCAGATCGTCATAACCGAGCCAGGCGTCACTGCCCGGCGCCAGCAAAATCTTCGACAGCTCGATGTGGTTCGGGTCAAGCCCGAGCCAACCGCCGCCCACGGCAAACAACCCCCAGAGCAGCATGACGGCCGCTGGCCAGCCATAACGGATCAAACTACGCATCATCGCCCACCCTCCAGACGTACCCGTGGATCAAGCCAGCCATAGACCAGATCGGTAAAGGTATTGACCACCACATAGGCCAGACTGATCAGCAAGACACACGCCTGCACCACCGGATAGTCGCGGCGCTGGATCGCTTCAATCGTCAATGAACCAAGCCCCGGCCAGGAGAACACAACCTCAGTAATCACCGCACCGCCCAGCAGCACACCCAGCTGCAACCCGAGCAGCGTGATCACCGGCAGCAGCGAATTACGCAGGGCGTGACGCCAGATCACCAGCCGTTCACTCAACCCCTTGGCGCGGGCGGTGCGGATGTAATCCTCATTCAACGTTTCCAGCACGGTGGCGCGCACCATGCGCGACAGGATCGACGACATGGCCGTGCCCAGGGTAATGGCGGGCAGGATCAACGAGATCAGACCATCGCGGCCACTCACCGGAAACCACCCCAGCCACAACGAAAAAACCAGGATCAGAATCGGCCCCATCAAAAAATTAGGCACCGACATGCCTACCAGCGACAGCCCCATCGCCCCCTGATCCCAGGGTGTGTCCTTGCGCACCGCCGCCAGCACCCCCATCGGAAAAGCGATTAGCACCGCCACCAGCAGTGATGCCAACGCCAGCTCTATCGTGGCCGGCATACGCTCCAGCAACATCTCGCTGATGGGGCGCTGTGAATAGAGTGAGTTGCCCAGATTGAGATGCAGCAGATTGTAGTAGTAGTTGCCCATCTGCGTCAGCAGCGGCTGATCCAAGCCCAGCGCACGGCGCAGCGCCTCGCGGTCGGCAGGCTGCGCCGACTCACCCAGCATCACCTCCACTGGATCGCCGGGGACCATATATAAGAATAAGAACACCAGACAGGAGACGCCCATCATAACGATGAGGGCGCTGGCGAGGCGTGAGAGGAAGAATTTCAATATTGATCTCTACTGTTTCGTCAAAGCCAGGGCGATATCATCCAAGTGGATACGAGGGTGATTTTTTAACCGAAAAATGGAGAAACTACCAGTATTTGAAGTGGGCTTTGGTAACTCGGCTCGCGATGTCTGACCTTTTCGCTCCTGTTTGCGCGGTTTGAAGCTGATAACACCACAAAATTCTGGCTCGATTGCACAATGGCCATTAAGACTGAGCAGCTTTACCAGCCACTGCATGAAAGCATGGCTTCTTAAAATCTGTTGTTCAGCACCACTTTCATCTCCCGATTTCATTTCAACCATGATTATAAGAGGTTTTCTATTCGTATCCGCCACAACAATAGCATCACATACACTGCGCACCCCCTTAAGCGGGGTGTCGTTACGCATGAACGAAAAAGCATTCAATCTCGACTGATCCAACGAAAACGCCAGTGATTTTCCTCCCTGTATCTCAATCAAGGTGTGTGTAGCATTTTTACCAGACTCTCTCAGTTGCCAGCGCCCTTCTGACCGAGGAAGCTTCCAACTATTGGTGATTAGATTATCGAAGCATGTCACAAAGTTGCTCACCGAGAACTCTCCTCAGAATCAGATTCTCCGCGATATGAATAATAAATCTCGTCACTGGTCTCATTAAGGTCATGGATAACCTTGTCGAAGGTTTCAGCCTGGATGCCCTCTTCTTTAGTTATTTTCATGGAAGATATTTTCCGATCATCAAAAAGATAAGCTGCCACTTTATCTGGCTGGAGCACCTCAGCTTCTTGATAATCAAAATCCTTCATCAACTTGTCTCTGTTCCTATTTGGTTGTGACAACATAATCAATGAATTAATTTCTCTGACCAAATAATCACTGTGCGTACTCACCACTACGCGTAAACCACTGTTTATTAACTTGGAGAGTAATCTTGCCAGCTTGCGCTGATTTCCTGGGTGGAGATTAAGTTCCGGCTCATCAATCATAAGCACATCACCTGATTTAGCTTGATGCTCTAAATAGAACCATAAACCAAACAAACTTTTAACGGTAGAAGAAGATAGATGCAAATCCAATCGTTGAGAATCGCCACCTTTCAGTTTTTTGGGGGTAAAATAAATATTGCCGTCAGCATCGACCTCATATTTTCCACAGACAACTTTTTTGACCTCTTCGGCCAAAGCATGAAATTGACCACCTTTTATTTTTCTTGTATCAGGGATCTCATTCAGCCAATCAATATAGTGAGCAATAGGCTCTGCATATCGAGAACCCCATACATCACGAATAAGTGCACCTATCTCAAACTCTTTGTCTTTT
>JAYWDX010000208.1:0-10090 GCA_043779675.1 Tenderia sp. (SeqCode)
ACCGCCTGCGGGATGTGATGCTCGTAGGCGCCTGCGCCGATGAAGTTGAGGCCAGTGGCATCAGCTGCCGCGCGTTCGCGCATCAGCCGCGCCACCGCCATCTCATTCATGCCATCGGGGATGTTGAGCACCCCCTTGACCCGCAGTTCAGCGGGGATCTCGTCAAATAACGCCTCGATGCTGGCGACGCCAATGGCGTCGAGCATCTCGGTGACATCCTGTTCGGTATGTGGGATAAAAGGCATCGTCTGCTCTGCTGGCTGGTGTGGATTTTAGTGATTGTCGTCTTCGTCGATCACGTCCTGATAGCTCTCGGCATCAAACAGCTCTGCCAGCTCGCCCTCATCGGCAATCTTGATGCGCATGATCCAACCATCGCTGTAGGGGTCACCATTGACCAGAGCAGGGTTCTCGGCCAGGTTTTCATTAACGGCGACCACCACACCCGAGATCGGGCTGTAGACATCAGAAGCGGCCTTGACCGACTCCACCACGGCGCACTCTTCACCGGCCTTCACCTCGTCGCCCACTTCAGGCACTTCGACATAAACCATGTCGCCCAGCAGCTCCTGGGCGTGGTCGGTGATGCCGACGCGGGCGGTACCATCACTCAACACTTCGACCCATTCGTGGCTAGAGGTGTACAACAGGGTATCTGGAATATTGCTCATTATTCTGGTCCTCACGTTTATGTAATATTTTAACTATTAAGTCTCTATTTCCCACGCCTATCAGGGCGCTTGGGAATCATCGGTCACTCTTCAATCAATCTTGATACAGGCCTTGCCATTGCGGACAAAGGGCGGCTTGACCACCTGGCATTGCAGCATCTTGCCACGCACCTCCACCTGGCACTCATCGGCAACTTCAGCCGCTACTCGAGCCAGGGCGATGGAACGACCCAACGTTGGCGAAAAACCACCGCTGGTGGTTTCGCCCATTGGGTCACCATTCCAGATCACGGCCTGATGGGAGCGCAGCACCCCCTTGTCCAGCAGCACCAGACCCACCAGCTTGTTCAGCCCGCCCTGTTTACGCTGCACTTCCAACGCCTTGCGGCCGATGAAGTTGCGCCCCTGAGGCTCCCAGGCGACGGTCCAACCCATGCCAGCCTCCAGCGGGCTAGTGGTCTCATCCATGTCGGAGCCATAGAGATTCATTCCTGCCTCCAAGCGTAGACTGTCGCGGGCACCCAGGCCACAGGGACGTACACCCTGTTTGAGCAGATCCTGCCAGAGCTTGGCGGCCTGATTGTTGGCAACCATGATCTCGTAACCATCTTCGCCGGTGTAACCGGTACGGGCGATAAAAAGCCCTTCACTTTCGATGCCAAAAAAGGGCTGCAGCTTGGCGGCCGCGTCGGCCTGGGCTGGACTCATCACAGCGTGGGCCATCTCACAGGCGCTCGGCCCCTGCACCGCAACCATCGCCAGATCACGACGCTCGTTGACGTTGACGCCAAAGGGCTGCGCCTGTTTCTCGATCCAGACCATATCCTTGTCACGGGTCCCGGCATTCACCACCATGCGGTAGAAACTGTCGTGCATGTAATAGACAATCAGGTCATCGATGACGTTGCCATCCTCTTTCAACATGCCGCTGTAGAGCGCCTTGCCACTGAGTTTGAGCTTATCGACGTCATTGGCCAGCAGGTATTGCAGGAACGGTTTGACCTTGTCGCCGGTGAGATCAACCACCGTCATGTGCGACACATCAAACATACCCGCCGCCGTGCGGACAATGTGGTGCTCCTCAAGCTGCGAACCGTAGTTGAGCGGCATGTTCCAGCCAGAAAAACCAACCATCTTGCCGCCACAGGCGACGTGCTGATCATAGAGCGGAGTGTTCTTGGCCATTATGCTGTTTCCACTGTTGAAGATTGTTTGGTTGGCGCATGCCCCTCTTCGGCATGATAGGAAGAGCGCACCAGCGGCCCGGCTTTGACCCAGGCGAACCCCAGCGCCTTGGCCTCGGTCTCATATTTATCAAATGCCGCCGGAGCAATGTACTCCTTCACGGGTAGATGATAACGGCTCGGGCGCAGGTACTGCCCCAACGATACCCGCTTAACGCCAGCCTCGTGCAGGTCACGCAGCACCGCCAGCACCTCATCTTTGGTCTCGCCCAGCCCCAGCATCAGTGCTGATTTTGCCTCGACACCCGGCTGTTGCGCCGCCAGCGCCAGCAGGTCAAGGGAGCGCTGATATTTGGAACCCTTGCGCACCTCCTGGTAGAGGCTCGGCACCGTCTCAACATTGTGGCCCCAGACCAGCTGGCCGCCCGCCACCGCTACGCAGATCGACTCAATGGCGCCGGCCTGATCCTGCTGAAAGTCAGGGGTGAGGATCTCCAGTCCGATCTCGGGCCGCGCCTGGCGCAACAGCCGCAGGGTTTCAGCAAATATGGCAGCACCGCCATCGGTCAGCTCGTCACGGTTGACCGAGGTCAGCACCACATAATCGAGCCCCATCTGCAACACCGCCTCGGCAACACGACGTGGCTCATCGAGATCAAGCGCCGTAGGGCGGCCGGTTTTGACATTACAGAAGCCACAGGCGCGGGTGCAGGTGTCCCCCAGCAGCATGAAGGTGGCCGTGCCACGGCTCCAGCACTCGGCACGATTGGGGCAGCGCGCCTCCTCACAAACGGTGTGCAGCGCCTGCCGTTTGACCGTCGCAGCGGTCTTGCCATAGGCGGCCTCGCCCCCCAGCTGCTGCCGAATCCACTCCGGCATACGGCCAACACTAGGCTTGCCTGAGTGGTCAAAAACCGGAATATGGATTGTAGTTGTCATCAATCAGCACCTTAAAAACGCAAAAAGGGCGACAGGTAAGCCAATGCTTACCTGTCGCCCCTCTGTCCGGGTACCTGAGAGTTTAAGCCGCCGACAATCTGCCAGGCGACCGACCCCTTCGGTGGAACCCTCTATCCAAAACAGGGGTTCACTCTCCAGAGTCAACCACCGTCTGCGGTCCTGAGGCCTGAGCGATTCCGGGCGGGTTGCGCCTTCGGCGGTTCCGATGCCGTAGCACCAGAACACTCTCCCCCAGACGGGTTAGGTTGAGCTGCGAACTATACCTTTAACCTCCACCAAAACCAATAGAACCGCTAGAACAGAAGTAGAGTTGTGATAAAAATGTTAAACTTTTGTAATGATTTCCCGCAACAAGCCGATAATAATGGGGTCCACGAAGTTAAGTAGTATGGAGATTCCCGCAATGCAACGCCGCCATTTTTTGCTCTCGCTGCTGGCGCTCGCCACTGCCCCGCTGCTCGCACGCCAAGCCTTGGCCCAAGGCAGTAGTAGCAGCACCATCCAAAAGATCATCAAAAGCGATGCCGAGTGGCGCAAGCTACTGACACCGGAGCAGTACGGCATCCTCCGTAAAGAGGGGACCGAACCCTCTCATAGCAGCCCGCTCAACCACGAAAAACGCCAAGGTATCTTCGCTTGTGCCGCCTGTGAGCTGCCGTTTTTCACCTCGGCGATGAAATACAACAGCGGCACCGGCTGGCCGAGCTTTTTCGACGTCATCCCCAATCATGTGAAGACCCGCGAGGACTCCAGCTTTTTATACTCGCGCGTCGAGTACCACTGCGCCCGTTGCGGTGGCCACCAGGGCCACGTTTTTGATGACGGCCCTAAACCAACCGGCAGGCGCTACTGCAACAACGGCCTGGCGCTGAAATTCATCCCTAGCTAGGCCCTATTCGCAATTGAATGATCCGTTGCGTTGAGTCCCCGCCCGCACCAGGCACTCATCCACCCGACAGGGCATCAACAAACAGGCCCCGTTTCGCTGCCTCGCTAATGGCGACCACAGCGGGATGGGTGAGCCGACGCTCCACCGAGATGGCATAGTATTTAACGACAACCTCATCGGCACGACCAACAACCTCGGCGCCATACTGGCGTAGCATCTCGTCGCTGATTACTGCAGGCGCGGGAAAAATACCAGCACCCGCCTGCCCAAATGCCTTCATTAGCGCCGTGTCGTCAAACTCCCCCACGATGCGAGGATGAATTCCTCGCTCACTGAACCAGCGCCCCAGCGGCCCCCGTATCGCTGTGCCTGCCCCCGGGATTAGCAACGGCGCTTCGTTCAGCGACTGTGGAAAACTCTCTCGATAGCGTGCCGCCAGCTCAGGCACCGCATGAAAGACGACACCACAGTGCCCCAGCGCGTGGCTATAGCCTTTCACACCCAGCTCGGTAGGCAATGGCCGATCGGCGATCACCAGATCAAGATTGTGAATGGCCAGCTCCGCAAACAGCCGCTCCAGCTTGTCTTCGTGACAGACAAGGCGCACGGACTCGGCGAGTTTCAGTGCCGGTGCCAGCAGCCGATAGGCGATGGATTTGGGAACAACATCGGCCACACCAACCCGCAACAGCAACTCGCGACCACCAGCAGAGTGGCGCAGCAACCCTTCGAGCTCATTGCCGATTTGGAAGATTTCGTCAGCATGGGAGAGTGCCAATTTCCCAGCCTCAGTCAGCTCAAGCCGCCTGCCAACACGCCGGAACAGGTCACACCCCAATGCCCGTTCGAGCTCGCCAATCTGAGCACTGATAGTCTGAGAGGTGAGGTGCAGCCGCTCAGCGGCGCGCACGATGCTACCCGCCTTGGCGACACTCCAAAAGTAGTGAAGTTGTTTGTAGTTAAACATATAGGGGGCCGCCAACCATCAATCTGTAACGAATAAAGGGCAATGAATATTCGACTGTTATTGACAGTGGCGCAAGTCCACAATCACAACAATAGACGGAGATTTAGGCTTCCTGCTTCAATCGTTCCCACATAAAAGGCTCCTGACATGCGTATCGACATTCAAGCCAGTGACATTGTGCTGAACGAAGCGTTAATTGCGCATGTAGAACAGCGGCTGCTATTTGCCCTGAGTCGGTTTCAGGCCCGCGTGGTACAGATCACCGTGCACTTATCGGCCATCAATGGCGCCACTGGCGCTGAGGACAAGCATTGCCACCTCCAGATTCGCCTACACGGCTTGCCCAGCCTGGTTACCGACGACACCGAGACGGATCTCTATGTCGCAGTGAATCGTGCTGCGGAACGTGCCGGGCGTACGCTGCGGCGCACGCTGCGGCGAGCCGACGGCATTTTCGACAATCGTTCTGTCTGGAGTAATTGTTTATGAATGGGAGGAATAATTTCGGCATATTGGGGGTGATCGCATCAAACCTGCGCAACATTCGGGGACGCACTTGGCTAATTCTGGCGGCGATTGCACTCGTTCTCGTTGGTTTTCTGCTCTGGGCCGGCGTTACGATACTCCTATGGCTACTGGGCCAGGCACCGACCATGACTGAGACGGGCAAACGTTTCGCCAGCGAGGCGATGACCCAAGTCGAGCAAATAGCCCCAGAGATGCGGGAGCAGGCGGAGCAGTGGCTGCCGGGTGCAAAAGAGAGCATCAATCACTGGCTTCCAAGGGGCGAAGTGCTGCCCGCAAATGATGTCAGCGGCAGCGATATTGGCCCTGTACCGCGTTTTTCCGGCTTGGTACGCAACCAGTTCGTACGCGAGGGGCAGAACATTGAGGTGGCCTACGTCGGGAACGGGACGTTTGATGCCGTACTGATGCATTACCTCAATGGTTTCGCCGCCGCCGACTATGCTCACGAGGTGGTGTCTGCCTCGACCACGGGCGAACAACACCGCTTCCGACAGGGCCAGAAAACCTATGACCTGTCGCTATTGCGTCACCCAGGTGGATTACTGGAGCTGCGCCTTAAACTAGTGAAATCTCGTTAGTGGATACTATATTGCAACCCGACTCGTCCAATGCGCGTGAACGTCTGCGCGTCTTCATCGAACACCCATATGTACAGCGCGCCATTATCACCCTGATTCTGGTTAATGCGGCGTTGCTCGGGGTGGAGACATGGCCCGCTGCGATGGCGGCGGCTGGTGAACTGATCGTCACACTCGACCTAATCATCCTGACGATATTCGTAGTAGAGATCATCATACGGCTTTACGTGTACCGGTTAGCATTCTGGCGCGACCCCTGGAGCGTGTTCGATTTCGCCGTCGTCGCCATCGCGCTGGTACCGGCCAGCGGTGAGCTTGCCGTGCTGCGGGCGCTACGGGTATTGCGCGTATTGCGCCTACTGACCATGGTGCCCTCCATGCGGCGGGTAGTGGGGGCGCTGCTGGAAGCGATTCCAGGGCTGGGGGCCATCGCCATGGTATTGCTGATCATCTATTATGTATTTGCTGTGATAGCCACCAATCTATTCGCCGCCGACTACCCGGAGTGGTTCGGCCACCTGGGCCGCTCACTCTATACCCTGTTTCAAATCATGACGTTGGAGAGCTGGTCGATGGGCATCGCCCGGCCGGTGATGGAGAACTTCCCCTACTCCTGGGCCTTTTTTGTGCCGTTCATCCTTATAGCAACCTTCACCATGCTCAACCTCTTCATCGCCATCATCGTCAACGCCATGCAGCGTTACAGCGAAAAGGAGCATCAGGCGACGATCGCGGTGGTCGAACAAGCAGCCACTCACACCGAAGCGGATCTACATGCCGAGATGCGGGGCATACGCGATGAGATTCGAGAGCTGAAGAGATTGCTGTTGCAAGGGGCCGCCGGGCAACCACCCAAACAACCCGGGACAAAATAACCATCACACACAACCACAACAAATACACTTGAGAAAATATTTTTAGGCGAAGTGAAGGGGTGCCTCGGTTATTGTTTTTTTGCTATTGGGTCCGGTGTTGCTGGTTGCCGGGGCCGATTTGCATGAGCGACGAGAAGAACTCATAGCTGACACTGCTGGTGCTTGGTGCCCACTGGCTCGTCGAGCGCGCGGTATTGATTGCCCGTGCGCTGGGTGTAAGTGAAGTGATCATTGGCCTGACCATCATCGCCATCGATACTTCGTTACCGGAACTGGCAACCTCGGTCGTGGCGGCGGTACTCTATACGCCTGTCACGAGCCATTCAGCAGCTCACAGGGTTGAAGCTTACCGAGGTCAAATCGTCATAGACCCCAAAAACCCATGCAGGAGACCAACATGACCAGCTCAAAAAAATCCCGTACTCGAGATGTAGAGAAGTGCTGCTCACGGAAGGCGTTTATCACCAAACTACGTCGGCTGGCTGACGCCCTGGAGCGTGACGAACGTTTCACCATTCAAATCGCAGGCGAACGCATCGTTGTGCCAGACGCGGCCACCTTTGGTATCGAACACGAACGTGGTAGTGGTGCCGAGGAGATCGAACTCCAGATAAAATGGAAAACATAAGCTTGTGACCAACGCCAACTCAAACCACGCGAAAATCAGCCGACAATACACACACAACAATGACTCCAGCTAAAATATTGCCGTTGCACTGTAACGCCAAATCTCTCAGCGTGCCGCTAATAACTTGCCCAAGACCCTCATTAATTGTTAAATTAGAGGGATATTTCCCGCAGCACTCCAACGCTCAACTTCTAAGGTAAATCTTCACATGGTTTTCAAGCGCTTTCGCGGCATGTTCTCCAACGATCTCTCCATCGATCTGGGAACAGCCAATACACTGATCTATGCTCGTGGTCAGGGTATTGTCCTCAACGAACCTTCTGTTGTTGCGGTTCGCCAGGATCGCGGACCCGGCGGTCCCAAGAGCATCGCCGCGGTTGGCATGGAGGCCAAACGCATGATCGGCCGTACCCCCGGCAGCATTGTTGCCATCCGTCCGCTCAAGGATGGTGTCATCGCTGACTTCACCGTCACCGAGAAGATGCTGCAACACTTCATTCGCAAGGTGCACGAAAACCGTTTCTTCCGCCCCAGCCCCCGGGTTCTGATCTGCGTCCCCTGCGGCTCCACCCAAGTGGAGCGCCGCGCCATCAAGGAGTCGGCAGCTGGCGCTGGTGCCCGTGACGTCTACCTAATTGAAGAGCCAATGGCCGCTGCTATTGGTGCCGGCATGCCGGTGGGTGAGGCGCGTGGGTCAATGGTGCTGGATATCGGTGGTGGTACTACTGAGATCGCTGTGCTGTCACTCAATGGCATCGTCTACTCCGCCTCGGTGCGTGTTGGTGGCGATCGCATGGACGAGGCAATCATCAACTACGTACGCCGCAACTACGGCACCCTGATTGGCGAAACCACCGCTGAGCGCATCAAACACGAGATTGGCTCCGCCTTCCCTGGCAAGGAGGTGTTTGAGATCGAAGTGAAGGGACGCAATCTATCAGAAGGGGTGCCGCGCAGCTTTACCCTCAACAGCAACGAGATCCTTGAGGCCCTGCAAGAGCCGCTCACCGGCATTGTCAGCGCTGTCAGAATCGCTTTAGAGCAGACCCCGCCCGATCTCGGCTCCGATATCGCCGAGCGCGGCATGGTGCTGACTGGCGGTGGCGCATTGCTGCGCGGCCTTGACCGGCTGCTGATGGAGGAGACCGGCCTACCGGTGATCGTCGCCGAAGACCCGCTCACCTGCGTCGCCCGTGGCGGCGGCCGCGCCCTGGAGATGATCGACGAAGGCGGATCCGAGGTCTTCTCTCTGGAATAAGCAAAAAAGCACCATCGCCAGGGAACCAAAATGCCGATTCTGACACTCATTGAGTAATCGGCCACAACAGTAGGATGTACCATTAAACCGTTATTTGTAGACGGCAACTCTGCCAACGTACGCCTGCTGGCGTGCGTTCTCATCTCTGTCGCCCTCATGGTGGTGGATCACCGCTTCAGCCTTCTCAAAGAC
The DNA here is from genome assembly GCA_043779675.1 of Tenderia sp. (SeqCode). Classification (GTDB taxonomy): domain Bacteria; phylum Pseudomonadota; class Gammaproteobacteria; order Tenderiales; family Tenderiaceae; genus JAKFXL01. The sequence continues at coordinate 8,731 of JAYWDX010000208.1, forward strand.
CTGCGTAGCGCGCTGTCTGTGGTGGTCTATCCGATCCAGTACGCCGTCAATTTTCCGTTGACGGCAGGCAACTGGATGAGCCAGAGCTTCGCCACCCGCGAGACCCTCCAGCAGGAACTCGACAGCCTCAAGACCGCACAACTGCTCAGCGCCGCCCGTTTGCAAAAACTGGCAGCGCTGGAGACGGAGAATCAGCGCCTGCGACAGTTGCTGGACTCGTCGCTCAAGATCGGCGAGCGGGTTTTGATCGCTGAACTGCTGGCGGTAGACCTCGAACCCTTCACCAACCAGGTGGTCATCAACAAGGGCAGCAACCAAGGCGTTTATCACGGGCAACCGCTGCTGGATGCCCACGGCATCATGGGGCAGGTGACTCAGGTCGGACCGCTCACCAGCACCGTCATGCTGATTACCGACCCCAACCACGCCATCCCGGTGGCAGTCAATCGCAACGGCCTGCGCGCCATCGCCCTTGGTAATGGCCATCCAGATGAATTGGAGATCCCTCACTTTCCCAATGACGCCAATATCGAAGTCGGCGATCGGCTGATTAGCACTGGCCTCGGTGGCCGTTTCCCCGAGGGCTATCCGGTCGCCACCATCACCCAGATCCAACAGAATCCAGGCCAGCCGTTTGCATTAGTGATCGCCACCCCCACCGCCAAACTACGACAGAGTCGTGAGGTACTGCTGGTATGGCCCAAAACCACCACTGAACCAACGCAGCCACCCGCCACCGTTGGCCAGGAGACGCCGCAATGACCCAGGCCATTCGCCCCCGCGGTAGCCTCGTCATCGTCGCCACCTTTGTAGTGGCGCTGCTGCTGACCATCTTGCCGCTGCCCGAATGGCTGGTGCTGTTCCGTCCTGAATGGGTGGCCCTGATCCTGATCTACTGGTGTATGGCGCTGCCACAGCGCGTCGGCATTATTAGTGGCTTGGTGTTGGGGCTGTTGCTCGACACACTCCAAGGCGCCGTGCTCGGTCAGCACTCCCTGGCGCTGGTTGTCACTGCCTACCTGACAAACCGGGTACACCAGCAGGTGCGTGTCTACCCGATGTGGCAACAGGCCTTGAGCATCATGGGGCTGCTTTTGCTCTATCAGCTGCTGCTACTTTGGGTTAACGGCATTACCGGCATCAAAAACCAGCTTTGGCTCTACTGGCTGCCAACGCTCAGCAGCACCCTGCTGTGGCCATGGCTTTATCTGATTTTGCGTGACATCAGGCGTCACTTTGGGGTGAAGGGTTGAACTCGAAAACAGCCAACCGACCGCCTCGCTCGCCGTTGCCAGGTTAAGCCCCGCATGTCTCAGCTCGATCTGAAGGACCACCTCCGCGAGAACCAGCTCTTCACCAA
>JAYWDX010000209.1:0-12703 GCA_043779675.1 Tenderia sp. (SeqCode)
TGGGCGGTTCGCTCGACTTGGGTTTGCTGGCCTCGGCGCTGCTGGGGTTGTTGTTGTTGTTGGCCTGTTTTGCGGCGGTGGGGCTGTTTATGTCGACACTCACGGATCAACCGACAGTGGCGGCCATCAGCACCTTTGGTGTGTTGCTGATGTTGTGGATTATCGATTGGGCGGGTAGTAATGAGTCCGGTAACATCAGCGGCCTGTTTGCCTATCTCTCGATTCTGCGCCATTTTGAACCGCTGTTGCGGGGTGTGTTTGATAGCAGCGACGTGATCTATTACCTGCTGTTTGTTACTGTTTTTATCGGTCTGAGCATCCGTCGTCTCGATGCCGATCGTCTGCAGCACTAAGGAACTGAAGTCATGAAGGTAACTGTAAAATCACGGCGCTATATCAGGCTGCAAAACATCCTGTTTGTGACGCTGTTTGTGGGCGTGATTGGCATATTGGCGTGGCTTAGCACCAAGTATCACTATCAGGCCGATTGGACCGCCAATGGTCGCAACACCCTCTCTGCGCCGAGCGTGGCGGTGCTGTCAGAGATCAAAGCGCCGCTCAAGGTGAAGGTGTTTGTGACGGAGATGGGGCCATTGAAGCAGCGCATCGACGAGGTGTTGCGTCGTTACCAGCGCCACAAGGCGGATATGCAGCTGGAGTTTATCAACCCCGATACCGATCCCGATCTGGTGCGTAAGCTGGCCATCACCATGAATGGCGAGATGGTGTTTGAGTATCAGGGGCGCAGCGAGAAGCTTGCGGCCATGGATGAGCAGAGCATCACCAATGTTTTGCAGCGGCTGAGCCGCAGCGAGGAGCGTTGGTTGGTCTTCCTGGAAGGGCATGGTGAGCGTAGCCCGTTTGGTCAGGCCAACCACGATTTGCAGACCTGGGCCAAGGAGCTGGAGGCAAAGGGGCTAAAGCTCAAGGGCATAAATCTGGCGACTCAGCCGGTCATCCCTGATAACACCGCTGTGCTGGTGATTGCCGGGCCGCAGGTTAATTATCTGCCGGGTGAGGTGACGTTGATTAATGAGTATCTGCATCGCGGCGGCAATCTGTTGTGGCTGGCGGACCCTGACGGTCTGTTTGGGCTGGATGCGATGGCGAATCAGTTGGGCGTAGCGTTGCAACCCGGCACGATTGTTGATCCGACAACACAGATGTTTGCCATCAATAATCCCACCTTTGCGATTGTGGGTGAGTACGGTATGCATCCGGTGACAAAAGATTTTAATGTGCTGACGATCTTCCCGATGGCGGCGGGGCTGACCTTTGAGCCACGCACTGGCTGGCAGGGTGAGAGCTTTTTAACAACAACCGAGAAGAGCTGGTCGGAGATGGGAGTGTTGGCCGGTGAGATCGACTTTGACGCCAGTAAGGATGTTGCGGGGCCACTGACGCTTGGTATCAGCGCCACACGCACACCTCATGATGAACATCATGAAGCAGAGAAGAGTGATGTTGAGTCGTCGGCCAGGGAGCAGCGGGTGATTATGATTGGTGATGGTGACTTTCTTTCCAACGCCTATCTCGGTAATGGCGGTAATCTCAATCTGGGCATGAACATCATCAACTGGTTGAGCCGTGATGACCAGTTGCTGTCGATCCCGGCCAAGACCGCGCCGGATACCTCGCTGAATCTGTCGAAAACCGATTCGATCATCATCGGCTTTGGCTTTTTGCTGGTCTTGCCACTGTTGTTGTTGCTCAGCGGTCTGGTGATCTGGCTGAAACGACGCAAGGCGTGATCTGATGAAAATAAATTCACGTACCTTGCTCAATCTGGCGCTGCTGTTGGTGGTGGCGGCACTGGTGGCGATTGTATGGTTTGAACCGGGCCTGAAAGAGCAGCCAACTGGCAAGCCGCTGACCGCACTCACGTCGCAACAGCCGCAGCAGTTGCGGCTCAGCAACGAACACGGTGAAGTGGTGTTGCAGCGTGATGGTGAGGCGTGGAGTTTGCGGGCGCCGTTGGTGGTTGCTGCCAATCAATTTCGGGTTGAGCAGCTGCTGCACTGGTTTGGTGTTGTCAGTGTTCAGAGTTATGCGGCGGCTGGGTTGGAGCTGGCCAAGTTTGGTCTTGATCGGCCGCAGGCGACACTGAGCACTGAGGGGGTGGAGTTGCGCTTTGGTAATCTCGATCCACTCAACCATCGCCGTTATCTGCTGCTTAATGGTGTGGTGCATCTGGTCGCCGAGAGTGAACTCACCGCCGTTGACACGCCCTGGAATTATTTTGTCTCGCCGCAGTTGATTGCGCCGGGCGCGAAGATCAAAACCATCACCATTCCCGGTCTGGGCGAGATAGACCAGGACGATAAGGGTTGGCGCTACAGCGGCGCGACGCCACCGGCCTCGGCCGACGCGATGCAGATGTTGGTGGATGGTTGGCGCAATGCCAGAGCCTTATCGGTTGAGCCAGTGACGCCGGTTGAAGGCGGTGAAAGGGTGACGATCACTTTTGCCGATGCTCATCCACCGCTAGTGCTGACGTTGATTCGTGATCACGATAATCTGGTATTGATCCCCGACAACTCAGCGATTGAGTACCACATGGGTGCAGAGCAGGGCGCGGCTCTACTGAAATGGGCTGAGCCTGAGGTCAAGACGGATGAGACAAACTAACAGTGCCAGAACTGCCAGAGGTTGAAACCACACGTCGTGGCATAGCGCCGCACGTCGAAGGCGGGACGGTGACCGAGGTGATATTGCGTCGCCGCACGTTGCGCTATCCGGTGCCATCATCGCTGCTCACCGACCTGCCAGGCTCTGTGATCGAACGGGTTGAGCGGCGTGGCAAATATCTGCTGTTACGCACGGCGGATGGTGCGGTCATCATTCATCTGGGCATGTCCGGTAATCTGCGTCTGGTCGAGCCCGCTACACCGGTGGCAAAGCACGACCACGTCGACATCGTGATTAACGCCGAACGGGTTTTGCGTTTTCACGACCCGCGCCGTTTTGGAGCGGTGTTGTGGTGTGATGGTGAGGTGTTGGAACATGCGCTGTTAAGCGCCCTGGGGCCAGAGCCGTTGGAGAACGGTTTTGATGGTGACTATCTATATGAACGTTGCCGCAAACGTAAGCAGTCGATTAAGCAGTTCATCATGGATAGTCATATCGTTGTTGGGGTGGGCAACATCTACGCCAGCGAGTCCCTGTTTCTTGCGGGCATCAGGCCGCAGACAGTGGCGGGTAAGGTGACGCGGCCACGTTGTCAGCAGCTGGTCGCTGCGATTCAGCAGGTATTGCAGGCGGCTATTAAACAGGGGGGTACGACGTTGCGTGACTTTGTTGATGGTGATGGACGCCCTGGCTATTTTCAGCAGCAGCTCAATGTCTACGATCGCGAGGGTGAGCCGTGCCATCAATGTGGCACGGCGATCAAACAGCTACGTCAAGGGCAGCGGGCTACCTACTATTGCCCACATTGCCAGCGTTAGAGGGCAGGGCTGACGCTTTTGGTTTTAGCCTTATCTTTGTGCAGTGACTTAAGAATCGCTCCGTTAGGTTGCTGAATTAATGTTTCAATACTTTGGTTTAAGGTTGAGACCTGATCCCGGAAGTGTTTGTGTTTTGGGTCGAAAGGATCAAAGACAATGAAATCGATGTTGTGAATATTTTTTAACAGCTCTTCTGCGGTTTCGAATTTGGGTGGCAGTGGGAATACCGGGCGTTTGGTCGCGAGCATGGTGCGGGCGGGCCACTGGCTGATGGTGTAGAAATTCTCCTTCATATCCTCAGTTTCTACGGCGAGTGCGCGGATAAGATCGTCATGTGGTTCAAGGGTGTTGTTGATGACGCTGCTGCGATAGCTGCGATCACCCATCATGAAGAGTGTTGCCATGATAAAAACGACCACCATCACAATTCCACGTTGTCCGGCAAAGCCCTGGCCACCGAGCTGGTCATTGGCCTTAATCAAAAGCTGAATGCCACAATAGAGCGCCAATGCCAGCACAATCATCGCCCAGCCATAGTCAGCGGCCACCAGCCCAATCAGCGTGCCTAGCAGCAGCATCCGTAGCAACAGATTCTCCATCAACTGCTTGCGTTGAAAGAAAATAACAGCACACACCAGCACGGCAGGGAAAATGCCAGCAGCCCATTCGAGTGGCTCAGGACTGCCAGGGGTGCGTCCCAACATCGCTGCGCCAAGGGTGGTGAATGGATTGAGCAACCACTCCAGTGCCGGTCTGCCCAGCAGATAGCTAAACAAAAGACCGAATATTACAGTCAGCGCAATCCCGATATGGAACTGGCGTCGTTGGGTGGTGTTGACGGGGGTTTTATGCCACTCCCAGGCAAGCGCCAACGGGTAGGCGAGGCCAGCAGGATGGATGCTCACCAAAGTAAGAACAAGTAACAGTTGGCAAAAATACCAGCCGCCCAGCGGCTTGCCAGAAGTACGATACTTGTTATTGAGCCAAAATCCGGTGGCAAAACCAAGTAGAAGGAACGGGCCAGCACCCGCAGAGTTGATCTGCATCAACGACAGTGGGGCAATCAGTAGTAGCCCTGATGCTATCAGTGCACACTCGCTACCCTGGTGTTGCCTGCTCCAGCGATAGAGCAAGGTTGTTGCGGCAAACAGTACCGCCAGCATAAAGATCTTGACGGCCACAAAGCTGCCTGTCCAATAGGCGCCGAGCGGTAAAAATAGCAGAGCGCGAAAATCAGGTACTCCCAGCGTAACGATAGGATTAACGACGCGATCAGCGACGGTCCAATTCAACAACAGCGCACGTGCTGAAGACTCATCAATACCGTAGGCATCAAAACGTAACAGGTTAAGGCCGATTGCCAGCGCCCCCCATGCGAGTAGCACGGCAACACCCCAGTAACGGTAAAGCTTTGAAACATCCATGGCCACTCTCTACATCAATAACGCTGATATTGGATTGAAAATTTGAGCGCAGAATCATAGCGTAAATTGACTACAACCGCATCTCAGAGAGATACATAATCATAGTTGTTAAATGTGTTAGGGTGTCACCGGCAGCGGTTGTTGTTGGCGTGATTACGCGCAGTGTTCTGGCGAATACTTGCATTAAAGTTTGCGGTCATGCTATATATCCGTTTTAGCAATCAAATGTCAGTCGGTTGATAAAGTTATTAATTTAGTTAGTTAATTAAGATATTAATTTAGTTAGTTAATAAAAAGGGGAGGCAAAAATGTTAGAAACAGGTGATGTTATTACGCTGTATGTGCTTTGGTTTGTGTTTTCATTGGCACTGGCTGCTTTTGTTCTGAAGAAAAACTCCTAGGCTCGGCTACAGCTCAGTTTGTTTTGAGCTGGGGGTGGGTTAAATGAGAGAAATGGGGAAACAAGGTGTTCTTGACGTGGCTCTGTGCTTGAGTGTAGTGTCTTGTGCCAAGAACCACTGTTAAGAAAGACAAGAAATGGGAGGGTGTCTTTAGTTATGCGTAATTATCTAATTAAATTGGGATCGGCTTCTGCGGTCGCTCTGGCTATGGTATTAGCTCCAGTTGCACATGCAAGTGGCGGTGGGGCTGATCGCGCCAACGGTAAGTCTATTTTTGAAAATGGCAAAGGTGATGTTCCAGCGTGTACTTCATGTCACGGCTCTGATGGCTTGGGCAATGATGATATGGGGACGCCACGGTTGGCCGGGCAGCTCTATCCCTTCTTGGTTAAGCAGCTTAGCGATTATGCAAATGACAAACGTCAAGACACAACAATGTATGTCATGAATGCCAATGCCAAAGGGCTGAGTGAGCAGGATCGTCGTGACGTTGCTGCTCATCTTAACTCAATGGCCGACGGCCATGTGTTTGAGGGCAAGCAATTGCAGGTGGCCTCTGGAGGCTCTGATCTTGCGGCCTTAAAGGCGTCTGGCGTTGATGTGGGTAAGAGCCATATAGGTAAGATTATAGTGAACTACGGTGTGCCTGAACGCGGCGTTCCTGCCTGCATATCCTGTCACGGTCATGCTGGCCGTGGTGTTGGCCCAATGTTTCCGCGCATCGGTGAGCAGAAATATGTCTATCTGGTCAGTCAGTTGAAGAAGTGGCGTGACGGTAGTCGCGCCAATGATCCGATGAAACAGATGCAGATCGTGGCTGGCAAGATGACTGATGATGACATAATAAATGTTTCAGCGTACTTGACTCAGGCACCTCGGACCACAATGGGCAATACACGCATACCGGTCGAACATCTGCCGTAACATTGTAGTTGTGTTGACCGGGGTGATAGATGCTCTGGCAATATAATAGGGGCGGCTCTGGCCGCCCTTTTTTTTCTAGTGATAAGGCCGTTAGTGCGAGTGTGGTAGATATTATGGCTAGCAAACAGACGTTCAAACAGGGTGAAAAGGTGATGTTTGGCATTTTCGGGGCGTTTATAGTTGCCGCGGTATTGGGCTACATCGCGCTGGAGACTATCCGTCATAATATTGATAAGCCAATGTATAAGGTCACAACACATTTTAAGCTTTCAGCAGAGGGGCACAAGGGTTCGGCGCTGTTCCGCGAAAAACGCTGCACCTCCTGTCATCGTGCTATGCGTAATGGCACCAATATGGGCTTGTCGCTGGATGGTGCTGGCAGTAAACGTACGGTTGATTGGATACTTGCCTTTTTGCATGAGCCGGAACAGATGTATGGCTCGACAACTCTTGATCATGGGGCTTCACCAAAAGAGGCATCGTATGTGGCAAAAATATCAGACGCTGATTTAAAATCTATTTCTATTTTTCTTTCCGAGTTGATATCTGATCAGGGTTCTCCGTCTTCTCCTATGCCGCCGGCAGGAAAGTCAGGCTTTATAGATGGAGCCTTAAAAATGGTTGCTCCCATAGATTGGAAAGAGAAGTACACGGATATTCGTGAGCAAAAAAATGACGCGGTAGAGGGTGTGGAGCAAAATGCAACAGAGAAGTGATGTGGTGAATGAGCCGTGGGCGCATGACAAGGTTTATATCCGCTATACACTATGGTTTATGTATTGCTGCATAATCTATAGCATTATTGGATTCTCCTGGGGTGCATTGATGGGAGGCATTTCTGAATTTAGACATTTTGTTGATCATCGTCTGCATGGTGATTTGATTGTGCGCGCTCATACCCATATAAATCTGTTGGGTTGGGTTGAAATGGCGATTTTTGCTGCGGTCTATTATATTGTTCCTCGGTTGGTGCGACGCCCTATCTATAGTGTCACGTTGGTCAAAGTTCATTTTTGGATACACAACATAGGTCTGATTGGCATGGTGTTGTTGTTTACTATTGCCGGCGTGCTGGGTGGTATGGCTAGTGTGTCAATGACGCCTGATGATGTGGAACAAATTGTTAAACCGTGGTTGGCGGCTATGGGGCTATTTGGCACGTTAGTTTTAATTGCCAATTTGATATGGGCCTATAACTTGTATCGGACTTGTGTTGGGTGGGAGAAAAACTGATGATGAAGCGTGCTTTTTTGTCGCTGGCGTTGGGGCTATTTTTGGCGGGGTGCGGGGCTGCTCCTGAGGCGGTGTTGAAAGTGGGTTCCGCGGTGCCTCATGTTAAAACCAAGACGCTTGCAGACGTGGACGGTGACTTTAGCAGAATCACCAGTTATCGTTATCCCGATGAGCGAATGTACCAATACTCGCTTGACGAAGCCTTGAAGACGGGCAAGCCGATTTTGCTCGAGTTTGCAACTCCGGGACATTGTACTGTTTGTGATGTGCAGCTGCAGATGTTGAAGGGGTTGCTGTCTCAGTACCATAACGAGGTAATATTCCTCCACATGGATCAATACCAAAACGCCGAAGCGTTTAAGGCGTTTAAGATAATGGGAGACCCTTGGACCTACATAATTGATGGCAATGGTAAGGTTCAGTATAAGCAGGCGGGTAGAATGCTTTATGGTGAGCTTGAGTCTGCGATTAAACGAGTGCTGACTGTTGAGGCGGGTTGATGGTGAAGAATGAAAGCTACAAACTGCTGCCTGATAAGCGTGGCGCGGTCTGGGATTTAGTGATGTACGTGCCGGTGGTGGTGGTCCTGATTTCTTTGGCGCTACAGCTTTGGTATGGTGGTACCTATAAAAACTTTGCATATGTGTTGATATTTGCAGCGAGCTTTATTTTTTTTATTGGTGCAAATCGGATATTGTCGAGTCGTTTGATGGTGTTGCCTGGCGCGCCAAGCTCCTTAGAGCTAGAGAAAAAGTCAGTTGCGGTTGTATTGAAAAATGACGAGCGGGTGGAGTTGGTGAGGGAGTTGCGTTATTTCCCGGACTACGCTGGTAAGTCGTTTGGGTTGACTGGGGTAGACTTGTCGGGTAAAAAACGTCAATTTGTTTTTCATAAGGCTCAGTTTGGTGAGGAATCTAGGTTTACAGGTGTTAGGTCACGCTTAGCTATTTATAAGTAGTGTCTCTTGTCCTTGTGGCTGCTATTGATCTATCGTCGTCTCGTGACGTCCCAGGCCATAATCGCCATGACGATAGTGGCAATCATGCAGCCTATTACAATAACAGTAGTTTCCGTTTCTGGACTTACCAGTCCTCCTATAAACATGTGGATTGAATATCCAAAAACAGTCAATCCGGCGATTGCGGCGATTGAGTAAATGATTATTTCTTTCACGATGTTGAACTGCTCATTTGTTGTGTGTCGTGAGTTTAGTTTATCGGGTTTTATTGTTGATTTATAGTCCACGCAGGTAAGCGATGTGTGTCATTGATACTTGTTTTTATTTTAGTCAGGATTGTGAGAAAGGGTAGTGCGTCAAATCAAATAGATTCTTCAAAAAAAACTTGACTGGCTTTGTTTTGCTATGTAAATATCGCTAGTCAGAGTTTGACTCTGTGAAGGTCGTTTATAACCAAAGGGCCTGGGTTGGGGATGGCTCCGAGGTCAATTATGATGCTAAAAAATATTTTTAGTCTGTCAGTTTGTGAAATGGAGGGGAATCATGGTTAATAATCTGACGCCGGGTAAAACATTTATAGTTAGTTTGATCGGCGGTATGGTCACAGGCATGGGCAATGGGAGTGTGTTTGGTGCTGCTTTGATGTGTGCGCTTGGGCGTGGTCAATTTGAAAACTGGGGCGGCTGGGGCATGCAGGGGTATGACCCGACTACATTCCAGGGCTTTATTAATTGGTGTATGATTTTATTTGGCGTGGCATACGTTGCTATCATGATGATAGCGTTGAATCGTCATGGAGAGCTGGAAGCGGTTGCTGCACGCAAAGGGCATTGATAGCTCGTGTGGGTATAAATACAAAATATTTAGCGTTGCGTTAGCTGCAGAATTTTCAAGTTGTGGAGGGGTATAATTATGATGGTTATGATAGCAACAATCCTGGGGATTCTCCTTGCGTTCTCTAGTATGTGGTTCTCATGGTATTTGTTGATGCCGGGTGAGCACGACTAGGCTTTGAATAACGGCTTTTGGATTAGTTTGTAATATAAGGGGAGGTTGTAAACCATGTTTAAATATTTGTTTGCGAGAAATGAGGATATTCCGCCAGGAACTGCGGCGGTCTATTTCGGTTTCTCGTCCATTCTTTGGTTTGTTATTGGCACTGGCTTGGGTTCGTTCAATGCGGCCAAGTTAGCATTCCCAGATTTTGTGACAGGCAGCGAGTTTTTCTCGTTTGGTCACATGCGTCAGGTTCACGTACTGGCAGTAATTTTCGGTTGGATTTCCATGGCGTTTGCTATGGCGATGATGTATATCACGCCGGCGTTAGGTAATACGAAGCTCTGGTCAGAAAAGCTGGGTGTTTGGAACTGCTTTTTGTGGAATATCGGCTTGTCATTGGGCTTGACTCTTTTGTGGCTCGGTATGACGTCAGGTCGCGAGTATTCTGACTTTCCATGGTTTATCGATCTATATATTGCTTCATTTATTATGTTGCCTATGGCCATCAATGTATGGATGACAATAATCAAGCGCCGTACACAGGGGATATATACTACTAACTGGTTTTTTGGTTCTGGTGTGTTCATGGTGACAATTGTCTTCATAGTGGGCAATAGTCCTGAGTGGTTCAACCTCACGGGTTTGAGCGAGGCTTATCTGACGTGGTGGTTTGCACATAACGTCTTAGGTCTGTGGATTACTCCAATAGCTGCGGCTATCGCTTACTACACTGTTCCGAAAGTGACGGGCAATCCGCTTTACTCGCATCGTATTGGGCATCTTCATTTCTGGTCAGTGGTAGTGTTTTACTCTACTCCGGCCGCTCATCATCTGATGTCTGCTCCACTACCTGAGTGGCTGAAGTCCTTTGCATCAGTAGAAGGTGTGTTGATATTGGTGCCTGCAATAGCCTTTGTCTCCAACTTGCTACTGACTATGCAGGGTAAGTGGCATATGTTTGTTGAAAACGTTGAGATCAAATTCACTATCACAGGTGTATTGATGGCCATTCCGTTGAATATGCAGGGTGGTTTTCAGCAGACTCGGGCGATCAATTGGTATGTGCACGGGACGGGCTGGATTGTTGCTCATGCCCACTTGGCTTTGTTGGGCTTTTCGACATTTTTGGAGGCCGCTGCAGTCTATTATGGCCTTCAGACTATCCTGCGTCGCAAGTTGTTCTCCCTGGCGCTGGCCAACTTCCATTTTTGGTTCTTGCTGATTGGATTCTCGATTTATTGGGTATCGATGACCATCGCCGGTCTAATTCAGGGGGCTGGTAAAATTTATGAGGTTCCCTATATCGACGTCGTAATTGCTGAGCATCCGTATATGATCGCTCGCTGGGTTGGTGGCACCATGGTGTTTACCGGTAACATCGTCTGGCTGTACAACATGTACATGACTGCCAAGGCTGGTACTGAAATACCTGAAGGTCGTCTGCCTCACGAACTGGCTTACGAACGTTAACAGCATTAGTAGGGGAGGGTTTTAAAATGGCTTTTAGAGAATATAAAATCGGGGCTCGTTTGTTTGGGGTGGCTCTTGGTGGCTCCATGGTGATTACGTTGTATTTTCCAACTGTAAACATAACATCAGTAGCTGTTACCGAGATTGGTCTGAAAAAACAGCTGTCTTACGGTCGTATCAGTGGGTTTTCGTATGAAGATCCATTCCTTCGGGGGGAGGGTAAGCCGAAGACGGTAATGTTGAATAAAGATCCAAAAACGGGTGCTGAAATAGAGCCAATTGAGGCGTATGTTTTTGAGCCTGGAGTTCCATTTTCTAGCGGAATTAATCATCCTCGTACTTTGGGGGCAGGGATTGCCCAGTTGAGTATAGACAAAGGCATGATCAATGAGGCTGACAATAAAGCGGGTGCGGTCTTTGTTGTTAGTCGCGGTACCAGCCAAGGTGAGACCGTTAGTTATATCGAAAACGCCAGTGCAACCCGTGGCTGGCAACCGAATGATGTTCTTGCAATAGCGGGTGATGCAAATACCAAGTTGATTGGTTCAGGCAAAATCATGTTTGTTAAGGAGGGGTGTTGGTGGTGTCACACACTGTTGCCTGAGCAGACTCAAGATTGGCAGTACTTTGGTGTTCCACCACGTCTAGGTGACTTTAATGGCGAGTCTCCAACGGCGTTTGGTTCCGATCGTAAGGCTCCTGATTTGTTGCATGTTGGTTCGCGTAACTCTTCCAAAGAGTGGATGATGATGCATTTTTTCAATCCACGTCTGGTGCAGCCACATTCAATTATGCCGCGATATGACTATCTATGGGGCGAGAAAGATGCTTCTGGAAAAAGCATTGACTACCCTGCCTGGAGAGCTGCATACACTGAGTACCAGCAAGGTAAGACTGTTTATCCTCCAGAAGTACCCAACTACGCGTCTGAGAGTCAGATTCGTTACCTGATAGACTTTGTCTTAAGCCTTAAGTAAAAGGGGATCTAATCATGGCGTGGAAATTTGATAAGCCGCTTCATTCATTGGCGTGTGCAGAGCAAAATAAGAAAGCTTGCGATGTATGGGAGGGTGAGAGTCTCGGTGGTATTTCTGAAAACAACAATCGTGTTCCTCGAGCTGTTATCTGGTTGATGGCTATGACTATAGTTACCGCGTTTGCTATTACCGCCCCGCTCTGGGGGCAGCGTCCAACGGCCTCGTTGTATATTAATTACGTCAAGCTGATGGACTCTCCTGAGGTACAGGCGATTGCGACTGACGAGGATAAGATGGAATATCTAGTCAAGAATGGGACGTCCAGCAATTCTAGAACTCAAGGACTTATTGATCGTCATCCTTTGACTATGGATGATTTGCGTGTGATTCAAACTCAGATTCTTGAGCTGGAAAGTAAAGGTGTCGATCTTGAAGAGTACACTGTCATTGGGCCTTATGTTCAGTTGGCTAACTTTGAAGGCGAGATGAAAGCTGATGGTACACAGTCACGTAAGCAACCTTTTTGGGATAAAGGTTATACAATTGACATATTCTATGTGGCCTACTTCTGCATTGCCCTATTGATAGTGGTGAAACGTTTGCCAGACTATAGTTGGAAGCCAGATCATAGTATTGCCCACTAAATAAATAAAGGAGCTAAGTCATGATTGATATTGATAATCCCCCTCTGGTTTTGCTGGGAATTATTGTAGTGGTGTTTGTTGCGCCTTTTATCTACAGCTTTTTCATTGATGACTACGATAAGGGAAAACCACAGATTAAGTAGTAATCCATTTTTTCGTGAGTTTTTCTCGCGAGGTGTAATACATGTCAATGCCGCTCATAGAGCGGCATTTTTTTTCTGTATAAT
>JAYWDX010000210.1:0-32546 GCA_043779675.1 Tenderia sp. (SeqCode)
TGAGACAGAGAGATGCTCCATTTTCAATGTGAGGATGAAAGCCATTCAGCAAAGTCTACTTGGGGGATTAAAGCGGGAAAAGAGCTGGGTTATCGGCAATCCGGGGATAACCAGAGAAGCCAGAAGGAAGTCTCAGCCTAGCGACGCCGATCCATGTAATCGCACTAGTAACTCGGCCTCTTCGTGCAGGAGGCCACACTGACTCACCAACGCCTGGGCATCGGCTCCTTGATGCACTAAGTCGATGGCAAGATGGTAGTTTTGGCTAGCAGGATCGTGGATCTCTTGCTGTTCTTGACGATCCGTAAGATCATTAATTTGATTTTCAAGCCGTACCAAGTGAGAGCCTACCCCAGCCGCGCCGCTATAAAGCGCCTTTAACTCTTCCTGATGACGCTGCAGCAACAGACCATTTTTAGCAATTGCATGACGTAACTGGCGCTGCTTTTTGCAGATCAGCAGCAAGGCCAACGCCAGCAATACCAGAAGAATCAATGTAAGCAATGACAGATCTATCATGTGTTCCCTACAGATTTATTCCTTATGCATACTCATCAATATGGGGCAATGAATCATCATCCTTGGTGTTGTTTAAGTCGTCCTGTTTTTTCTGACGCGGGTGCTGTTCTGCCCCTTTATCTTCAGGATCTATCTTGCGCAACGGCCGCTGCGGCCAGACGGGTGTTAACAGATTGGTATCAATTTCCGCCATGATGGAACCTCCGTTCCCGCGACGGACCAGCTGCACCGCCGCAGTTCTAATAGTTAGAGACTGGAAAACTCCTTCCATTCATCATCAGTGAGCAGACGGTTCAACTCCACAAGAATCAACAGTCCTTCCTTCCGATTAGCCACACCCTGAATATAGCGCGAACTCTCTTCATTGCCCACATTAGGAGCCATTTCAATATCGGAGTTACTTAGGTAGACCACTTCGGCAACACTATCAACGAGAATTCCAACCACTTGATCTTCTGCCTCAATAATAACGATGCGAGTGGAGTCATCTGCATCAATGGGATTTAGCCCAAAGCGTTTGCGTGTATCCATAACCGTGACTACATTGCCACGCAAATTGATAATGCCGAGTACATAATCTGGGGCACCTGGCACTGGGGCTATATCGGTCATGCGTAATACTTCTTGTACTTGCATGACATTTACGCCATAGGTCTCTTCACCCAAACGAAAGGTGACCCACTGGGTAATTTCATCGTTTGCAACTGCTGTACTCTGGTTCATTTGTAGCTCCCGCGGCTCATCTTCTGCTCCGGTTTTTAGAGGCTGTTTTACGATCGCTGCCTATCACGTAACATAGCTCAACATTCGAGTGGGTCAAACCTCTCCAGTTATGTCGTCCGAAGGTACCTCTTCCTTTAGCATCGCTACAAAATTATCTATATCAAGTAATGCACACATCTGTTCGATAATGGTCCCCGCCAACCATGGCCGGGTGGTTCTATCACTTCGCCAGCGCACTTGTCCCTGAGTTAATTTGAGGATGCCATTCAGTTCATCACAGGCCAGGCCAAGCCGACCATCGTCGATCAAGATAATATATTTAAACTGACGTTTACCACTCGCCAGGGTATTGCGCGCCTTGTGATTTTCAGGAATGACAAATTTAGCGATATCGATAACTTTCACCTGACGACCACGACTAGGCAATAGCCCCAAAAACCAGTCAGCGTAACCCGGCACAGCAGTGAGCTTACCTGGCCATGGAACAATGCCGCCAAGCCTTGCCAAAGGTACTGATAACATCAGAAACCCACCTACTTTGAAGTGCAGGCTTTCAAAAACACCCTTGCTCCATTCAGGTAGCGTAACAGCCGGCAGCTCATCACACACAAGCCCCGTCGCCACTCTAACCACTTGCGGAGGGGGGATGGCAATATCATCAGATTCCGCCACCGGCGGCGCTTCAAAAAGAAGTGAATCGAGATAGACCTTGAGCGCCAGCTCGTGCTCCACCAATGGGTTGAGCCATTTTTTTTCGACAGTCGTCATAGTGCCGTTACTCGGCGATCACCACTGCCTACTTCTAACAACATCTCCAACAAAAGACCATAGGCAATCGCTCCGCGGGACTGCGGTAATGCAATGGATAGTGGAACCCCTGCGCGGCTCGCTTCACGAAATTGAGTATCAACCGGGATCACCGATGACCAAGTTTCACTGCCGTGTTCCTCCTGCAACTGCCGCAATGCCTCAGTGGAGGCACGGGTACGACGATCAAATAGTGTCGGTACAATCGTAAAAGGGAGTTTGACGTTGCGTGAACGGGTGATCATGCCTAGAGTTTTAAGCATGCGTTCCAACCCTTTAAGTGCCAAAAATTCGGTTTGTACCGGGATGAGCAGATGATCACACGCCGCCAGTGCATTTACCATCAACACTCCTAGCACTGGAGGACAGTCAATCAAGGCGTATTCATAACGTCTACCTAACTGTTTTAACGCCTTGTGCAATACCAGCCCCATACCACTTTGGGTACCGAGTTGGCGATCAAGTGTCGCTAGTGCCATCGACGCAGGCAGTAGCTGAAGATTATCAAAACGGGTTGACCTAACTAATTCAAATGGGTCCGTCTCACGATGCTGAAATAACGTATAGACACTGCTCTCCAGTTCGTCTGCTGAATATCCAAAATAAGAGGTCAATGAACCGTGTGGATCAATATCGATCAGGAGGGTCTTGTGACCGCGCTCTGCCAACAGCCCCGCCAACGTCACGGCAGTAGTGGTTTTACCCACGCCCCCCTTCTGATTGGCGATGGCCCATACCTTCATTGTCCACCTCGGATTTGTAAAGCCGATGAGCGATTGGTCTGTGACTCCGTCGCCGTTTGGGGTGATATATCCTCCAACAAACTCCCCGTCCGCTCCTTGGTTCCATTACTAGTAGAACTACCCTGGTTTACAGCTGGTAGTCCGCCAGACAAACTATTTGTAGTCGGAGCGTTATGCCTAATTAACGGTAACGTGGCATCAAGATTGACGTCACTGACTGGTCGCTCCTGTTTTTTTAGAACAGAAAGCGCCTCGCGCTCAATACTTTTTGCTGCTGCCTGGGAAAGAATCATCACCACCACACGACGATTGGCATTTCGCCCGGCCGGTGTTGTATTGGCAGCGATCGGACGGTATTGGCCATAACCCGTTGCAGACAGTCGAAACGGATCAACCCGTTCATCACTAAAGAGGTGAACCACACTGGCTGCACGGCCCGCCGACAGTTCCCAATTTGAGGGATAGACCGTAGTCTCGATAGGAATATCATCCGTATAACCCTCAACACGAATTGCATTCGGGAACACCTTTATTATCCTGGCAATTTCAGTCAATACCGGGATTGCCTGGGGCTGCAGCATGGCACTGCCACTATTGAAAAGAATAGAACTATTAATTTCAACATCGATTCCATCACCGTTTTTATTTACCTTGATCAGATCCTGTTCAATCATTTTGCTCAGTGCAAAAGATAACCGGTCATAAACTTTATCAAGATTATTTTTGTCCATCAATTTTGATGCCTGATCAGACGATCCAGGCGCCTCAGGTTGAGCATTGTCTTTCAAAAGAATGGGCGAGCGAGCAGGACTATTTGGATTAATTGGTGAGAGAATGTTAATCATGAGATCAGGCGGTGCCTTGATAGAATCAGATATCGTGATCGGTTCTATATCTTTATTCGGGTTATCAAAAGCATTAACCAATGAATCAGAGAGAACACGATATTTACCTTCATTTACCGATGACAACGCATACATCACGACAAAAAAGGCAAACAATAGCGTAATGAAGTCGGCATAGGATATTAACCAACGCTCATGATTCTCATGCTCTTCATGTCTTTTTTTACGCGCCATAAGCCCTAAATCATCATCAAGAATGGGGGCGTCAAATTAATGCTCACTACAGAAATAAAGCAATATCCATGCCCATTTCAAATTGACATCATAACGACGTATTGACTAGGGCATATACCCTTCAAGTTTTATTTCTATATTGCGGGGATTCTCGCCTTCAGCGATAGAGATGATGCCTTCTATCACCATTTCGCGGAATTGAGTTTGATTGTGAACAATGGCCTTGAGCTTACTACCCATAGGAAGAAAAACTAGATTAGCTAAACCCACACCATAAATCGTCGCCACAAACGCCACTGCAATCCCTGACCCCAACTTACTCGGATCGGCAAGGTTGTTCATTACGTGGATGAGCCCCATAACGGCACCGATAATACCGATAGTCGGTGCGTATCCCCCTAAGCCGTCAAAAACTTTGGCCGCCTGAGTATCAAAATACTCTTTTACATCCAGCTCCACTTCTAAGATATTACGTATCACCTCTGGCTCACTGCCATCTACCAGCAGTTGCAACCCTTTCTTGGCAAAGCTGTCACTTTCTGCCTCCACCAACGCCTCCAGCCCCAGCAGCCCCTCTTTACGTGCGATATTGCTCCAGTTAATGATCTTCTCAACTGATGCCCTATGCTCAAGCTTGGGTGGTTTCACTATCCAAATAGATATTTTAAGGCTGCGTATAAAAACGGGGGTGGAAGTTTGTATCAATACGGCACCAATCGTGCCGCCGGAAACGATGATGAAGGCAGTCAACTGCAGTAACGAACTGGTATGGCCACCTTCAAGAATATTGCCGCCAATAATAGCGCCAAAACCAATCAGCAATCCTAAGAGAGTCAAAATATCCATATGGTTAGACAACATCCAGCAAGTTCGAGCCAATATCCTTCAACGCAATAATCTTATCGGCCAAACCCGCCTCCGCGATAGCAGCAGGCATACCATAAATAACACTTGATGCCTCATCTTGAGCCCATACAGTGGCACCATTACGTTTCAATAGTCGTGCTCCCTCACGACCATCCGCACCCATACCTGTTAGGACTAATGCCAAAACATCAGCACCTAATAGTTTTGCTGCCGAGCCAAAAGTAACATCAACACTCGGCTTGTATATTTGTGAGGCGTCACTCTCAATAATACGGACAAACATAGAATCACTATTCCCTTGTAACAGCATCTGCTTTCCTCCAGGTGCCAGATAAGCAACACCAGGCTTAAGAAGATCACCATCGATGGCCTCTTTTACCGTGATGGCGCAAAGGCTATCCAGTCGTTTGGAAAATGTAGGGGTAAAAGTTGCCGGCATGTGCTGTACCAATAAAATGGGCAACGGAAAATCACTAGGGAGCTTAATTAAAACCTCTTGCAGTGCGACTGGACCACCGGTTGAAGCACCAATTACAACCGCTCTATAATCTCCTTTTCTCTTAACCACACCACGCAGTGAGGGTTGTATTACAGACGCAGGATTGTCCTGAGATTTGGCAAAACTTGTTGCCCTCAGACTACGGGCACCTATCAGCCGAACTCGCGCACAGAGTTGGCGTCTAGCACTCTCATGGTCAAGTGATATATCCTCCATGCGTTTAGATAAAAAGTCTATCGCTCCAGCCTCTAACGCATCCAGAGTTGATTTGGCACCTGCCGTAGTCAATGCGGAAAACATCAAAATAGGCGTGGGGTGACTCTGCATTATCTTTTTGACTGCCGTAATCCCATCCATGATGGGCATTTCAATATCCATGGTAATCAAATCAGGAGAGAGAGCAGCCACTTGCGCTATAGCCTCACGGCCATTTTCTGCCACGCCGACCACTTCAATGTGCTTGTCGCTGTTAAAAATATCGATTAAACGTCGTCTAAAAAAAGCTGAATCATCCACAATCAAGACACGAACAGCCATAACTCAACTACGCCCGATTGATAACTTAAAAAAATAAAAAAAATATGTGACAGACAAAATTGCGCACGTTATGTGTAAGACATAATATGATCTAATAAAAGAAATTAAATTATTCAAACGCAACGCCGTCCACCCTTCTGGCCAAAGCCTGAAAACACGATAGTTATCGCTTTTTCTCGTTGAGACTGAATGAGCAAACCACTCTCCTCGCGCCATCAGAATACAATTACCGAAAAATCATTTGAATAGAATATCGGATTAAATAAACAACCAAAAATTCATCAACAGAACCTACAATTTATTAGCGTAGGCTTCGAGCAGTCCCGGCATATCAAGTATCAATGCAATGCCACCATTACCAGTAATAGTTGCGCCAGAAATACCCTTAGTCCCTTGGAGCATTGCACCTAATGGTTTGATCACCACCTCCTCTTGACCGACAAGGTTGTCAACAACACAACCAATATTTTTATTACCAATGGTTGTCACAACAACATACCCCTGATCCATGTCAAGGGTTTTAGGACCGGCATAGTCTTTTGATAACCAGCGACTAAGATTTACCAGTGGCACGGCTTTGTCACGAATGATGACAACATCTTTACCATCGACTGTACCGCGTTTAGCAGAGTCCATATCAAAAATCTCATTTACATTAGCAAGTGGTAAAGCAAATATTTGCTTCCCTAACACCACCATCAAGGTTGGCATAATGGCCAATGTCAGCGGCAATTTAATGACAATACGACTACCTCGTCCAAGCAGTGAATCAATCTCCACAGAACCATTAAGCTGATTAATACGAGTCTTGACAACATCCATGCCCACACCGCGGCCAGAGACATCGGAAATCTCTGTCTTGGTAGAAAATCCTGGGGCAAAAATCAAGTTGTAACAAGAGCGATCATCAAGACGGGCGGCACTATCTTCATCCATCATGCCCTTCTCAACTGCTTTCTGGCGTAAGACATTAGGGTCCATCCCTTTGCCATCATCATCAATCACCAACAGAATGTGATCACCCTCCTGTTGAGCGGAGAGTATTACAGTGCCTGCCCGGGGCTTTCCGCTCTGCTCACGCTCATCTGGCATCTCGATGCCATGATCAACCGCATTACGAATGAGATGTACCAACGGATCTGCTAGTGCTTCAACCAAATTTTTATCGAGATCGGTCTCCTCACCAATCAGCTCTAAATTAACCTCCTTTTTGAGACTGCGCGCCAGGTCACGTACCACGCGAGGAAAACGGCCGAAGACCTTTTTAATTGGCTGCATGCGTGTTTTCATGACAGATGCCTGAAGATCAGAGGTGACAATATCCAAATTGGCTATTGCCTTACTTACCTCATCATCCGCCGACATGGTGGTTTTAAGTGTTGACATGCGGTTACGCACAAGTACCAATTCGCCAACGAGATTCATAATATCGTCAAGCCGTTTAGTATCAACACGCACCGTGGTCTCGGCAGCAACAGCTGCCTCTTTTGCCACCTTGATATCTTGATTGTGCTCAGCAATCGGTTTAGCAACCTTTTCAACGACCTTATTTGGCAACTCCACTTTATTTTGTGGCGGTTTTTTGGTCACTGGGTCTCTTGGTTCATCTACTTTAACAACTGGCTTGGAAACAGTGGAAGTTTTTACATCTGTTTTTTTATTCGTATTAATATCATCGAGCAACGCCTCAAATTCATCGTCACTAATCTCATCTTTGGCCACTGATTTTTCGGCCACCTTGGCGACCACTGCCGGGGCAAATACCGCCTTTGGAGTCACATCATTTTTGGTGTTAATCTGATCGAGCAGTGCTTCAAACTCTTCATCTGAAATATCACCGGAAGTATCGGAATTTTTTTTAACGGGTGATGCCGGCACTGGCATCTGCTCTACTTTTCCTTGCAGCTGATCGAGAAGAGCCTCAAAATCATCATCACTAATATCACCACTGCTATCTGTAACGGAGCCATCAGATACTATTCCTGCCTCCTGAGAACGGAGATCATCCTGCTCTGGAGTAGAAATCTCATTGGCAGCGGATGATTCAATTAATTCGCCAACATCATCACCACGGATAATTGCATCTAGTGCTTCAAGCACAGCAGGATCAGCAGGATCAGGATCTTCACCTGAACGAACACAGTCCATCATCTCGTTAACAATATCGGTTACTTTGAGAATGACATCCATCAACTGCGCATTGACCTGACGTTCACCTTGACGCAGTAGATTGAACACATCTTCAGCGCGGTGACATACTTCAACCAGCGTGGTTAAATTAAGGAATCCTCCCCCACCCTTTACCGTATGAAAACCGCGAAACACTGCATTGAGAAGGTTTTGATCATCGGGACGCTGCTCCAGCTCAACCAGCTGCTCACCCAATGTCTCAAGAATTTCACCTGCCTCAACCAGGAAATCTTGGAGTATTTCATCGCTCAGATCAATCGCCATCTAAGTCAGCCTCAAAAACCCAAACTCGAAAGTAAATCGTCAACATCATCCTGTCCGGACACCACGTCACCTTTATCTACACCGGGCACCACAGGGCCTGAGAGATATATTTCTGGCCGAATACTATCCTGATTTTGTGTTTTTTTCTGTCCTGTAATACGAATCAGACCCACCAAGCTCTCTTCAACCTCTTGAACCAACGTAATAACACGACGGATTATCTGCCCCGTTAGATCTTGAAAGCCTTGCGCCATCATAATATCCGACAGATTTGATTGGAGGTTTGGGATATTTTTCATCAACCATTTAAAAAACTCATCAATCTCATTATTTAACGTACGAAACTCATTAACTTCCATATCACGTTTTCTAAAGCGCCCCCAACTATCATAAAGTTTTTCAACGCGTTTCTGTAATTCATCAGAAATCGGCATTGACTCTTCAATAGAAGTTAAGGTTTTATTGGCCGCGTTCTCTGTCATACTGATCACATAATTGAGACGTTCCTTGGCATCTGGAATGTCATGCTCAGTCATGAATGATATTTTTGAATCAAGTTGAAATCCGTTAATAGTGTTATGCAAATCTCTGGTTAATTTACCAAGATCTTGAAATAATGAACTTTCACGTATGGCCGAAAGTTCTTCCAGGACATCGAACGCAGCGGCTTCATCACCGCTCTCGATAAGCTTAACCAGTCGCTTTGCAGAATCAAGGCTAGCTGCGCTGCATATTGTCATATCAGTCATTATAATTCCTTCTGCTCATCAGCCTTTATTATTAGCTTCGATGCGTTCGAAAATCTTATCAATTTTCTCCTTCAATGTGGCAGCCGTAAACGGTTTAACGATATAGCCGTTTACACCTGCCTGAGCAGCTTCAACAATTTGCTCTTTTTTCGCCTCGGCCGTCACCATCAATACTGGAAGTTTTGATAGTTTTGCATCAGCACGCACGGCCTTCAAAAGATCAATACCCTGCATACCAGGCATATTCCAATCGGTTACCAAAAAATCAAAATCCCCGGCTTGCAATTTTGGCAAAGCCGTAAGGCCATCATCGGCTTCCTGGGTATTGTTAAACCCAAGATCCCTTAATAGGTTTTTGATAATCCGGCGCATAGTAGAAAAATCATCTACAACGAGGATTTTCATGTTCTTGTCCAAAACTAGAAACCTCCATTTAATCTAGAAACTTCAATAAAGAATCAAATTATTACTTATTAGAATCTCACCCACTACTCTTATCTGCATCTATCAGGAATAGTTTAGGTAAACTTACATAGTTTAATTTTTAATTTCATTTGTCCACTGCCCGAGACGCGCTTGCAGACGGATTAATGCCTGACTGTGGATCTGACTAACGCGTGACTCACTGACGCCCAATACAGCGCCTATCTCTCTGAGATTCAACTCTTCATCGTAGTACAACGTCATCACCAGACGTTCACGCTCTGGAAGGCCGGCAATCGCCTCTGCCAATGAACGCTTAAAATCATCTTTCTGTAAACCATCAAATGGAGTGGTGGCAGGCTCAGATAAATAGGTAGCCACTGCTTCATCATCGGCACCAAGATCATCAAAACTCAAAATTAAATAACCGCTGGCCGCCTGAAGTGTCGTGTGATATTCATCCAACGTCATTTCAAGTGCTTCAGCCACTTCATTATCACGGGCATCACGCCCCTTCAAACTCTCTATCTGTCGCACTGCCTCTGCCACTTTTCTGGCCTTGCGATGCACTGAACGTGGCGCCCAGTCATTTTTACGTATTTCATCAAGCATTGAGCCACGGATACGAATACCCGCATAGGTTTCAAAACTAGCTCCCTGTGTAGCATCGTAGTTTCGGGCCGCCTCCAACAGGCCAATCATGCCAGCCTGAATGAGATCATCGGCCTGTACACTTGGCGGCAATCGACACATCAAGTGATATGCGATGCGCTTTACCAGTGGCGCATGCTGCACCACTACTTCATCTTTACTATTTTTTTTCTTTGGCTGCATAATATTAGTGTACATCGCGAGTCCGTTCATGGCGGTAGCCCCTAGTCATTATTGTGTACTTTGAATAAGCCGCTCGACGAAAAACTCTAAATGCCCCCCCGCATTTTTTGGTATCGGCCAGTTATCGGCTCTTTTCGCTAAACTCTTGAATGCCATGGCTGATTTACTTCTTGGGTAAGCTTCAACCACGGCCTTCTGTTTTTGCAGAGCCTTTCTGAGATATTCGTCGTATGGCACCGTTCCCATAAAATCCAAGGTCACATCCAAATATTTGTCTGTCACCCTGACCATTTTATTAAACAAATCACGTCCTTCCTGCATAGAGTAAGCCATATTCGATACTACTCTAAATCTTGGAATACCGTAATCGCGGTTCAGGAGCTTGATCATGGCATAGGCATCAGTGATAGAGGCTGGCTCATCACAGACCACCACAATAACCTCTTGAGAAGCGCGGATAAAGCTCACCACTGAGTCATTAATGCCTGCAGCGGTGTCGATAATTAACACGTCCAAATCCTGGCCAATTTCGCTAAATGCCTGAATCATTCCAGCATGTTGCATCGGGGTTAATTCTGTCATATTTTGCGTCCCCGATGAGGCCGGCACCACCTGGACACCGGCAGGACCGGTGACGATGATCTCTTCCAGAGTACGCTCACCGCTAATGACATGCGAGAGGTTGTACTGTGGCTGCAACCCCAGCATGATGTCGACATTGGCCAGTCCAAGATCAGCATCCATTACCATTACCTTCTTTCCATCTGTGGCCATGGCCACGGCGAGGTTTACCGATACATTGGTCTTTCCCGCCCCGCCTTTACCGCTGGTAACTGCAATCACCCTCACTGGGCGGGGTTTGTTTATGCGCCGTAATCCCGCCGCTTGGTCTGCATGTGACTCAGGCATTTGCATCAACTTCCAATCTCCCCAAGCCATAGACCCGGCAACTCATCGTCGAGCAGCTGTGTGTTTTCTTGCATCAGTGCCACGCTACGGCTCACCAGCGTATGCGCCCGCGCCGGTTGCAGATCTTCCGGCACCCGCTGGCCATCGCTGATGTAGGCTACTGGTAACTTGTGTTGGATCACCATATCCAGCGTCTGGCCGAGACTGGCGCTCTCATCTACTTTTGTAATGATGCAACCGTGTGGATTGATATCGGTAAAGCCGCGCATCACCTCCTCCAGCCCTGACAGGCGCGAGGTAGCTGAGACCACCAGATAAGGTTTGATACGTTCACGCTCGCCCTTGAGTACTGCAAACTGTTTGCTCAGGCGCAGATCCCGCTGGCTCATGCCCGCCGTATCGATCAGCACCAGGCGTTTGTCACAGAAGTAGTCAAGCGCTGCTTGCAGCGACTCTGCCGAGTCGGCAAAGCGCACGGGCACATCAAGGATTCTCGAATAGGCCTTGAGTTGTTCATGGGCGCCGATACGAAAATTATCAGTTGAGATAAGCGCCACACTGCGGCTGCCGTAGCGCATCGAATAACGGGCTGCCAATTTGGCCACCGTAGTGGTCTTGCCAACGCCGGTGGCGCCGATCAGTGCTATGACGCCGCCCTGAGTCAAAATATCATCGTTAGTGACAGAAATATTGACAGCTACTTTACCCAGCAAACGGCGCCATGACTCCTCCACATTCCCCTCTTCCGGCACTGCCTTAAGCAATTTTGCCGTCAGCGTGGCGCCAAAACCGAGTCGCGCCAATCGCCGTTGTAGCTCGTAATGACAGGGGTGCTGGGTCTGCTGATTTTTGTGGGTCAGATTGGCTAGCTGCGTCTCTAGCAGTCCGCGCATATTTTGGATCTCGCTACGCATCTCGACTAACGCCGGCTCCTGGCTCCAGACTATCTGGGGTTTTTTATGTTCACTTTTATCTTGCAGCACCACGGAGGCTTGCTGCGTCTTGTCATTACGAGGTGTCAGTGTTACAGCGGCTTTGGCGACCACCGGCTCGGGGGTCTGTGTCAATATGCTCTCGTCATAATCGATGGCGGATACAATTTCAACACCGCCGTTGACACGTCGGTTGGATAAAATAACAGCGTCTTCACCAAGCTCATCTTTGACCATGCGCATTGCTTGTCGTACATCTGGAGCGAAAAAACGCTTTATTTTCATAATTCGTAACCTCCTCTTTCAAACAGGTTTTGGCCTTTTGTTAGCGCCCCCCAAGAGAGGCCTGCCCACCCACTGTTGCAACGATCTTGATCTGTTTGTCATCGGGGATCTCGTTGTAGGAGAGCACCTTCAATGACGCTATCGATCCTCTTATCAGCCGTGCCAGAATCGGTCTGATAATCGCCGACACCAATAACACGGCTGGTTGACCTTTCATCTCCTGGCGCTGTGTTGCCTCGCCAAGGGCCGTGAACATCTTTTCCGCCAGCCCGGGTTCCAGACCCAGAGCGCCGCTGCCAGCATTACGTACAGAGTCTTGCAACATCTGTTCCAATGATGGATCAAGTGTAATAACTGGCAATTCATTCACCATCCCATTGATTTTCTGAACAATAGAGCGCCCTAGCGCAACACGTACCAGCGCAGTTAACGCAGCAGGGTCTTGACTCCTGCTGCCCTCATCCGCCAACGTTTCGACGATACGACGCATATCGCGGATCGGAATATTGTCTTCCAACAGATTCTGCAGCACCTTTACCACGACCCCCAGCGATAGGAGTTCGGGTACAAGCCCTTCAATCAGTTTGGGCGCCGCCTTACGT
This sequence comes from Tenderia sp. (SeqCode), assembly GCA_043779675.1. GTDB lineage: Bacteria > Pseudomonadota > Gammaproteobacteria > Tenderiales > Tenderiaceae > JAKFXL01. The sequence goes on from JAYWDX010000210.1 coordinate 12,963, forward strand.
AAACTGTCGAACAACTGCTGTACCTCTTCACGTCCCAACAGCTCTGAACCGTGGGTGGTGATAATATGGCTCAGGTGCGTCGCCACCACGGTACTTGGATCAACCACGGTATAGCCCATGGTCTGGGCTTGATCACGCTGGCTGGCATCGATCCAGACTGCTTCCAGTCCAAATGCGGGGTCCTTACCCGCGATCCCTGGCAGATCACCGTAGACCTGACCAGGATTGATGGCCAGCTCACGGTCGGGGTATATCTCCGCCTCGCCAATCACTGTACCTAGCAGGGAGATACGGTAGACATTGGGCGCAAGTTCCAGATTATCTCGAATGTGTACCGATGGAATCAGAAAGCCGAGTTCATGGGTAAGTTTTTTACGCACACCCTTGATTCTTGCCATCAGCTGGCCGCCCTGGCTCTTGTCCACCAAGGGAATCAGACGATAGCCCACCTCCAATCCCAACGCATCAACAGACTGAACATCATCCCAGCTCAAGTCGCGGGTCTCTGCTGGGGATTCCATCTTCATCTGGGTTGGCGCGGCCGTTTTAAGCGACTGCTGGGTCCGTTTTTTCGACATCAGCCAAGCCGCACCACCGATCAATATTGCCAGCGACAGAAAAGCGACGTTTGGCATGCCAGGAATAATCCCCATCAAGCCCAAAATCGCCGCCGTCACAATGAGAACACGAGGATCATTAAAGAGTTGACTCATCATCTGCCCCCCCATCTCCTGCTCACTAGAGGAACGTGTAACGAGGATGGCCGTCGCGGCGGAGAGCAGTAGTGCTGGAATCTGCGCCACCAGACCATCACCGATGGTGAGCAGCGTGTAGGTTCTGAGCGCGTCTGCAAAAGGCATGTCGTGCTGCAGCAGCCCAATCAACAGACCGCCGATCAAATTGATAAAGAGAATCAGTATCCCAGCCACGGCATCACCGCGGACAAATTTGCTGGCACCGTCCATGGAGCCGTAAAAATCGGCCTCCTGGATAACCTCCATGCGGCGCTTTTTGGCCTCCTCCTGGCCGATCAAACCCGCATTCAGATCAGCATCAATCGCCATCTGTTTACCCGGCATCGCATCAAGGGTGAAGCGGGCGGCAACTTCTGACACACGTCCAGCACCCTTGGTCACCACAATAAAATTGATGATGACAAGAATGGCAAAGATCACTATACCAACTGCGTAGTTACCACCGATGACAAACTCACCAAAGGCCTCGATCACATGACCAGCGGCAGCGGTGCCGGTATGCCCCTCCAGCAAGATCACACGGGTAGAGGCGATGTTAAGCCCCAACCGAAATAGTGTTGCCACCAGGATTAACGTAGGGAATACCGCAAATTTCAGTGGTTGATTAGTGTAGACCACCGCCAGCAAGATAATGATCGAGAGAGCAATGCTAAAGGAAAAAAAGATATCCAGCAGAAGGGGTGGCAGCGGCAGAATCAACATCGCCAACAACATCAACACAACAATCGGCACACCCAATCCAGCACGCATCAGCTGGGCTACTGACGGCAATTTTTTGACACTTTCCATATACTAAACTCTTTTAATAATGGGCCAGCCACTGCCGCTAAGCGCCAGGGCATGACATTGAATTAACGTTGCAATACGCGCAAATGGCGATACAAAAGCAAGAATCTTAGCCGGGAGAGATGACCACCTAACTGCCAATATTTCAGCCGCTACGGCCCGATATAGCTTTGAATACCCTGTACTACTGCCCAAAACAGTCAACACCCGATTACACTTAGTGTTTGGGATCTTTTTGTGGGTCGCTCTGTGGTTTACCATCAGGGCCATATTGCATTTCCTCAGGAATAGTTAGATCCGTCATCTCCAAATCATCCGGATTAACACTGGAAGCAGTGCGCCGGAGATGGAAGATGTAGGCCAATACCCTGGCCACTGCAAGATACAGGCCTTCTGGAATTTCGCTGTCGATTTCGGTGGTGTGATAGATGGCGCGCGCCAGCGGTGGTGCTGACAGGATGGGCACATTATTTTCGCGGGCAATGCGGCGAATCTCGAAGGCAACGTAGTCAGCACCCTTGGCCACAACCACTGGTGCACGCATGTTGTCGGGATCATATTTCACTGCAACAGAAAAATGAGTTGGGTTGGTAATGATGACATCGGCCGTGGGAACAGCCTCCATCATGCGCCGCATCGACATCTCCATCTGCGTGCGCCTGATATGCCCCTTCAGCTCCGGGTTACCATGAATATCCTTGTTCTCCTGTTTGACCTCCTCTTTGGTCATTTTTAATTGCCGTTTGTGATTCCAGAGTTGAAAGGGAACATCAATCGCTGCAATCAAAAGCGTACTGAGGCTCACCGCCAAAAATGTCCAGGTGAGCAGTGAACCGGAATGAGCAATCGCCTGCATAACAGGCTCCATGCCTAACCCAAGAACTTGATCAGTGATACTGTAGAGAACAAAAACACCAGCACTGCAAATCACAAAAAATTTAGCCAGTGCCTTGAACAACTCCATTAATCCTTGCGGACCAAATATTCGCTTCATACCGCTAAGTGGATTGAGTTTTGAGAACTTTGGTGACATCGCCTCAAGCGAAAAATTCCAACCACTGACCGCAATTGAGCCGACCACAGCGGATATAACCATCAATATTGAAAAAGGCGCCAGCATCATCAAGGAGTAAGAGACCGCATCCTCAAAAGCGATCATCATATGTGCCGTGTCAAAAAGTTGTGCCCGCGATGTACTAAAACTGGTCCGCATGATTGTCATCATAGACTCAACAATCATGGTGCCAAACAACAGCAGGCCAACCGCACTGCCCAGCAACATAACAGAGGTGGTGAGTTCTCTAGAACGCGCTACCTGACCCTTTTCACTGGCTTCACGCAGTTTTTTCTCCGAGGGATCTTCGGAGCGATCTTCACTATCCGACTCAGCCATGGATCAACATCTCACGCATAAAAGTAAACCCTTCACCAAAGAGTCTGGCCATCTGGGGAAAGGCAGTAGAGAGTGTTATTAGGATAATGATAAAGCCGGCGATAATAGTAATGGCAAAACCGACGGCAAAGATGTTCATCTGCGGTGTTGATTTAGTGATAACGCCCATCACCACACTGATCATCAATAACGAGATGATGGCAGGCAAGGCAATCATGATCGCACCAGTGAATATCCAGGAACCAAAATAGGCAATATTGATCAAGGCAGAGTCAGGCAAACCACCCGCAGCCACGGGTAGAATGGTAAAGCTATCCACCAGAACCTGAATTAATACCAGATGACCGTTCATGGCCAGGAACAGAAACACACCCATAAGATTATAAAATTGGCCAATCACTGGTACGGCCACACCACTGGTTGGATCCATCATCTGTGCAAATCCTAGCCCCATCTGCATACCCAGCAGCTGGCCAGCATTGACAATAGCGGCAAAGATCAGCTGCATCACAAAACCAAGCGCAATGCCGATGATCATCTGCTGGATAAGCATGATGACACCGCCTAACGATACGGGATCAAAGCTACTATCTGGGGTAAGATTGGGCATCACAATCAGCGCCAACATCACGCTCAGTCCAATCCTGACCCTTCTTGGCACAAAACCAGTACTAAAAATTGGTGCCACCATCATGAACCCAGTCATGCGTACAAATGGCAACAGGTACCAGCTGAACTGACTGACAATATCTTCAAGCTGAAAATTCATCGCAGCGACAGCAAACTAACCTATTAAACCGGGGATATCACTAACCAGAGTTCGCGTGTATTCAACCAGAATATTTAAAATCCAAGGCCCGGCAACAACCAATACAATAAAGGTCACCAGCAACTTAGGGATAAAACTAAGTGTCTGTTCATTGATCTGAGTCGCTGCTTGAAACACACTCACCAACAGACCCACTGCCAGTGCTGGTAAAAGCAGAATACATGTCAAAACAATCACGAGTTGGATAGCATTTCTACCGATGTCTAAAACCACCTCTTCTGTCATGGTCTCCCCTCCTCAGGTAATATAAAAACTGGATGCCAATGTACCAATGACCAGAACCCAGCCATCAACCAATACAAAGAGCATAATTTTAAACGGTAGCGATACAATTAAGGGTGACAGCATCATCATGCCCATCGCCATCAAGACACTTGCCACCACCAGGTCAATAATCAGGAAAGGGATAAAAATAATAAAGCCAATCTGGAAAGCTGTTTTTAGTTCACTGGTAACATAGGCAGGCACAAGTACCGTCAAAGGAATGGTATCGAGATTTGTATCATCGATCTGTTTACCAGAAAGATCGACGAATAGTGACAGATCAGAATCACGTACTTGATCCATCATGAACCGTTTAAATGGAACCTGAGCCAGTTTCAGTGCAACATCTCCCTCCATCTGTCCATCCATGTAGGGCTTGGCAGCATCGTCATAAACACGATCAAACACCGGCGCCATAATAAAAAACGTCAGAAACAGCCCTAGACCAATAATTATCTGATTGGTAGGTGTAGACATTGTGCCAATGGCCTGACGCAGCAGAGCCAGGACAATAACAATGCGAGTAAAGCATGTCATCATCAACAGTGCCGCTGGCAGAAATGTCATCATAGTCATGAGCATCAACACCTGAATACTCAAGGTGTATGTCTCACTGCCATTCGCATTAGTGGTCATGGTCAGGGCATCAATGCCGGGGGTAGCGGCCAGAGAACTTGCGGCTGGAAATAACAATAACAACAGAAGAGAGAGATGTTTCATGATTTTTCAAAACGCCCCAGGCTGCGCTTAAGTTTTTCTGCAAACGGACTCAGCGACTGTTTTACCGAAACCGTCACTTCATCGCCTCTGTCGATCACATGCAAAAGGTTGATCTGACCAGGTGCAACACCAATGAGAATCTGTCGTTCACCAACCTGCAACAGCACCACACGCTCCTTCTGACCGACTAAAACACCCGCCAAAGGTTTGAGAGATGCATTGGATGAAGGGTTAAACCCCATATAGTTACGGGCCAACCATGCCAATACAAAAATCATGACAAGTACAATCACCAGACCAATAGCCATCTTTATGATCTGTCCTGCCGGAGAATAAGTGGCAGTGGCAATGGTAGTTGAAGGTGTTGAAACAGGCGGCTCTAAGCCCCAGGCTAGAACAGAAAATAGCGACGATAGTAATAATAGGGTTATACCAATTTTTTTTATCATGATTGTTTGATAGCTAGCATCCTGCATAAAGCTCCAATGATACTCATTTGAGTTTTTTGATGCGCTCTTGAGCGCTGATAACATCAGTAAGACGGATACCAAACTTTTCATTAACAACGACAACTTCGCCATGGGCAATCAAAGTACCATTGACCAAAACATCCATCGGCTCACCCGCCAAACGATCAAGTTCAACCACTGACCCCTGGTTTAGTTGTAACAGGTTACGAATACTTATTTTAGTGCGGCCAATTTCCATGGATATGTTCACAGGAATATCAAGGATCATATCCAGATTTTCACTGCCCTCAACATACTTACCTTTGTTAGACGAGAACTCATCGAAATGGGCGGCCTCAACCTCCTTAGAATCACCCTCATCCTGCTCAGCCATCGCAGCAGCCCAGTCATCCCCTACATCCACGTCATCTGTTGTATCGTTCATTGCGGCACTCCTAATTTTGCTACCACAGGAAACCGGTTTCGAACCAACTCCATTATTTTAATGGCGTTATTTCCTTGAGACACACCAAATCTACCGCGAAATATTGGCACATCGTCATCGGTTGTTAATGCAATCATTTCAGGAAATTCAAAGGGAATAATGTCTCCTTTTTTAATATTTAGAACATCACCAAGAGTCAACTCAATTTCAATCATTGTGCTCTTTAGATGTATTTCAGCAAATTTAATATCCTCTTTAAGTGAGGTAGTCCAGCGTTCATCAGTCTCAGTACGATCACTGACTGTACCGGCATCCAGAATTTCACGAATCGGCTCAAGCATCGAGTAAGGAATAGTCACATGCATGTCGCCGCCACCACCGTCAAGTTCGATATGAAAGGTGCTAATAACAACAACTTCTGTCGGACTAACAATGTTGGCAAAATGTGGATTTACTTCAGAACTCTGATAAGAATATTCAATCGCCATAACGGGTGACCACGCCTCCTGCATGTCAACAAAGACCTTCTGTAACATCATCTCGATAATTCGTGCCTCCGTCTTGGTGAATTCTCGACCCTCTATCTTGTTGTAAAATTTCCCACTGCCGCCGAAGTAATTATCCACAATGATAAAGACAAGCTTTGGATCAAACACCACCAAAGCGGTGCCACGCAGGGGACGGATGTTAACAAGGTTTAGACTGGTAGGTACAAACAAACTATGTACGTACTCGGCAAATTTAAGCATCTGTACTCCGCCCACTGATATCTCTGGTGAGCGCCGTAGCATATTAAAAATACTGGTTCTAAAATAACGTGCAAACCTTTCATTTATCATCTCCAAGGTCGGCATACGACCGCGGACTATTCTATCCTGACTTGTGAAGTCATAACTCCTTGCTTCACCATCAAAAATGTCATCATCAATCTCAACATCTCCACCATCTACGCCATGTAATAACGCGTCTATTTCGTCTTGAGATAAGAGATCGCTAACTGACATACGTCAACCTATAATCAATAATTTAATGAAACTATTTATGCAGATAAGTCCGCAACCTGAATCACGTGATGGATTAATTAAAATTACAATATTCATACCATTACTGCATTACAAAACTTGTAAAATACACTTCTTCAATTCCTGGTTTTCCGAAGTATTTTTCCATCACAGCCTGTATCTCTTTAAGGGTATGTTCACGCAGTTTGTCTTTTCCATCACGGCTCGCCAATGACTCAAAATTCTGATTACTGAACATTAAAATGACGTTGTTTTTAATCACTGGCATGTGTGTTTTAACCGCCTCGATGGCCAACGGATCATAGGACATAAGCTCCACACCTACTTGCAAAAAACGTAGTCCAGATTCTGTTTCAAAATTAACTACGAAGGGTTTCTCAAACGCAAAATAAGTAGGTTCATGCTTAGCTGGTTCTTCAGGTTTTGATACCTCTTCGTGTTTTTTACCCCCACCCAACATTCCAGTAAAAAAGAGTGTACCTGCCGTGCCGCCACCGAGAAGTAGAACGATCACCGCGATCATGATGATTTGTTTCTTCCCCCCCCCACCCGCCGGTTTTTCAGCGACATCTTCTTTGGGTTTTTCCTTCGCAGCCATGTTATCTCTCCAGATTTCTATCACTTATGACAGACATGACAAAGCAATAAGAATGCCATTTTTATTATTCTTTAGTTTCATTGAGTTAGCGGCATTAAAAAACGATGCGCTGTATATTTGACGGGATGATAGCCGTAAAAATGCCAGTTACAGAGCAACTGGTAACTGGTAACTGGTAACTGGTAACTGGTAAGGGGTAAGGGGTAAGGGGTAAGGAGTAATAAAACGATAATAAGGAGGTTAAACGTATAGATCGAGACTATCGACAAGCTCGGAAGTGCGACTCTGAACTAAGGATGTAGTAGATGCAATATCGTCAAATGTATCAGACTGGCCATGCTGCGCCTGCGAACCACCATCACCAGTACCTGGCTGTTGGCGCTGGCGCTGCTCTTGGAATGGTTGATCCGAGACGTTAGCCTGAGTCAGCTGCATGCCGCTGCTCAAAAACATTTCACGCAAACGTGGCAAGCCCGCCTCAATCGCCTCGCGGACCGCGCCATGTTGGGCACTAAAAGTGATACTAGCCTGATCATCTTTCATCATCACCCGCACCTCAATCGGCCCAAGATTAGCTGGGTTAAGACGTATTTCCGCACTCTGATTACCACCGGCCCGGGCCAGCCAGGTAACACGGTTATTGAAGTCACTCTGCCACTGCGAATCGTTCAGTGGCACTTGAATGTAAGAAGGTGTCATAGGCCGCGCTTCCGCACTATTGGCGAGTGGAGTTGGTTGGCGTGACAGCGTGGCGGTAGGGAGTGAGGCTAGATCAGTCGCACCAGTGGCAACCTTAGCATCGAGTGCCAGCCCCTCCTTCAATGACATGGTAAGAGCGGTCATCTCTGCCATTTTTGTCAGTTGCAACGCAAACTCATCCCCCTGTGGCTCTGGCATCAGCGCCAAATCAACGCTAGCGTTTATATCTGGCTTAACTTCAGCAACTGGAATGATATCCCCCGCTCGCCGCAGCTCCGGCAATGACTGAAAGCGCTCCAACAGACGGCGTTGATCAAGCATCGCTTGCGCCGCCGCATCACTCACTACCGCTGTTGTAGCCACAATATCTGGTGCGACTATCCCAGCTGCTACTGGCATTGCTGAATTGAGCAACAGATTTCGCAGGCGTTCCATCAGTTCGCGCAGGTCCGCTGTCAGCTCATCACCACTGCTGGCACCCGCATTAGCGGCAATCAAATCCTGCGGCGGCAGACCATTGCCACCTGGCAACTGCGACTGCCCTGCCAGATATTGCTCAACCGTTGCCAGCAACTGGGTTTGATCGAGTGCCAAAATGGGCGATAAATCACCCTGAGCCAACTCCTGCAGTGAGTCTTTCAGCGACACAAGGAAATCGGCCCCCACCACATCACCACCATTATCAACGTCTTGCGTCTTTCCGCTAGACAAGACACCTACACCACCCCCCTTTGAAGAGGGTGCCAACGTTATGGGTAAATTTTGTACGTTCGCCTGCATAGTGATAGGACCATTGGTTCTCAGTAATTTACATATCTGAGTAACAGCAACTGCTGTGCCAAAAAATATCAGGGGGATAAACTGTTTATTGCGGGAGACTATCTATATACACCAAGGCCTATTAACCAACAATCCCCCGCCCCTGCGGTAATTTTACGCATCAACCGCTCAAGGATGCTGCGCATGAAGGCACGACTAAGCTGCTCGACTGACTCCACAGCTTTCATTCCCAGCACCTGCATGATTTTACGCATTACGCGCAACACTCATGTATTTGTCTTTTTGGCGAGATCTATTCCTTTGATCAGTATCAGTGCGATTTTGTCTGCCAGCGTGGAGACGTTCATGGCCTGTGCCTGTAAAGATTCAAGCGCGCCGACCATGATGCCTTTGAGCACCCACTGTAATCCGGCGTTGATGAACGCCCAGGTTTGCGGGTTGAGCGGACTCACGGGGGCGTCAGATGCCAGCCATTGCTGAATCGCTTTTTGGTTGCTGGTCAGCGGCGGCGGTCGTTTCAGCATTTTCCAGGTTCGTCCATTAACAGATTTAGTGTAAGTGGCCATTTTGTGGGCGGGTGCCGCTCAGCACTACTTCGGAGGAGGGAACGTAGTAACCATGGCCGGGCGTGGGGGCGTGTGAAAAAGGGTATACGGGGACCATGGTGACGGGATCTGTCTCGTGATAGGCACGATAAGTATTTTTCAGCCGGGTGGTGACGGTGGTGGCAAAAAATTCAAAGCCGACACGGGGACAATCAAAGGTGTAGATCTGAACAGTGATCGCCGTGTGTGCTCTCACCCAATCCGCCGCCAGCGTGGCCACCGCCTCAGCTTGTAACCACATATCCTCTCCTTTATCTTTACCCTTGCATGCAGTCCCTGATAACACCATCGCCAGTAACAAGGCAATAGCACACGCACGCTTGATAATTATCATGACACTCCCCTTATAAAGCCGACATGACGGCCCAAGCATGAGTGAAGCGCAAAGTTGTTTTGTATTGCGTCCGGCAGGTTGGGTGGAACGCAACGCAACCCATCATTCCCGATAACCGGTCACGGCAATCGCTGGTCATGGTGTTTCAATATTCATCCACCTTTCACATTTTGTTATCAGTGTTGATGGGTTCCATTTCATTTCACCCATCCTACGGGCTATATTTTTTATTTTTCAGTGGCCGTAGCCGATAAACTACGGATCACTCTGCACGTCCTGTTTTCAGACGTGTTGTATTAGCTATCTGCATCATTCGAAACACCCTGGATACAGAGATTTATTTCTGGCTTTCAGGTTTCCAGCCGCCTCCATGGCAATCCATACTACACTCCACCGAGCCAACTCTCGTACGAGTCCCCACATTAAGGCGCGGAAACAACAATAAAGTCACAAACTAAAATCCCGCATATAGAAACTCTGAAATACCCCCTGGCTCTCCGTTGGAAAATGCCACCAACAACAAAACATTAGCAACGGGATTAATAGAGGAAGAGAGGTTTATGGCCAAACCACTATAAAGATCGTGTTGTGTTATTGGTGTTATCAGTTTTGACGTTAGCGCTACCGGTGTTGTAGTAACCGGTGGCTACGACGCCGCAATTGATGACGATGGTGGTGATGTTCTGGCTGGCTGTGCCGCCGCCGTTGTTTTGCAATATCAGCGGCGTGTCGCCCAGACCGGCCACAGTTCCGTCCACTTTATATGTGGCTGCGGGTCCACCGCCACCACCACATGCTTGCAGGAGTAAAGTGAGGCACAGCAGTAATAACAATGAGATTTGGTTTGTAATACTGGCCAAGGGATTGCTGCGCTTCATCTGCGGTGATCTCTTTTAGTGTGAGTGGAGTTGTAGGTGGCGCTGTTGGTAGCCAGTGACTGAACAGCAGACGTGACAATATCCGCCTGGAAGCGCTGCTCTGCCTGCCGTGCATGGCGTTGTTGATTGTGTGTGCGTGAGCGTGAAATAAACGGTGTGGTCTCGTCCAAACAGCCTGTCTTTAGCAGTGGACGTTTGCCGTGCCGTGAGACTCTTCGGTAGACCTGCCACATTCTGTCCGCGGGAACTTAAGCGGTGTGAATGTCAGTGCCTTTGCCTGCTGGCGACCCCCACCAGCGTGCCGTTTCGGAGTTGTTTAAGGGTGAGGGGGGTGATACGAGTTTCTAGCCGTTTGGCTGGCATATACTATCGGTGTTAGCTGGAGTTTTTGCACTGCGTTGGCATCTATACATTTCAGATGTAGACCATCAGCGCTCACTCATTCCCTGGCTCCTGGCCATTACGGCCGGCGCGGTCATCTTGTTCTCGCTGATCACGTTTATCCAGATCGCGCCGCTCCTCTTCCAGGTAGTGATCGAGCACGCTGTCTAATGCCTTGGATCGACCCCGCTTGGCAAACCAGAACTGTTTTTTCTCATTGAGTATCACCTGTGCCTTTTCAACAACCGCCGTTTGGCTGGTGATCGCGGCGTCAATCTTGGCCATGAAGTGGCGATACTCGTTTAGCTTCTGTCCACTAATGCCTTCATTGCCTGCCTGCTGTAGACGTTGTGTGTACTCTTCACGGTAACTATACAACTGGCGCTGCTGCTCTTTGCTTTCGTTCAGCCGTTGCAATGCTGTGCCCAGCGCCCGCGCCGCCTGACGCTCTGAATCGTGGGCTAGATCAACAATTGGTTTGAACCGTTTTGAGTTATCCATTGTTACCCATTGTTATTTACGGCGCTGTCTATTCATGCGGGCGCTATCCGTTTCTCCACCGCATTTTTATGGAGTAGCTGTTCCAATCCTGCCAGGCTCTCATCAAACTGTACCGACTCATTAAAGCCTTGCGCCAGAAATTCCATTATTTTGGGGTGATAGGCAATCGCTTCATCCACTGCTGGATTACTGCCTTTGCTATAGGCGCCAACGCTGATCAGGTCACGATGTTGCTGATAACTGGAGTAAAGCTGTTTGAGGCGACGGGCGTTGGCGAGATGTTCTGGTGTCACAATCTCATTCATCACACGACTGATAGAGGCCTCAATATCGATGGCGGGATAGTGGCTCATCTCTGCAAGATTACGTGACAACACGATGTGACCATCAAGGATGGCGCGGGCGGCATCGGCGATAGGATCTTGCTGATCATCCCCTTCGGTCAGTACCGTATAAAAAGCGGTGATCGATCCGCCCCCCTCGGCGCCATTGCCGGCACGTTCCACCAGTTGTGGCAGCTTGGCAAAGACAGAGGGTGGATAACCTTTGGTGGCGGGCGGCTCGCCGATGGCCAGGGCTATTTCACGTTGCGCCTGGGCGTAACGGGTTAGCGAATCCATGAGCAACAATACATGCTTTCCCTTGTCACGAAAATATTCCGCAATACTGGTTGAGAGCATGGCGCCATGCATACGCATCAGCGGCGAATTATCGGCCGGTGTTGCCACCACCACGGCACGGGCGCGCCCTTCTGGACCGAGGATTTTCTCAATGAACTCTTTAACTTCACGGCCACGCTCACCAATCAACCCCACCACAATGACATCTGCGGTGGTGTATTTGGTCATCATGCCCAGCAAGACGCTCTTGCCTACACCGCTGCCGGCAAACAGTCCCATACGCTGGCCACGGCCTACCGTTAACAGGGCATTGATGGCACCAACACCCACATCAAGCGGTTCTTCGATGGGGTGACGGCTTAGTGGATTAATGAAGTTCCCAGTCAGTGAAACCTGCGCCTCTGCCTCAATCGGCCCCAGATTGTCTAACGGTTTGCCAGAACCATCCAAGACCCGCCCCAACAACGACATACCCGCCGGCGCCGAACAGACGCCGTGGGTGGGGATGACTGTGGCATTGGGCATTAGGCCGCGAATATCACCGATGGGCATGAGATAAGTTTTGTCACCCGCAAATCCCACCACCTCTGCCTCAATGGGTTCACCACCAGCATTAACGATCAGGCAACGGCTGCCAATCACTGCCCTCACACCTACCGCTTCAAGCGTTAGGCCGACCATGCGGGTGAGCTTTCCTGTCACCTCCAGCGGTACGCGCTGGGCGATGCTGTCACCACGGCGCTGGAGGCGCTGCGCCATATCACTAAAAAAATCGGCCTCAACTGTCATTGGCGCGCTCGCCTCCCATAATGCGAGTGGCAATGGTGGCAACACGAGATTCTATGGTGGCATCCACATTGGATGAGTCGGTTTCAATACGACAACCACCACGCTGTATGAGTGGATTATCCACCAGCTCCCATTTACGTTCGTTGGCGTTGGCCAACATGGTATCGGCGACCAGTTTGGCATCCTCCGGGTGAAGATGAAGCTTGATATTTTGACCGGCGGCGGGCAAGGCATTAAGCGCCTCCTTCACCACGCTTATCACCTGCGTCGGATCTGTTTTCAGTTCTCGACGTACGATCTGCTTGGCAATGGCTACTGCAAGTTTTACCAGTTCATCCTCTACATCGTCGCTGAGGTGTTCGAGAGGTGTGGCAAGGGCATTGATCAGCGCTGTTAATCTGTTAGTAACGTTATCGATCTCCTGACGTGCCTGGACATGACCTTCGCTAAGCCCCTGCTTAAATCCTTCGCGGCGAGCGCTCTCTTTTATTTCGGCCACTTGTCGCGCCAGCTCTTTTTCATGATCGATGGCAGACTCCTGTTTATGCGCCTGCCTGTGCGGCTGCGACTCTTCGCCAATCTCGGGCTGGACCCAGGCCGTAAACGCCTCGCCGGAGATGAAGAGCCTAGACAAAAGATTCACCCTTGCCACCAATCACCAGCTCTCCGGAGTCCATCATACGACGGGCGATAGCGAGGATCTCTTTCTGTGCCGCCTCCACTTCACTCAGACGTACCGGACCACGGGACTCCAAATCATCACGCAACATTTCACTGGCGCGTTTAGACATATTTTTAAATATTTTCTCACGCAATGGTTCCTCAGCCCCCTTGAGCGCCATCACCAGATTTTCTGATGAGACTTCACGCAACAGCGTTTGAATACCACGGTCATCAATATCAATCAGGTTATCAAAGACAAACATCAGATCTTCCAGCGCCTGGGCCAACTCGGCATCGGCCTCCTTGACCTCCTCAATGATCTCGCTTTCGATAGCGGTATCCATAAAGTTAAGAATATTGGCCGCCGTCTTTTTACCACCAACATTGGAGGACTGGGCATTACTATTGCCTGAAAACTGCTTATCCAAAATCATATCCAGTTCATTCAATGCCGCTGGCTGAATCCCATCAAGGGTAGCAATACGCATAATGGTGTCAGAACGGGTGCGCTCTGGCATCAGGGCAAGTACCTGCGCCGACTGATCTGCATCCAAATAAGAGAGAACGATGGCGACGATCTGCGGATGTTCAAGCCGAATCACTTCAGCAACAGCTTTTGGTTCCATCCACTTAAGCGCCTCCAACCCTTTGGAGTTATGGCCAAAGAGGATGCGATCAATCACCTGCCCTGCCTTGCCCTCACCCAACGCTGTCACCAACAGTTTTTTGATGTATTCTTCTGAACCACCCATTGATGCCTGACCATCAATCTGTTGAACAAATAAGTTCAAAACATTCGCTACTTCCTGTTTATCTACCTTTGCCATCTGCACCATGGCACTGCCGATCCGCTGCACCTCTTTGGGGCCAAGACGTTTGAGCACCTCGGCGGCATCTGCCTCGCCAAGACTCATCAACAGGATAGCCGCACGGTCAGCTCCACTCAGGGTTTTAGTCTTTCCTCCATCCTCAGCCATCGTTTTCTACCCAACCTTTTACAATATTAGCAACCCGATGCGGTTCCTGTTTGGCAACCGTTTGAACCATTTCCAGTTGCGTTGCATAGGTAACGCCGGACAACATCGGCATATGATCACTGCTCGAGGCTGGCGACTCAGCATCGCTTATGGCTAACGCCATGGTTTCCTCCTCCTTACCGCGCGCTGCCAGCATCTTCAACACCGGCTTGAGCACCACAAAGATGATCAACATCACCGCAATAATACCTAACAGTAATTTTCCTGCCCCCCACACCCACGGTTGACTCAGCAGTGATGGTTCTGCAGCAGGTTCAAGTTCTGGCGCTGGCAGGAACGGAACGTTAATGACATTGACACTATCACCACGACTGACATCAAAACCAATCGCCTCCTTGACCAACGCCGTAATCTTGCCCATCTCCTCAACCGAGAGTGGTTTAGAACTCACCTCACCGGCTTCATTTTTACTGGTCCTCTCATCGATAACAATGGCGGCAGAGAGCCGCTTCAGGGTGCCGGTCTGATGCCGAATATGGCTAATGGTCTTATCGAGTTCATAATTTCTGACACTGCGGCGGGCGCTATTTTTGGCCGGGTTGGCTGAGTCATTAGCGGCTGCCGCGACGGTACTGCCTGCCTGCGCCGGTTGATTGCTCAAGGTACCGGGGACACCGTTACTGCCCGCGCCCACAGTCTCTTCCTCAACCGTCTGTTCACTTCTGATAGAAGGAAGATCGGGATTAAAGGACTCCTGCGTTTGTTCGCTGACTGTGAAATCAAGATCAACAGCCACCTGTGCCTTGACCTTGCCGACACCGATGATCGGTTCGATAATCTCCTGAATCCGGCGCATGTAATACTCTTCCAGGTTCTTTTTATATTCGAACTGAGTGCTGGAGCGGCCCATCTCATCGGCTGCTTCCGTTTTATTTAGCAAGCGTCCGTTCTGATCCACAACCGTGACATCTTCCACCTCAAGATTAGGAATGCTGGAGGCGACCAGATGGGCAATGGAAGAGGCTTGTTCGGGCGTCATGACTCGCCCTTGGTAAAGATTAAGCATGACTGAGGCAGTGGGTTTTTTGCGGTCACGGACAAAGGCTGACTGCTTGGGGATAGCAAGATGAATCCTGGCAGACTGTACATTAGTCAATGACGAGATGGTCTTGGCCAATTCGCCTTCAACAGCACGTTGGTAGCGGGTGGTTTCAACAAACTGGCTAGTGCCAAATCCTTGATCTTTATCCAATAGTTCATAACCGGTGCCGCTGCCCTTGGGCAGTCCAGAGCCGGCAAGCTTCATTCGTGCCTCATGCACCTGGGGCGCATCAACCATGATGGCGCCAGTAACGTCGTTAACCTGAAACTTGATACCGGCCTGATTCAACGCCGAGGAGATCTCCATCACCTCTTGATCTGAAAGATTGCCGTAGAGCATGCGATAACTGGGTTTCTGCGCCCAAAGCACAATCGCCACCGCCAACGCCACACAGGCGGCAAAACCGACCATGAGTCCCAGTTGTCTGACAAGTGGCAGGGTATTGAAACCCGCGCCAATATCAGTTGCTTTAACTAACGCCATAATAACTCCCGCCCTGTCTCATCAGACCGGCATGCTCATGACGTCTTTATAAGCCTCGACCAATTTGTTGCGCACCTCGGTCATGGCGGTAAAAGAGATTTTGGCCTTCTCGGAAGCGATGGCGATATCAACCATGCTGACACCCTGGTCGCCCATCTCAAAACGAGTTTTAAGATCACCGGAAGTTTTCTGGGTCTTGTTAACGGCGCTGACAGATTGACCCAGCAGCTCAGAAAAATTAACACCACCCGATGATGCAGTTTCAGCTATTGCTGGCGCGCCGCTGGCCTGAGCCGCCAGCACTCTCATCTGCATCAGCACTTTGTCTATATTCATGTCACTCATTGCTGCACTCTCCACGAACATCAGTGGTACTTAATAATCACCCGGTATGGCAATCCCTTGTTCCCGCATCCGCGCCAACTTATAGCGCAGGGTGCGTGGACTAATGGCGAGCTGCTCTGCTGTCATCTTTTTACTGCCGCCACACTCGTGCAAAGCATTCAAGATCAGATCACTCTCCTTGGCTCTGAGATCACCACTCAAGCCCGTTTCGATCACTTCACAGACATCCGGTGTCATAACTTCGTCACGCTCTTCTTCAAAGCAAAGATCGTACCCAGAAATAAGATTTCCAGAACAAAGAATCAATGCCCGCTGAATAACGTTCTCCAGCTCCCGCACATTGCCGGGCCAGTTGTACTGTTCAAGCGCCGCTTGGGCCTCACTGCTGAGTTCTGGAACGGCTTTGCCTTCAGAATATTTACGAATAAATAGCTCCGCCAACGCCACCACATCCTGTTTGCGTGACCGCAACGGCGGTAGCGTCAAAGGAAAGACGTTGAGGCGATAGTAAAGATCCTCGCGGAAACGGCCAGCGGCCACCTCACTCTTCATGTTGCGATTGCTGGTGGCTAGCACCCGGACATTAAGCGTGATCGGCTTTTTGCCGCCCAAGCGCTCTACTTCACGCTCTTGCAATACCCGCAGCAATTTGGCCTGAAGGCCGAGGTCCATCTCCGAAATCTCATCCAATAAAAGAGTGCCATCCTGGGCCTGCTCAAACTTACCCGCACACGCCTGATAGGCACCGGTGAAGGCCCCCTTTTCATAACCAAACAGCATCGCCTCAAGCATGTTCTCAGGGATGGCTGCACAGTTAATGGCAACAAACGGCCCTGCCCGACGTGGTGAACTGTTGTGAATGTGGCGGGCGATCACCTCCTTGCCAGTACCGCTCTCACCATTAATCATGACTGTGACATCAGTGACAGCCACTCTTTCAGAGAGCGCGACAACTTCCATCATGCGTTTATCTAGCACAATAAGGTCGGTGCTGGTGTTTTTTTGCTCCAGATAACGGTTCACCATGTTGATCAGCACTTCGGCTTCAAAAGGTTTGACCAGATAGTCGCTGGCGCCATCACGCATCGCCGCCACGGCCTTTTCGATACTGCCATAGGCCGTCATCAGCACCACCGGCAGGCTGGGACATTTTGCCTTTAGCTGCTGCAACAGCTCATGGCCACCCATCGGCTGCATGTGTACGTCACTCACCACCATGGAAAATTTTTCGCTCTCAATCACCTTAAGGGCGGCCTGGCCATTGGCCACTGCCTTGACCTTAAAACCGGCCATCACCAACGTGTCGCAGAGCGCATCGCGCAATGAACTATCGTCTTCAACCACCAGAACAACTGCTGAACTCATATACACCTCTTATTGTAAGTTCCGCTCAGGGGAGTCGTTTGTGCCCAGCAGATGTGGCAGCACTACCCTAAACTCAGTACCGCTCCCTGGCTCTGTACTAAAAGTGATTTGACCACCAAATTTTTCTATCACAGATTTCACCACGGCCAATCCAAGGCCAGTCCCCTGTGGCCGGGTGGTCACAAAGGGTTCAAAAATACGCTGTTTGATCTCATCCGGAATACCGCAACCGTTGTCACGCACCATGATCTGCATAGTGCTGTCATCATGACGACCAAAGACTACTTCAATCAGCGGTGCCATCACGCCATTACTGGCATTGAGTGCATTCATAATCAGATTGATCAACGCCCCCAACAGCGCATCCTGATTACCCCTGATCTGCTGCTGCGGCAGTTGATTGATAAATCTCAACTCACACCCTTTGATCTGAGTCTGGAATTGCACCGCTTCTGAGAGTTTTTGAATGAAGCTGTCGAGCTGAAATAGGTTCTCTTGAGTCGCTGCACCACCCTTCACGTAGGTGAGCATGTCGCTGATCATGGCCTCAATATGACGCAATTGATCGCGCACTTTATCGCAGTATTTTTCAACCGCATCGGGAGTAGCTTTATGGCTGCGCAATGTGGAGAGGTAGAGCAGTGCGGCGGCAGTTGGGGTTCGAATCTGATGGGCCAATGAGGCCGCCATCTGCCCCATGGCCGAGAGCCGTTGATAACGGCTCAGTTTTTCCTGCAATTCACGTGTCTCAGTGACATCCTTGATCAAGAGTATCTGACCCGGTTCACCGCCCAGGGAGCTAGTCGCGATGCTGACACGACGACCATCACGCAGCGAGACTTCGTGGCCATCATCAAACTGAGGGGCAAAGGCGCGCTGAATAACACTCCGCCAGACAACACCCTTCAGCGGCTCACCGAGCAGCTCAATTGCAGCGGGATTTATTTCACGAACAATGCCCATGCCATCCAGCACCACCACTCCACCAGGGAGGGCGTTAAGCAGATGTTCAAGACGGTTGGCAAGTTTTGTCGTCTCATCAAACTGCTGGAGACGTTCGTCACGGGCTACAGCGAGGTCGCGGTTAAGCTGTTCAACCTGGCATTCAAGCAGATGATAAGAGGAGATAAGCTGCTCAGACATCTGATTAAATGCCTGAAAGGCGCTTTCGAGATGCTCTATCTTATGTGCATTCTGGCCACTCATTTCTCGCCATCCTGATTGTGACATTCCCACCACTACGGTGGGCTGTCACAGTCAAATAGCAAATTACGGGCCAGTAATTAATAATCCATTTATTTCAATAGGTTGAAACAATACTTTAAGACGGACGTCAAAATTACATCATCTCTTCTGTACGCTGCATACCATATTTGCGCATCTTTTCAACTAACGTTGTGCGCCGCAGTCGCAGGCGATTAGCGGCATGGGCAACAATCCCATCAGCGTCATCCAGTGCTTGTTGGATAAAATGACGCTCCAGGTCAGCCAGATACTCCTTCAAGTCCAACCCTTCAGCGGGCAGTCGTGGCATACCATCGACCAATGGCTCCAGCGGTGGCATCTCACGCATAACCATTGACGACATCATCGGCACCTCAAGCGCAGCAGGGTCGAGGGACAGCTCCTCTGTGAGCTCGCGGAATTTGGCTGGCAAATCCTGGAAATCGACTACCCCTTGCGGATACATAATCACCAACCGCTCTATCAAGTTGGCCAATTCACGCACATTACCAGGCCAGCTATAACGACACAGCGCCATCATCGTGCCTTGTGTAAGCCGCACTGAGCCGCGTGCATC
>JAYWDX010000211.1:0-2509 GCA_043779675.1 Tenderia sp. (SeqCode)
TTATGACAGGATATTGTGACCCATGTTCGATTTTCTAAAAACGTTCGATAGCGACATTCAGAAATCGCTGCTTAAACAGCTGCGCGATCTTTGGACGCACACCTCCACGGCTATCGAAGGCAATACACTTTCTCTTGGGGATACCAAGTTCATCCTTGAAGAGGGGCTGACAGTCTCAGGAAAACCGATCAAAGATCACCAGGAGGTGATCGGTCACGCCCGGGCCATTGAGCTGATCTACTCATTCATTGGAAGAGAGCTTACGGACAACGATTTTTTCGCCCTTCATAAAGCGATACAGGCAGAAGTAGTGACAGACATCTACAAACCCCAGGGGGCATGGAAGGTCGAACCCAACGGGACTTATGCCGTCGATGACAATGGAAAACAGATATTCATTGAGTATGCAGCGCCCAGTGAAATCCCGGCGCTGATGAAGGAGATCATTGCCTTCATCAACTCCGCATCAAAATCGAACATTACGTTTGAAGAGGCGCCCGCGATCTATGCCAAAATTCACATGGGGATCGCCCACACCCACCCGTTCTGGGATGGCAATGGCCGCATCGCCCGGCTGGTCTCCAATATCCCGCTGTTGAGTTCCGGTCTGCCACCCATCGTCATTCCGAGCGAGCAGAGACGGGAGTACATTGACACGCTGGCGCGCTATCAACGCAATGCGGGTAAAATCAGCGTCGCGACAGGGGTTTGGCCGCAGGTGGCGGAACTCGCAGAGTTTGCAGTCTTCTGCGCCAGTGCGTACCAAGCGACACAGGCACTGGTGGCGCAGGCGCAAAGACAGCAGCAGAGCCGTGGAGAAAAACCGGCCTGAGTTATGTGCGTATGATCCAGCAAAACATATTGTGTGCTTCGCAGGCTTGGTGGGTTACGGCAAAACACGCCTAACCCACCCTACATTGATAGGCTGTGCTTAAATTACGAGCGCGGATAATACTAAAACACCTAAACAACGGAAACTAAAAACACCATGGCCCAATACATCTACACCATGAACCGGGTGAGCAAGATTGTTCCCCCGAAGCGCACTATCATCAAGGATATCTCGCTCTCCTTCTTTCCTGGAGCCAAGATTGGTCTGCTGGGTTTGAACGGTGCGGGTAAGTCGACCGTCATCCGCATCATGGCGGGCGTTGACAAGGATTTCGATGGTGAGGCGCGGCCGCAGCCGGGCATCAAGATCGGTTATCTGGCTCAGGAACCTGATCTTGATCCGACCAAGGATGTGCGTGGCAATGTGGAAGAGGCGCTTGGCCACATCAAAGAGGCGATGGTGCGCCTGGATGCTGTGTATGCCGCCTATGCCGAACCCGATGCCGACTTTGACGCGCTCGCTAAAGAGCAGGCGGAGCTGGAGAACATCATACAGGCGTCTGACGCCCACAACCTCGACCGCAAACTGGAGATCGCTGCTGAAGCGTTGCGCCTGCCACCTTGGGATGCTGATGTCACTACCCTCTCCGGGGGTGAGAAGCGCCGTGTGGCGTTGTGTCGTCTGATCCTCTCTGCACCCGACATGCTGCTGCTCGATGAACCAACCAACCACCTTGATGCTGAATCAGTGGCCTGGCTCGAACACTTCCTGCGTGAATATGAAGGGACTGTCGTTGCAGTTACTCACGACCGTTACTTCCTCGACAATGTCGCCGGCTGGATCCTTGAGCTTGACCGTGGCCATGGCATTCCATGGGAGGGTAACTACTCGTCCTGGCTGGAACAGAAGGGTGAGCGTCTAGCACAGGAAGAGAAGGGTGAAAGCGCCCGCATCAAGGCGATGAAGTCCGAACTCGAATGGGTGCGCAGCAACGCCAAAGGTCGCCATGCCAAGAGCAAGGCGCGTCTGGCCCGTTATGAAGAGATGGCCAGCCAGAGCTACGAGCAGCGCAACGAGACCAACGAACTCTTCATTCCGGCTGGGCCACGTCTGGGCGATCTCGTCATTGAGGCGAAAAATCTCAACAAGGCCTTTGGTGACCGCCTGCTGATCGAGAATCTGAACTTCAACCTGCCGCCCGGCGGTATCGTCGGGATCATCGGCCCCAACGGCGCGGGTAAATCGACACTCTTCAAAATGCTCATGGGGCTGGAAAAACCCGACAGCGGCGAACTGCGTATCGGTGAAACCGTCAAACTTGCCTACGTCGACCAGAGCCGCGACGACCTCGACGGCAAAAAGACCGTCTGGGAAGAGATCTCCGACGGCCAGGAGATCATCACCGTCGGCACCACCACCATCAACTCACGCGCCTACCTGAGTCGTTTCAACTTTAAGAGTGGTGATCAGCAGAAGCGTGTCAGCGACCTCTCCGGTGGTGAGCGTAACCGCCTGCATCTGGCCAAGCTGCTGAAGAGTGGCGGCAACGTGCTGCTGCTCGATGAACCAACCAACGATCTCGACATCGAAACCCTGCGCGCCCTTGAAGATGCGTTGCTGGAGTTTGGTGGCTGTGCCGTGGTTATCTCCCATGACCGCTGGTTCCTGGATCGTATC
>JAYWDX010000212.1:0-2880 GCA_043779675.1 Tenderia sp. (SeqCode)
GCCACCACTGACTCGGGCAGCGGCCCCGGCGCCTCGGCATTAGAGATGCTATCCGCGGCCACCGGCTCCTCAGAGATCAGAATCGTGACGCTGGCCCCCTGTGGATCGTAATCCTGATGGGCAATATTGAGAATATTGGCACCAATGATACTGGTCACCTTGGTCAATATCTGCGTCAGCCGCTCGGCGTTGTAGGCCTCATCGATATACTCGATATACTCCTCGTGCTGCCTTGGTGTTACCGCGTAACAGATATCGTAGATATTAAAACTGAGAGTTTTGGTGAGGTTATTGAAGCCATGGAGCTTCAATTTTTCAATCTGTTTAGCGGGCAACAGTCGCCCCTCCTTGCTCATACCACTTCAGGCGCGCAATCATCCCCGATCCACCACTCACATGGAACCCTTATGTGCGAGCGGCGGATGATAGATCATCTGCACCGTGTTGGCGGCAGGGTCAAGACAATAAAAGCTACGGGCGCCATCACGATGAGTACGCGGCGCGGTCTTCATCTGAATGTCGTGGCCACGCAGGAAATCGAACCAGACATCCACCTGCCCTGCCTCATCAATGATGAAGCCAATATGGTCAAGACGCTGATCGCCACTCAGGTCGTAAGCCGTCGGCGCGCGATGCAACGCCAGGTTGTCATTGCCGGAGGTGAGGTAGAGATTGTCGCCATCGGGGCGCCACTCGACTTTCATCCCCAGCAGCTCGACATAAAACCTTTCACACGCCTCCAAGTCAGTCACAAAGAGCGCGACATGGCGCATGCCCGAGGTCGGCTTGGGCCTGATCACGCCACTGCCCCCGTCTCACAGATCTCAAAGTCATGGCTGATCTCGACGCTCTTGCCCAGCATGATCGAGGCGGAGCAGTATTTCTCGGCAGAGAGCTCAACGGCACGTTTTACCACGCTCTCTTTCAGGCCGTTGCCGGTGACGATGAAGTGCATGTGAATCTTGGTGAAGACCGACGGCACGCCCTCAGCACGTTCGGCCTCCAGCTCACAGACACAATCGCTGACGGGATGACGCCCCTTGCGCAGGATGTGAATTACATCATATGAACTACAGGCGCCGGTGCCGAGCAGCAGCATCTCCATCGGCCGCGGCCCGAGATTGCGGCCACCGCCATCAGCAGGACCATCCATGACCACCGCATGACCACTGCCGGACTCACCCACAAACATCGCCTCGTCCACCCACTTGATGCGCGCCTTCATCTGTCCTTCCTTCCTGAGACTATTTTGAGAGCGCTTATGATAACTCAAAGCTTGGCGGAGTTCGGCCGATAGATAGTGGAGATACCAATAGGTCAATGGCCAATAGATCAATGGAAAGAGACATGACGCCGCTCATCAAGATAAAGACTGAACCGAATCCCGTGATCGATAAATTTTTGGGCCACTGCCACCGCCGCCGCTACCCCAAAAAAAGCATCATCATCCAGGGTGGTGACATACCAAATTCGCTCTATTACATCACCAAAGGGTCGGTGAGCGTCATCGCCGAGGACGACGATGGTCGTGAAATCGTGCTGGCCTACCTTAATGGCGGCGCTTTTTTTGGTGAGATGGGACTCTTCAGCCACGGCCCGGAACGGAGCGCCTGGATCCGCGCCAGAGAGGAGTGTGAGGTGGCCGAGATCAGTTATGACCGCTTCCGCCAGGTGGCCACGGAGGAGCCAGAACTCATCTTCAAGCTAGCCTCGCAGATGGCGCTCCGGCTGCGCCGCACCTCCAGCATGGTGACACGCCTCGCCTTCATGGATGTCAGCGGCCGCGTGGCCCGCACCCTGCTGGACCTAACCAAGGAGCCAGATGCCATGACCCACCCAGACGGCATGCAGATCCGCATCACCCGCCAGGAGCTGGGGCGGATCGTCGGCTGCTCTCGTGAAATGGTAGGGCGGGTACTAAAGAGTCTGGAGGTTCAGGGATTGATCACCGCCAAGGGCAAGACCATCGTGGTCAACGACGCCCGCCCGGAACCATTAAAGCCCTAGAAATAAAACCCAAGCTGGCCAGACAGCCCAACTCCATCTTCATTAAGTGACATACCAATATCCGCTGCCGCACCCAGCAGCCCAAACCCCATCCCCAACGTCACCCGATTGGTTTTAGTATCACTGATGTTATGGCGATAGCCGCCACGTAACTGTAATTTTTTGGTCAAAGAGAGTTCCGCCCCAACGCTCAAATACTGGCTATTGGAACCAAGCCCAGTGGCCTTGCTCTCATTCAGGTCCAGGTCCAGCGCCGCCGCATACCATTCGCCGCTATAGGCAGCGCCAATACGGGCCTGCGGCTGGATTTTGACCACCCCATCCAACACCGTGCGATAGCGATGGGGAATGAGATTTTTGATCGCCACGCCACCGCGCCAGCCATCACCGCGATCGACGGCCAACCCCAAATCAACGTTGTAACTGGCGTAGTGCCGCTGCCCCGCCGCAGTATTGTAGGCAGCTCCCGGCAGCAGTTGCTCTGAGTCAAAGGTAGTGACATCAACATACTTAGGGGTGACGCCAACATCTATTTTGCGCCCACCCACCTGCACCTCGCGCGCCAGCGCCAGGCCAAACTCCCGAATCACGGCGCCTTGCGAGCGCAGCTTGGTATGCACATTACGACCTGGGCCGCTCATGATGATATTAAAGACCGCATCATCCGGGAGCTTCTCTGGATCATTCACACCATCTATCAGCCCCTCATAAAGAGCTAGATCTTTATCCACGCCTATCAACCTGGCGCCACCGATGGTCTGTTGCCCCACCAGTAGCGCCATCTTTTTTTCGGGCAGCACCACGGCAAACCCGGCACTCACCTCCTCTTCAATCGGTCGCCCCGAGAAACGGTTCAGCTGCGCGATGAGATTC
>JAYWDX010000213.1:0-26094 GCA_043779675.1 Tenderia sp. (SeqCode)
CACGGCGCGGTGATCAATGAAGGGTTCAGCATCATGCTGCGACTTTTGTCACCCATCGCACCACACATCAGCCATGTATTGTGGCGTGAACTCGGTTACGGCGACGACGTACTCAACGCCAGTTGGCCAGTGGTCGACGCAAGCGCCCTGGTGCGCGATACCATCGAACTGGTGGTGCAGGTCAACGGCAAACTGCGCAGCAAGGTGACCGTTGCGACAAACGCTGACAAGGCCGTTGCCGAGGCCGCCGCCATCGCCGACGAAAATGTGCAGCGCTTCATCGACGGCAAAGAGATAGCCAAGGTGATTGTGGTGCCCGGCAAACTGGTGAACATCGTTGTTAAAGGTTAGCTCCGGCGCACGGCGCACACTATTGTCTGTATTGGTGGTTGCCATCTTTGCGCTGATGCTCAACGGCTGCGGCTGGCGTCTGCGCGGATCGATGGATACGGTGCTGGCATTGCCGCCGCTCTATCTTGAAATTCAAAATGGCAGTGTCGAGCTGCGTCGAGAACTGCCGCAGACATTTGATTCCGCTGGCGTGCATCTGATGCCAACGCGCGAGGCAGCAGAGTTGATTCTGGTCATTCAAAACGAGACACAAGAGCGGCGTGTGCTTGCCGTGGGCAGCGCAGGCAAGGTGAGTGAATATGAATTGCAGTATCAACTACGCTTTTCGGTGCGTGACCAGGCCGGTAAAGAGGTGATGGCCGCCGACACCATCCGCCAGCAGCGCGACTACACCTTTAACGAGTCCGAAGTATTGGCCAAGGGTGAAGAAGAGCAACAGCTCTTTGGCTTCATGCGCAGTATGGCAATCCAAACTTTGTTGCGCCGTCTGCAAGGTCTTAATGCCTTAAAGGCAACATCGGTCACCACGGAAACAGAGCCCGGTGCAAATTAAACCGGAGCAGCTCAAGGCGCATCTTGCTAAAAACGTAGCGCCACTCTATTTTGTGACCGGCGATGAGCCGCTGCTGCTGCAGGAGAGTTGTGATCTGATCCGCGCCGCCGCCCGTAAATCGGGTTGCAGCGAACGCGAAGTCCACCACGTGGAAGGCAACTTTGATTGGCATGGGTTCCTGCAAGAGGGCGATGCCCTGTCGCTCTTCTCGGATCGTAAGCTGGTCGAGCTGCGCATGCCCAGTGGTAAACCCGGCGATGCCGGTAGCAAGGCGTTGCAAAGCTATGCTGAGCGCCCCAATCCCGACAACGTGCTGTTGATCGAATCGGGGAAACTTGAAGGCAGCGCCAAAAATAGTAAATGGTATAAGGCGCTTGATACCGCTGGCGTCATCGTCACGCTCTGGCCGATGGATCTGAACCAGCTGCCCGGTTGGGCGATGCGGCGCATGTTGGACAAAGGGTTGCAAGCCACTCAAGAGGCAGTCGCGCTGTTGGTCGAGCGGGTTGAAGGTAATCTGCTGGCTTGTTCGCAAGAGATCGAAAAACTTTTGCTGCTCTTTGGTCCCTGTGCCATTAGCCTGGAGCAGGTTGCCAGTAGTGTCGCCGACAGCTCCCGTTTTGATATCTACAAACTGGTGGATGGTGCGTTGCAGGGAGATGCCAACCGCACCAGTCGCATCATCACCGGCCTTAAGGGTGAAGGGGTCGAGCCTGTGCTGATCCTCTGGGCCATCACCCGCGAGATCCGCGCCATGACCCAGATGGCTTTTATAATGAAGCAGGGTTCATCCGCCGATCAGGCCATGGCCAAACATTATGTTTGGGACAAACGCAAACCACTGGTACGTACCGGCCTGCAACGTCATTCACTCGTTCGCTGGCAAGCATTGCTGCGCCGCTGCGGCGAGATTGACCTGATGGTCAAAGGTGGCCGACTGGGGAATGTTTGGGATGAGCTGCTGGAGCTGAGTCTGTTACTGGGGGGATTGCAACTGCATCCCGGTCTGCGCCGAACGCCGTGATGGTAAACGATCAACTATTCGCCATTACCTCTTGCGCTGCATCATTGATGCTTTTTATGGTTGAGCATTCATAGAATCAATGGTGATTTTGTTTGACGTTCATTGACTCCTTACACCCTCTGCGCCACACTGCTTTCACTTCCAGAAGGGGAGTAGCTTTCCGCCTCGGCATCGTCAGCACGGCTCGTTAAATCGGCCCGGTGCCCAGGGTAACCTTGCGGTTACAAGCGAGACCTTCGTCGGTGACGACGATGGCCTATTTGTAAAATTTGAGTCCTGGCTCCTGATTTCCAAACAGCCCCCGTGTACATCGGCGTACACGGGGGCTTTTTATTTGGTTTAAGTCGAGGAGTCGATCATGGTTGAGAGTATCGGAACGTGGTGGATGTGGACGGGGTTTTTTGTGCTCGTCATTGTGATGATCCTGGTGGATCTGTTTATGCTCGGTGGCCGCACCGCACACAAAGTCTCGGTGAAGGAGGCGGCGGGCTGGTCGGTTATCTGGGTCACCATCTCGCTGCTCTTCTGCGGTGCGTTGTGGTGGTATCTCGACGGCACTATCGGGCGCGATCTCGCCAATGAAAAGGCGCTCGAGTTCCTCGCCGGTTATGTGGTGGAAAAATCGCTGGCGGTGGATAACGTCTTTGTCTGGTTGATGCTCTTCAGCTACTTCGCCATCCCGCCTGAATACCAGCGCCGCGTACTGCTCTACGGAGTGCTGGGGGCGATTATTATGCGTACGGTGATGATCCTGATCGGCGCCTGGCTCATTGCCCAGTTCCACTGGATTCTCTACTTCTTTGGCCTCTTCCTGCTCATCACCGGCGCCAAAATGCTCTGGTTCGCCGATGCCAAGCCCGATCTGGAGGCAAACCCGCTACTGAAGTGGATGCGTGGCCATCTGCGTATCACCAAAGAGCTGGAGGGTGAACGTTTTTTCACGACTCAGAATGGTCTGCTATTTGCCACGCCGCTCTTCCTGGTGTTGGTTCTGGTGGAGATCACCGACCTGATCTTCGCGGTTGACAGTATTCCGGCAGTCTTTGCCATCACCACCGATCCGTTCATCGTGCTCACCTCCAACATCTTTGCCATCCTCGGACTGCGGGCAATGTATTTTCTGCTGGCCGATGTGGCGGACCGCTTCTCGCTGCTCAAGTATGGTCTGGCAATAGTGCTGATCTTTATCGGCGTGAAGATGTTGCTGATGGATGTCTACAAGATCCCGGTTGGCTTCGCCCTGGCAGTGGTGGCGACCATCATCGGTTTGTCCGTGGTATTAAGCCTGTTGCGTGAGCGTAAACTGCGCGCTGCCGGAAAGTAATCCCGGTAGGAGTCGTACGAGGGGGCCAGTGATGGCCCCTTTTTTGTTGTTGCAGTGGCCGTGAGAGGCGTCGTTGCAATGACGAACAGGAGAAACTCTGCCACTATCGCAACAAGATCCCAATGGATGGATCGGGCTGGAACACCATTTTGATATGTACAAACGTCGAAATTGAATACAGCAGAACAGAAACATGAAAACACCAAAAGTAATCATCGCCCTAATTAATCCCAAGACGGTCAGCAACGTCGGTGCAGTGATGCGCGCCGCAGGCTGTTACCGCGTTGATGCGGTTCTCTACAGCGGCACCCGTTATGATCGCGCCGCAAAAATGCAGACCGATACCAAAGACCGGTGCCAAACAATTCCGTTAACCGGCGTCGATGATCTGCTCGCCCATATTCCAACTAATGCCAAAGTGGTCTGTGTCGAACTGGCAGAGGGGGCAATACCATTGCCCGATTATCAGCATCCGGAAAACGCTATCTATGTTTTTGGTCCGGAAGACGGCACCATCAACCAATCAATCATCGACCGCGCTGACGCTGTGGTTTATGTGCCAACGGTGGGGTGCATGAATCTTGCCGCCAGTGTCAATGTGGTGCTTTATGATCGGTTGGCGAAGTCGGGTTTCAGTAAGGTGGGTGATGAACTGATTCGTGAAAGCCGGGACACCAATAATACGGTCAAGGTTCGATAGCGCGCCCTGATTCCCTCGGTTCACTTTAGGGGATCATGCCTCACTCTGCTAAACTTCACCTCACTGCATACGTCCCTACGCGGGAGCATGGGGGCGAGAAAATATAGCAATTCGCCACCGCCCACTTAAAAGAAAAAACCAGATGCTTGATTCTGCCCAATATTTCAAAATATTTATCGGTCTGTTGGCGATCGTCAATCCATTTGGGGCGATACCACTGTTTATCAGCATGACCGTTGATGAGAGCAGCCAACAGCGCCGCAAGACGATCAATATGGTGGCCATTGGCGTGACCGTTATCTTATTGGTGGCGCTATTTTTCGGTGAATATCTGTTGGCTTTTTTTGGTATCACCATTGACTCATTCCGTGTTGGCGGTGGCATATTGGTATTGTTGATGGCGATCGCCATGCTGCACGCAAAAACCAGTCCCATCAAACAGACCGATACGGAGGCCCATGAGTCGATAGAAAAAGAGTCTGTTGCTATCGTACCGCTTGCGATGCCACTGCTTGCCGGTCCCGGCGCCATTAGTACCGTGATACTGACCGCACACAAGGCAAGTGGTGTTTTCCACTACATGATAATTGCACTGTGTATTGTTATGTTGAGTCTGGTGGTGTGGGGCGTGCTGCGGTTGTCACCCTGGATAGAGCGTCGCATTGGCTTTACCGGCATCAATATTTTCACCCGCATCATGGGGTTGATACTGACAGCGATTGCAATTGAGTTTATCGCCAGTGGTATTAAGGGGCTGTTTCCAGTGCTGGCGGGCGCGTAGTATTTATTGGCGTGCCTGATTGTGATGTTTCCCACGGCCTTCTGTGGAAACGAGAAAGCTATGTATGAAAAGGAACTCTAAAAATCGTGGCAATCCCAGACTACAAAACACTTATGCTGCCAGTATTGAAGCTGGCATCGGATGGCAAGGAACACAAATTTAGTCAGGTGGTCGAGGAGCTGGCCGATGAATTTTATCTTACAACTGAAGAAAGGGTCGAACTCCTTCCGAGTGGTAGTCAAGCCGTTTTCAGTAATCGTGTTGGATGGGCGCGTTCTTACCTGAAGCAGGCAGGTTTGCTTGCATCACCAAAGCGCGGTTTTTTTGCCATTACACAAGAAGGTATTGATCTACTCGCAACAAATCCAATACATGTTGATACATCTGTTCTTGAACGTTATCCTGAATTCATCGAGTTCAAGAACCGTAAAAAGGATAAAAATGAAAATGAATCACAGATAGAGCCGTTATTTGAGCAGGAATCAACTTTAACGCCAGAAGATGCTCTTGCTTCTGCGTATAAAAAACTACGCTCGGCTCTTGAGTCTGAAATACTGAGTGCAGTAAAAGAGACATCTCCTTCATTCTTTGAGCGCTTGGTTGTCGATCTTCTTGTAAAAATGGGGTATGGCGGTAATCGACAAGATGCGGCTAGAGCGCTTGGTAAGAGTGGTGACGGTGGCATAGACGGCATTATTAATGAGGACCGTCTCGGCCTAGATGTAATATATATTCAAGCTAAACGATGGGAAGGTTCGGTTGGTCGCCCTGAGATTCAGAAATTTGCAGGTGCGCTACAGGGGCAGCGTGCTCGAAAAGGGGTGTTCATCACAACCTCATCTTTTACCAAAGATGCAAGAGAATATATCTCCGTGATTGAATCAAAAATTATCTTGATTGATGGCGAGCATCTTTCAAAGTTGATGGCAGAGCATAATGTCGGGGTTTCAACGGTCGGTCAGTATGAAGTAAAGAAGCTCGATTCAGACTATTTTGATAATGAGTAATGCGATAACTATCCCAGAATAGCCCCTCCCGAAAACTACTCGTTACAGGGAAGAAAACACCCCAGTCGGGCATTACTCCCCACAAATTGCTAAAATACCCCCTTCGCCCCCGGTGGCGCCCATGACTCAACTCGGAATTCTAAACTTATGAGCGACATTAAAGAGTATATGACCCGTGTCGGCCAGCAGGCCCGTGCTGCGGCGCGAGCCTTGAGCCGTGTTGAGACGAAGCTGAAAAATGCGGCGCTGGAGGCGATTGCCTCGGCCATCGAGGCGGATGAGGCG
Source organism: Tenderia sp. (SeqCode) (assembly GCA_043779675.1). Taxonomy (GTDB): domain Bacteria; phylum Pseudomonadota; class Gammaproteobacteria; order Tenderiales; family Tenderiaceae; genus JAKFXL01. Next base: position 6,026 of record JAYWDX010000213.1, read on the forward strand.
GCGCTGCTGGCGGCCAATGGGCTGGATATGGAGGCGGGGCGCAAGAGTGGTCTGGATGCGGCGCTGCTGGATCGTCTGCAACTGACCTCCAAAGGGATTGCAGGGATGGCGGAGGGTATTCGCCAGATCATTGCGCTGCCCGATCCGGTTGGCAGTATCAGTGAGATGAGTTATCGCCCTTCGGGTATTCAGGTGGGCAAGATGCGGGTGTCGCTGGGTGTGGTGGGCATTATTTATGAGTCGCGCCCGAATGTGACGGCGGATGCGGCGGCGCTGTGCCTGAAGTCTGGCAATGCGGCGATCCTGCGCGGCGGCTCTGAGGCGATCAATTCCAATCGTGCCATTGCCAACTGTATTCATGCCGGATTGGAGAAGGCGGGGTTGCCAACGACGGCGGTGCAAGTGGTGAACACCACCGACCGTGACGCGGTGGGCATGATGATTACGATGCCGGAGTATGTGGATGTGATCATCCCGCGTGGTGGTAAGCGGTTGATTGAACGTATCAGTGCCGAGGCGAAGGTGCCGGTGATCAAGCACCTTGATGGCATTTGCCATGTCTACATAGATGATGAGGCGGATGTCGAGAAGGCGTTGCAGATCGCCTTCAACGCTAAGACTCACCGTTATGGCGTTTGCAATGCGATGGAGACGCTGCTGGTGGCGGAAGGGATTGCCGAGCAGATTTTGCCTGAGCTGTGTGGCATGTACCGCGAGAAGGGTGTGGAGCTGCGCGGTTGCGCCACCACCCAGCGTCTGATCCCGGGTGTATTGCCGGCGGTGGAACAGGATTGGTGTACGGAGTATCTGGCGGCGGTGCTGTCGATCCGCATCGTCAAGGATGTTGATGAGGCGATGGACCATATCGCTCAATATAGCTCGCACCACACCGAGGCAATTGTGACGGAGAGTTACACCAAGGCGCGTCGCTTCCTGCGCGAGGTGGACTCAGCTTCGGTGATGGTAAATGCCTCGACCCGTTTTGCTGATGGTTTTGAGTACGGCCTGGGTGCCGAGATCGGCATCAGTACCGATAAATTTCATGTTCGTGGTCCGGTTGGTCTTGAGGGGCTGACTTCGCAAAAATATGTAGTATTTGGCGACGGTCATATTCGCCAGTGATCGGCATCTTCGGCGGCACTTTTGATCCCGTCCACTTTGGCCACTTGCGGCCATTGCTTGAGGTGCGCGAGGTGTTGCATCTGGATGAGGTGCGACTGATCCCCTGTTATATTCCACCGCATCGCGGTATGCCGGGGGCGACTCCGGCGCAGCGTCTGGCGATGTTGCGGCTGGCGCTGGATGAGACTCCCAGTTTTGTTATTGATGAACGTGAATTGCAGCGTGGTGGTCCATCCTACATGGTCGATACCCTGCAATCGTTGCGTGATGAGCTAGGGAATTTGCCGCTCTGCCTGATTTTGGGAATGGATGCCTTTATCAAACTTGATACGTGGCATGAATGGTCGAGGTTGATTGAGCTGGGTCATATTGTGGTGATGCAGCGTCCTGGTTGTGCAGCACCCAGTGGTGCAGTGGCAGGGCTGGTGGCTAGGCATCAGATAAAAGAGTGTAGTGAATTAGAACAATCACCGGCGGGTGGCGTCTGGTTTCAGCCAGTCACCCAGCTAGAGATTGCGGCCACCGCGATACGGAAGCGGTTGGTGCTGGGTAAGGATATCCGCTTCCTCGTGCCGGAGCCGGTGCGGCAATATATTGAGGCCGGTGGCCTTTACCAATTACAAAAGTAATGAGAGTAGACAATGCAAAAAATTGAAGAGATCAAAAAGCTGGTGGTGACGGCCCTTGAGGATTTGAAGGCTGTTAATCTGCAGGTGATCGATGTGCGCGGTAAAACAACGGTTGCTGATTACATGGTGATTGCCAGTGGCACATCGAATCGCCACGTCAAATCACTGGCCAATAATGTGATTGTTGAGTCCAAAAAAGCGGGTGTCATGCCGTTTGGTATTGAAGGGGATAAGACAGGTGAATGGGTGCTGGTCGATATGGGGGATGTGATCGTTCATGTTATGCAGCAACAGACGCGTGACTTCTATCAGCTGGAAAAACTGTGGGAGACCCAAGCCGTTGAATCGGTTGCCAGTGCCAACGGCTGATGCGAATTCACCTCATTGCTGTCGGGCAGAAGATGCCGGACTGGGTCAAAAAGGGGTATGAGGAGTACGCCAAACGTCTGCCGCACGGCTGCTCTCTGCATCTCGTTGAGATTGCGCCGGGCCATCGCAGCAAGAGTAGTGATCTAAACCGCGCCATCGAAGAAGAGAGCCACAAGGTTCTTGGCGCCATTCCTCAAAATTGTTGTGTTGTCGTGCTGGATGAACGCGGTAAGCAGTGGACAACACTGCAACTTGCCTCACAACTGGAGGAGTGGATGCAGGATGGGCGTGATATTGCATTGCTGGTGGGAGGACCGGACGGCCTTTCACTAGAGTGTAAACAGCGTGCCGAACAGCTCTGGTCACTCTCTACTCTCACTCTGCCGCACCCGTTGGTGCGAGTGTTTCTTGCTGAGCAGCTCTATCGCGCTTGGAGTGTTACGCAGGGGCACCCGTACCATCGGGAGTAGTGCTTTTCAAAAATATTTTTTTTCAGTTCATTCAAAGTGACGGTTATTAAGCATCTGTAAACAAGAGTCCTAATTTTTTGTTCGTTAACACTCTGGAAATAATCCCCAATGTCAGTCGGTTTGTTGATGGATATTATTTATGGGTGTTCACAATTGTTGTGACAAAACTAAAATTACGCCACGGTAATTGAACGCTATTAATTTATTTTTCAGTTTTTTATGTAAAAAATATTAGAAAATGGAGTTATTTTGTTAATATCAACTTCAATTGGATGATTTTTGTTTAAACTTTTTTGTTACTAGTCTAATATTTTATCAAGCGCGGTCGATGATGTTGGGGAAGTTGCAAGTGCGAAGTCTGTTTTTGCCCTGGGGCGTCATTTGAAAAATGTGTCAGCACTGGACGAAATTGAGTAATTAATATGGAGAATAATTTGATGGTTAAGAAAACAATTAAGCAAAAAGTGGTGGCCAAGGCTAAGGTTAAGACCGGACGTGGTCGTAAGCCAGGCGTGCCGGTTGCTAAACTTTTGAGCGAGGCAGCGATCAATCCAGTTCACGCCAAGGCGCTGACAGCGGCATCAAAAATCGCCAAAAATGAAGATCGTGCCGCTGCTGCCATGGCGAAGGTCGTGGCTCAGAAGACGGCGGCTGATGCCCGTCTGAAGGCGGCAGTTGCAACTGCCAAGACTAAAAAGAGCGCGGCGGCTAAAAACGCCGTTGTTAAGGCGCGTGCTGCAAAGGTTGCAGCAGTTGCAGCAATTAAGGCTGCTAAGGCCAATCTGGCTTCTGCCAAGGCTGAGATTAAGGCGGCGGTAGTGGATGTAAACTCTGCCAAGAATAGAGAAGTTCTCAAGCAGAAAGCCGTTGCTGCCTTCACCGCAAAATGGGAAAAGGCATACGACAGTAAAGCAAAGAAGAAACCTGTTGTTCGTCGTAAAGCGCGCACCGTAAAAGCTAAAGCTAAAGCTAAAGCTGACGTCTGATTTCAGTCCCCAAGCCGTAGTAAAGGCCCGCATTTTGCGGGCTTTTTTGTTTAGTGGTATACGACTATAGTCGGCGATTGCCCTTTGTACCCTAGACTAGTATCTTGCCTGCCATGAAAAAATTACTGCTCTGTTTGGGATCTGCATCGCCACGGCGACGTGAGTTGTTACATCAAATCGCGGTCGCTCATGTTGTTCGGAGCGCCAGTATTGATGAAACCCCGCAGCTCAATGAGGCGCCAGAACTCTATGTTTTGCGCATGGCGCTGGAGAAGGGGCGTGCAGTATTGGCTCAGCCTGATTTGCACCAAGGCGCGCTGCCGGTATTGACGGCTGATACGGTAGTGGTGGTGGCGGGAGTGATTTTGGGTAAGCCACGTGATGAGGCGGATGGTCTGGCGATGTTGCGGCGTCTCAGCGGTAGGCGTCATCAGGTATTAACGGCGGTTGCTCTGCTGGAACCGAACCGTGAGGCGACCTGTCTGAGTGTAAGTCATGTTGAGTTTCGCGCCATGAGCGAGGCGGAGATGTTGGCCTACTGGCGGACTGGCGAGCCGGCTGATAAAGCGGGAGGTTATGGTATTCAGGGGTATGCTGCCACCTTCATAAAAAACCTTGAAGGGAGTTTTTCTGGGGTGATGGGGTTGCCGCTGTTTGAAACAGCGCAGCTGTTGCGCGAATTTGGAATTGATGTTTGTGAGGCCTGTTGGCCCGGATGAAAAGTCATATGTCGGTTGAAATATTAATGAACGTGACGCCACAGGAGACACGTGTGGCGGTGGTGGAGAACGGTGTGTTGCAGGAGGTGATCGTCGAGCGCGAACGCCGCCGTGGCCTGGTGGGTAATATTTATAAGGGCAAGGTGTCGCGGGTATTGCCGGGCATGCAGGCTGCTTTTATTGATATTGGCTTGGAGCGCGCCGCCTTTTTACACGCCTCTGATGTGACTCAACTGTCCGCTGGTGATGGCGATGAGTCCAGCGCCGAGCAGGGAAAAAACGACAACATTACCCAGCTGCTGCGTGAGGGCCAGCAGCTGCTGGTGCAGGTGATTAAGGATCCCCTTGGTACCAAGGGTGCGCGCCTGACCACTCACATCACCATTCCGTCACGGTTTTTGGTCTTTACCCCGAATGTGTTTCACGTCGGGATCTCACTCAAGATCGATGACGAGGCTGAGCGGCAGCGCCTCAAAGATGTGTTGGCGACGATGATGGAAGGCAGCACTGGCGGTTACATTGCCCGCACCGTGGCGGAGGGGGCGAGCATCGAATCGATTCGTGCCGATACCGATTTTTTGCGCAAACTCTGGGACTCGGTGCGGGAACGTGCCGCCACGGCCAAGGCTGGCGAGATCGTTCATGAGGACCTGCCTTTGGTGCTGCGGACGCTGCGCGACGTGGTGGACAATGAGGTCGAGAAGATTCGTATCGATTCGCGTAGCACCACCCGCCGCGTCATCGATTTTGCCGAGCGTTTTATGCCCGAGGTGGCGGCAAAGGTTGAGCATTATCCTGGCGAACGCCCAATTTTCGATCTCTACTCGGTTGAGGATGAGATTCAAAAGGCGCTTGAGCGCAAGGTGCTACTCAAATCGGGTGGTTATTTGATTATCGATCAGACTGAGGCGTTGACAACGGTTGATGTGAATACTGGCGCCTTTGTTGGCCATCGTAATCTTGAAGAGACGATCTTCAAAACCAATCTCGAAGCGACTCAGACTATCGCCCGCCAGCTGCGGTTGCGTAACCTGGGTGGCATGATCATCATCGACTTCATCGACATGTTGGAGGAGGAGCACAAACGCCAGGTGCTGCGTTCGCTGGCAAAAAATCTTGAGCGTGATCGCGCCAAGAGTCACATCAGCGAGGTCTCGGCGCTGGGATTGGTGGAGATGACTCGCAAACGTACTCGCGAGAGTCTGGAGCATGTGTTGTGCGAAGCCTGCCCGACCTGCAGTGGCCGTGGCATGCTTAAAACACCGGAGACGGTCTGTTACGAAATCTTTCGTGAAATTTTGCGTGAGGAGCGCCAATACGAGGCACAGCAGTATCTGGTACTCGCTTCACAAGAGGTGGTCGATGTGCTGCTGGACGAGGAGTCCACCAGCGTTGCCGAGCTGGAGGAGTTTATTGGTAAGCCGGTCAAATTCCAGGTGGAGTCGCTCTACACCCAAGAGCAGTTTGATGTCGTGATGGTGTAGGGTGATCTTCTCCTGCTGGCGCTGCTTCAACGCTGTTGTTTGATTTCATGAAACGTACCTTCAAAACTTTAGCCATCCTGTCGCGGCACACCTGGTGGTGGAGTGCCGGGCTGGTGGTTTTTGTGGCGATTATGGTCTCGGCTGCCCGCCTTTTTCTACCACTGTTGGATAGCTATCGCGATGCACTAGAGCTGACGGCAAGCAGCGCCGTCGGACAACCGGTGGCCATTGGTGATCTCAAGGTGGGTTGGCATGGTCTGGGGCCGCGCCTGGAGCTGCATAAGGTGCAGCTGTTTGATCCCAGCGGTGTCAATGCGTTGCTCAGTATTGACACTGCCTATATCGATATCTCCGTGCCCCGCTCTATTTATCAACGTCAGCTTGAGTTTGGCGACCTGACCCTGGTGGGGGTGACGTTAAGTGTGGTGCGGCGCGCCGATGGTGAATATGCCATCGAAGGTGTGAACCTGCTGGAACAGACGTCAGCAAGTGATGCCGGTGCTGGCGTAAAGTGGCTGTTGCGCCAACCACGCCTGATATTGAAGGATAGCCTGGTGCGTTGGCGTGATGAGAGCAGCGGTGCCCACCTGGTGTTTACCCAGGCCAATCTGCGTATCCATAACAAAGGGGACCGCCATCTTCTCGGTGGCGACGTGGTCTTGCCCGAGACCATGGGCGGTGCCATGACGGTGCGCATTGATGCCCTGGGTGATATCGAACGTCCCGAGCAGTTGCAGGTTAACTTCTATCTCAAGGGGGCGCAGTTACATCTGGCGCAGTGGTTGGTGGATCGCCCCGCTCTGGGTGTGCGCATGGTTAACGGCACTGCCGATATTGAGCTGTGGGGGCTTTGGCAACAGCAGCAGTTGCGCCAGTTGCGGGGCGATCTTGGCTTGCAGGATTTTTATCTGGCGCGCGATGTTGATGCAGCTGCGGCTGACGCTGTTTCGGTAAAGCTGCTGCCATCAATAGCAGGCCGTTTTGTCTGGCAGGGCGATGGCGCCGCGTGGCAGTTGGATATGGAGCGTTTGCAGTTTGGTAGCGACCAGCCCGCTGCCCGTGTTCATGTGGCCCAGCGGTTAGAGGGTGGTGTGCGTACCCTGGAGGTTGCCACGGACGTTGCCCGCTTGCAGACACTGACAGAGCTGGCGCTCAATAGCGCCCTATTGTCGCCGGAGTGGCAACAGCAGCTGACGCAGTTGCAGCCGCGTGGTGATTTGTATGAGGGCTATCTCAAGCTGCAACTGCAAGCAGAACAGGCACCGCGTTATTTTGCCCGCGCCCGTGTCGAAAACTTTGGCGTCAACCCCTGGAAAAATCTGCCGGGGGTTGATGGGCTGGATTTTCACTTCAATCTTGACCAAGAGAGCGGTGTTGCCGATCTGGCCAGCACCGCTGCGCATATCGATACCAATGGCCTGTTCCGCGAGTTGTTGCCAGTGGAGCGTGCAGCGGGGCGACTGGCGTGGCAGCACTCCGTCAAGGGTTGGCACCTGGTATTGCGCCAGCTCGATGTCAGCAACCAGGATCTGGCTGCGCAGTTGCAGGGCACTATCGATGTGCCGGTTGGCGACACTTCGCCACGGGTGGATCTGCACGCGCAGATTATACGTGGCAACGGCGCCATGACCTTTCGTTATCTGCCGGTCGGCATTATGAACAAGGAGACGGTGGCGTGGCTCGATCGTGGCATTGTTGCCGGTCAGGTCAGTGATGGCGCCATGGTGCTGCAGGGGCCGCTGCGACAGTTCCCGTTTGTGGATGGCTCGGGCCGTTTTGAAATTGGTTTTAAGGTTAAGGACGCCATTGTTGATTATGCCGACGGGTGGCCGCGTATCGAACAGGTGGCGGCCGATGTCAAATTTGCCGGCAACTCCATGACGATCAATGGCCGTAGCGGCAAGGTGTTTACGACAGGCATTCAAAAAGTGGCGGTGACAATCGCCGATTTCAGCGCCCATCCGGCACATCTAACGTTGGCGGGAGAGACACGGGGCACCACGGCCGATCTGCTCCAGTTTTTGGAGCAGAGTCCGTTGCGGGACCATTTTTCCCAGCTCACCAACGGCACGGTTGCCAGCGGCAGCAGCGCCCTTGGTCTTAATCTCGACGTGCCTCTGACGGAGGAGGCACCGATCACTACCCGTGGTTGGGTCAGCTTTGATAATAGCGCCCTTAACCTGAAACGTTACAGTGTCGATCTGGCGGCGATTAATGGGCGGCTAGCATTCACTGACCATACAGTGAGTGCCGAGCAATTGCTGGCAGAGGTGTTGGGGCAACCGGCGCAGCTGACCATCAGCACGGCGAAGCGGCCGAAGAACAACGGCAATTTTATCTTTGAGGCCACGGGTGAAAGTCGCCTGCCCGCGCTGGCAGAGCGCATCGACCTGCCGGTCTTTGCCTTTCTCAAAGGCCAAAGTCAGTGGCAGGCGCGGCTGGAACTACCGCGCAACGATGCTGCACCGACCCTGCGCGTGGTATCGCAACTGAAAGGTACTGCGGTGGAGTTGCCAGCGGGGATCGGCAAGTCTGCCGCCGAGGTGCGACCGCTGGAGCTATTGGCAGAGTTTGATGCGCAGGCGACACTCTGGCGTTTTGACTATGGCAAGACACAGTTCTCCGGTCTGTTTGAGCTGCGCCATGATAAGGTCGGCTCACATCTTCAGCGTGCCGAATTACGGTTGGGACAGAAGGCTGTGTTACCAGCAACAGCCGGATTTCGTCTGGCTGGCACGATGGCGCATTTTGATTACGAGGCATGGCGGCCGATCATTTTTCCTGACGCTGTGGGCGATGGCCCGGAACACAATGGCAAAAAAGAGGTTGGCTCCGCTGCGATTACCGAGCTGGATATCGGTTTTGATAGCGCCCTTGTTTTTGGCCAGCCGCTGCATCAGGTGAAGTTGCAGGCGCAGCACACAACCAATGCCTGGAGGGCGCAAATCGAAAGTAAGGAGTTGGCTGGCAAGGTGATATTGCCGGACGATTGGAAGCAGCCATTGCAGATGGAATTGGCACGTCTCTACATCAGCACCGCTGAGAGCGGTGATAAAAAGTTAGCGGCTGGGATGCCACGATCGCCGTCGTCCGAATCTGATAGGGCAGCGAGCAAGCCCGTCGATCCGCGTGACTTGCCACCGTTGCAGATCAAGAGTGCCGACACCCGTTTTGGCAATGCCGCATTAGGGCGGATGGAGCTACTGGCAACACGCCGTCTCAATGGCATGAGTATCGACTCGCTGAATTTCGATTCAGCCACCGCCAATATCAAATTGCAGGGGCGTTGGTTGCAGGGCGGGGGCGCTAAACAGCAGTCCCATGTTAATGGCACGCTCGATATCCACGACCTGGGTGGTCTGTTGGCCGGTTTTGGTTATGTTGAGACGGTAAAGGGTGGCAAGGGCAGCGGCGGTGTCGATCTTAAATGGAATGGCGCGATCATTGACCCTACGGTTGCTCGTCTTGAAGGCATGGTTAATTTTGATCTTGAGGATGGCCGACTGCTGGAGGTTGATCCGGGCGCCGGGCGTCTGTTTGGCTTGTTGAGTGTGCAGGCCCTGCCTCGCCGATTGAGACTCGATTTCTCTGATCTCTTTGGTAAGGGGCTGGCGTTTGACTACATGCGCGGCCAGTTTGATTTTAAGGATGGCAACGCCGTCACCGATGATTTTGTGCTTGATGGTCCAAGCGCCCAGGTGGAATTGCAAGGGCGTGTCGGGCTGGTAGCGCGTGATTACGATCAGCAACTCAAAGTGACGCCTCATTTCACCTCCAGCCTGCCACTGGCAGGGGCGGTGGTGGGAGGTGTTGTGGTTGGGGCGGCGGTACTGCTGGTGGAAAAATTATTGAAGTCGAGTATCGATCGCGTCAGCGGAGTTCGTTATCACGTCACTGGCAGTTGGGATGACCCGGTGATGGCACGGCAGGATTAGCCTCTGCCATTGACGCCATGTTTGATGATATTCTTAACGTCATGAAGTCTGTTGCTATTTTTCTCTCTCTGGTCATCTCATCTGTATGGTCGCCCTCCCCACTACACGCTGCCGAGCAGGGTGTGGCGGTGATTGGTGCGGAGTTCTGGGCGATGCCGCGCCATGCCGATCAGCTACTGGCGCAGACGCCATTGAAGGCGGCTGCGCAGCAGTTGTGGGTCGAATCCGACGCTTATCTGGTATTGCACTACCCCAGCGGTGAGTCGGGCGAGGTGTGGGGATTGGAGCTGCAGGCGTGGTTGGTCTCGTTGGGGATTGCCTCTGATCGTATTGCGTTACGTGCCGGTTACGAGCGTGATGAGGGTGTTGCCGTGATCATGGTGACGGCAGCGGTGCCCGAGACAGAAGCAGGGGCAGAAACAGCGGCAGAAACAGAGATGGATCAAATCGAAACACAAGTTGTTGATCAAAACAGCAGTGAGGCGGGGGCCGCAGTTGTGACACCGGCCGCTGTTCAGGATAAATTGGAGTTGTAATGAGCCGTAATCGTATTGCCGCAGTGCAGATGGCCAGCGGGCCAAACGTCAACGCCAACCTGTTGGAGGCAGCGCGATTGATCTCGCAGGCTGCCAAAGCGGGGGCGGGCCTTGTGGTGCTGCCGGAAAATTTTGCCATCATGGGTCTGTCAGAACAGGACAAGGTCAATGTGCGCGAACAGGAGGGCAGTGGGCCGATACAGGCATTTTTGGTGAAGCAGGCGATCAAATACAAAATCTGGCTGGCGGGTGGCACGGTGCCGCTGGTGGCGGATGATGACAACAAGGTGCGCGCCGCCTGCCTGCTTTATGATGATAAAGGTAAGCTGGTAGCGCGTTACGACAAAATTCACCTCTTTGATGTCTCCCTGGAAGAGAGCGGCGAACGCTACATTGAATCCGGCACCATTGAGGCCGGACGCAGTGTGATAGTGGTTGATTCGCCCTTTGGCCGTATTGGCCTGGGGATCTGTTATGACCTGCGCTTCCCCGAGCAGTTTCGGGTGATGCTCGACAAGGGCATGGAGTTGTTGCTGCTGCCTTCGGCCTTCACCGCTATTACCGGCAAGGCCCACTGGGAGATATTGGTGCGCGCCCGCGCCATTGAAAATCTCTGTTATGTGGTTGCCGCGGACCAAGGCGGTTATCACCTCAATGGTCGCGAGACCCACGGTGATAGTATGATTGTTGATCCCTGGGGCCAGGTCATGGATCGTCTGGTGCGGGGTTCCGGCGTGGTGATTGGCGACCTCGACCGCGACAAGCTCGCCAGCATCCGTCGCAACCTGCCCGCCATCAGTCACCGCCGTCTGCGCTGTGGCTGTCACGATTAATTTAAGGAATGTTAGCCCATGAGTCATAACCTCGATATCGCCCGTGATCTCATTCTTGTGCCTGCGGGGATCGATGAGTCCCAGCTGCAACAGGTGTTGACCACCATCATGGGTCACGCCGTTGATAGCGCCGATCTCTACTTTGAGAGCAGCCGCTTTGAATCCTGGTCGCTGGAGGATGGCATCGTCAAGGATGGCAGCTACAGCATTGAACGGGGTGTGGGGGTGCGCGCCATCAGTGGTGAAAAGACCGGCTTTGCCTACTCCGATGAGATCTATCTGCCGGCCCTCAATGAGGCGGCGCTGAGTGCCCGCGCGATTGCGCAGAGTGGCCAGCGTGGCACTGTGCAAGCCTGGGTGCAGACACCCGAGCGCGACTTGCTCTACACCCCGGACCAGCCCTTCGACAGCATGCGGGAAGAGCAGAAGGTGGCGCTGATGGAGGCGATTGATGCCGAGGCGCGGTGCCAGGATCCACGCGTCAAGCAGGTGATGGTGAGTCTGGCTGGCTCGCATAAGGTGATGCTGGTGGCCGCCAGTGATGGCACCCTTGCCGCCGATGTTCGGCCGTTGGTGCGGCTGAGTGTCTCAGTGGTGGTTGAGGATGGCGACCGGCGCGAGCAGGGTTCCGCCGGTGGTGGTGGTCGCAGTGGTTATCAGTTCTTTAGCGACGCCGATCGCGGCCTCGGTTACGCCCGTGAAGCGGTGCGTCAGGCGCTGGTCAATCTTGATGCCCGCGCGGCGCCGGCCGGGACCATGCAGGTGGTGTTGGGGTCGGGCTGGCCCGGCATCCTGCTGCACGAGGCGATTGGTCATGGCCTGGAGGGCGATTTCAACCGCAAGGGCACCTCCGCCTTTAGTGGTCGTGTGGGTCAAAAGGTCGCCTCCGAACTCTGCACCGTGGTGGATGATGGCACGCTGCCGGGGCGGCGCGGTTCACTTAACGTTGATGACGAGGGGACGCCGAGCCAGTGCACCACGCTGATTGAAAACGGCATACTCAAGGGTTACATGCAGGACAAGATGAACGCACGGCTGATGGGGGTGAAAGCGACTGGCAACGGGCGCCGTGAATCCTACGCCCATCTGCCGATGCCACGGATGACCAATACCTATATGTTGCCGGGGCAACATACGCCGGAGGAGATCATCGCCTCGGTGAAACGGGGTCTCTACGCCGTTAATTTCGCTGGTGGCCAGGTGGATATCACCTCCGGCAAGTTTGTCTTCTCCGCCAGCGAGGCGTACATGATCGAGGATGGCAAGGTGACCTACCCGGTGAAGGGGGCGACCCTGATCGGCAACGGCCCCGATGTTTTGACCCGTGTCAGCATGGTGGGCAACGACCTGCGGCTTGATGAGGGTGTTGGCACCTGTGGCAAAGAGGGGCAGAGTGTGCCGGTAGGTGTCGGTCAACCGACGCTGCGCATCGATGGGTTGACGGTGGGCGGGACGACGGCGTAAATGTTACTCGGCGTCGTGATCGGCGTCTGGTTCCAGCACTTCACGCAGGTAGCGGAACAGTTGGCGCGCCGATTTCGGGGCTTGATTTTGGCCCTGCTCTTTTTTGATATTGAGCAGCAGTTGGCGCAGCCGTTGTCGTTCCGCAGTGGGGTGGTCGGCGAGAAACGCCTTGATGGCGGTTTCGCCTTCGGCGATGATGTTGTCGCGCCATGCTTCGATATGGTGAAACTGTTGGGCGGACTCACGTTTGCCGTGGTTCAGCAGCTCATAGGCGTCTTGAATGGGTGTCGCGTCGTTCTCGCGCATCAGGCGGCCGATGTACTGCATCTGCCGTCGCAGACCGCCGTTGCTGTTGATATTGCGCGCCAGCTTGATGGCATCGGCCAGCTTTTCTGGCAGGGGAATGCGGCTCAACTCCTTATTAGAAAGCTTGACCAGATTGGCGCCAAGCCCCTGTAGGGCCGTCATCTCCCGCTTAAGTTGGGATTTGCTCTTGCCCTGAGGCTCGTCGTATTCGAATTGATCGTCATTTTGCATGGTCGCTACGGTAACCGATGCGGGCGAAAAAATATAGTTTTGGAAACATAAAGGAACGGTGCTTTATGGCGCAGATGCCAGTGATTAAAAACTCTATCTATAGTCGCGAACAGCTTGAAAATGTTGTGTCGGATATCCTTGCAGAGGCTCGGGCGCAGGGGGCGACGGCGGCCGAAGCGGCGGTGAGCATCGAGTCGGGACTGTCGGTGACGGCACGGCTGGGTGAGGTGGAAACGGTAGAGCATAACCACGACAAGGGGTTGGGAGTGACGGTCTATGTTGGTCAGGTCAAGGGCTCGGCCAGTACCTCTGACTTTGCCGATGCCGCGATTAAAGACACCGTTGCTGCGGCCTGTCGCATCGCCCGTTATACCGCCGCCGATGAGTATGCGGGGCTGGCTGACGCCGCTTTGATGGCGCGTGATGTGCCGGATCTTGATCTGACCCACCCCTGGGAGATTACGGCGGAGCAGGCAATTGAACTTGCCCTGGAGTGCGAGGCGGCGGCGCGCAGTTTTGATGAGCGCATCAGCAACTCCGAGGGGGCCAGTGTCAGCAGTCACCAGAGCTTTCGTGTCTACGGCAATAGCCACGGTTTTGTCGGTGCCTATGGTGGCACCCATCATGGCCTGAGCTGTTCGGTGCTGGCCGGGCAGGATGACAACATGCAGCGTGACTACTGGTACACCTCAGCACGCCACCCCGGCGAGCTGGAGGCTCCCGATGTGGTTGGCCGCAAGGCGGCGGAGCGTACCATCAAGCGTCTCGGTGCGCGGCGTATCAAGACCTGCAATGTGCCGGTGCTCTTCTCCTCTGATGTGGCCGGCGGCCTCATCGGCAGCTTCCTCGGCGCTATTCGCGGCGGCGCTCAATATCGCCGTTCATCGTTCCTGCTGGATGCCCTGGGTGAACAGGTCTTCCCGGCGTTTATGCAGATTGAAGAGCGTCCCCGGTTATTGCGTGGCAGCAGCAGTGCGCCGTTTGATCGGGAGGGGGTGGCGACGCAGGAGCGTGCCTTTATTATCGATGGCCGGTTGCAGAGCTACGTGCTGGATAGCTATTCGGCACGCCGTCTTGGCCGCCAGACCACCGGCAATGCCGGCGGTGTACATAACCTTTTTGTCAGCAGTGGCAAACATGACCTTCATGGCCTTTGCCGTGAGATGGGCACGGGGCTGTTGGTGACCGAACTGATGGGGCAGGGGGCCAATATGGTGACCGGTGACTACTCCCGTGGCGCGGCTGGCTTTTGGGTCGAGAATGGGGTGATTCAGTACCCGGTGGAGGAGGTGACGGTGGCAGGTAATATGAAGCAGATGTTCAAAGCTATCGTTGCCGTTGGCAATGATGTTGATAGCCGTGGCAATATCCGCACCGGTTCCATCCTCATCAGCAACATGACCGTTGCCGGTGAGTAGTGACGCGTTTTTTGGGCTTGGGGACTTTACATGTCGGTAACCGATGACAGTGATGTGCTGGTGCGCATCCGTGGCCTGAGTTTTCGGCGTGGCAGCCGGATGATCTTTGATGGTGTCGATCTCGACATCCATCGTGGTCGGGTAACGGCCATTATGGGGCCAAGCGGCTCTGGTAAAACCACGTTGCTGAAGTTGATAGGTGGTCAGCTGCGACCGCTTGCCGGTACCATCGAGGTGGATGGGGAGAACGTGGCGCAGCTGTCACGCGCCAAGCTCTTTCAGCTGCGTAAACGGATGGGCATGTTGTTTCAGAGCGGCGCATTGCTCACCGATCTCAACGTTTTCGACAATGTCGCCTTTCCGATTCGTGAACACACCAAACTGCCGGAGGAGCTGATCCGCGATCTGGTGCTGATGAAGCTGGAGGCGGTGGGTCTGCGTGGCGCCCGCGAGCTGATGCCGGCCGAACTTTCGGGCGGCATGGCGCGGCGCGTAGCGCTGGCGCGTGCCATCGCCCTCGATCCGCTGATGATCATGTATGACGAGCCCTTCACCGGCCAGGACCCGATCTCCATGGGGGTGTTGGTGGAGTTGATCCATAAGATCAACAAGGCGCTGGGGCTGACCAGCATTGTGGTCTCTCACGATGTCGCCGAGACGGCGGCGATTGCTGACTATATATATATCATCTCCAACGGCAAGGTGGTGGGCCACGGTTCGCCGGACGAACTCGACCGCTCCGGCTCGGAGTGGGTGCAGCAGTTTATGAAAGGGCTGCCCGATGGTCCGGTGCCGTTCCACTTCCCTGCCCGCGACTATGCCGAAGATCTGCTCGCCGAGGATATATTCTCAGGAGAGACGCATTGATGAACTGGTTACAGCAGCTGGGGCGCTCTGGCCTCAACTTCTTTGAGCGTCTTGGGCGGGGTCATATCTTCCTTTTTTATGTGCTGGCCAGTTCGCCGGGCATGTTTATGCGTTTCCGGTTGTTGCTGCAACAGCTCTTTAGTGTCGGCGTGCTGTCACTGCTGATCATCGTGGTGGCGGGGCTGTTTGTCGGCATGGTGCTGGGGTTGCAAGGTTACAATACGCTGATCGATTTTGGTTCTGAAGAGTCGCTGGGGGTGATGGTGGCGCTGTCGCTGGTGCAGGAGCTGGGGCCGGTGCTGACGGCGATCCTGTTTGCAGCGCGGGCAGGCACTTCGCTGACGGCGGAGATCGGTCTGATGAAGGCCACCGAACAGCTTTCGGGCATGGAGATGATGGCGGTTGATCCGTTGCAGCGGGTGATTGCGCCACGCCTCTGGGCGGGTTTTATCTCGGTGCCGCTGCTGGCAGCAATCTTTAGCGCGGTGGGTGTCTTTGGTGGTTATTTTGTCGGTGTTGGCCTGCTCGGCGTGGATGAGGGGGCCTTCTGGTCGCAGATCCAAAACCGTGTCGACTTTTATGACGATGTGCTCAACGGCATCATCAAAAGTGTAGTGTTTGGTTTTGTGGCGTCATGGATTGCACTGTACGAAGGTTACGATGCGGTGCCCACCTCTGAAGGGATTGGCCGCGCCACTACCCGTACCGTGGTGCATACGTCGCTGGTGGTGCTGGGGCTGGATGTGATTATGACAGCATTGATGTTTGACTGATGTTGGCGGCTACCAGCAGGTGGCAAGGATTAATTTGAAAGGTATAAACTATGTTTCATAACAGAACATTAGAGATCTCTGTGGGCATCTTTGTGGCGCTCGGCTTGGCGGCGATTTTTATTTTGGCGATTAAGGTCAGCAATCTGAGTAGCTTTGGTGATACGGCAGGTTATCCATTGGAGGCGCGCTTCGACAACATCGGCGGCCTCAAGGCGCAGGCGCCGGTCACTATGGCGGGGGTGCGTGTTGGCCGTGTCGAGCAGATCGCTTTTGACAGCCAGACCTATGAGGCGGTGGTGACGCTTAAAATCAACAATGAATACAACCGTCTGCCGCTTGACAGCAGCGCCAGCATCTTCACCTCGGGGCTGTTGGGGGAGCAGTACATCGCCCTGGAGGCAGGCGGTGATCCGGCGCATCTCAAGGCGAATGACCACATCATCATGACCCAATCGGCGCTGGTGCTGGAACAGATGATCGGTCAGTTCCTCTTTAAGAGCGCAGCGGAAGGTAGTGACTCGACAGAGGCGGCAAAGTGAGGAAGAGCGTTGTAGCGTTATTGCTGTTGGCACCGTTTGCAGTGTTGGCAGAGACACTCACCCTGGATCAGGCGGTCGAACGCGCCCTGAGTGCTGACCCGCGTATTGACGAGCGTGAACATCTGGTGGCGGCGGCGCGTGGTCTGTTGCAGGAGGTGGAGGGTAACGGCGACTGGTTTGTTGACGCCAACGCCTTTGTGGGACTGGCGCCGCAGGTATCAGGCAACATTTTTACAAACGGCGCCTGCACCACGGCCCAGTGTGACCTGCGTGATGATCGTTATGACATCGACGGCCTGACCGGCTGGTTCAACCTGCAGATGGGGCTGATTAAACCGCTTTATACCTTTGGTAAACTTGAAAATTACTCTGCAGCGGCCAAGGCTAATATCGAGGTTAAAGGGGGTGATGTACGGCTGCAACGTGCTGCCACTGTGCTGGATGTAAAAAAGGCCTATTACGGTTATCTGGCGGCGCGGGATGCACGGCTGTTGTTGGCGGATGTCGATAAACGGATTCAGAACGCCATCGATCTGGTGAGTGGCTGGCTCGAGGATGGCGGTGGCGATGCCAAGCAGTCTGACCTTTACGCCCTTCAGGCCGGTCAGGCGCTGCTGGGCAAATATCGCGCTCAGGCGGCCGCGTTGGAAAAGATCGCCCTTGCCGGTCTCAAGGTGGTGACCGGGGTGGATGCGGATATCGAGGTGGCCGATCAGCGCCTTGAGCCAGTGGCACTGCCTGAGCTGTCGCTTGCCGATTTGAAGCAGCAGGCATTGAGCGATCGGCCTGAGATGCAGCAGCTGGAGGCGGGACTCAAGGCGCGTCGCTCACTGGTGGAGGCAAGCAAGGCGGACAACCGCCCCAATCTCTACGCCGGTCTTGTGGGCATGCTCTCCTATGCTCCGGGGCGTGATCGACTTGAAAATCCATTTATCAGCGATCCCTTTAACAATGTCGGAATCACCCCTGTCGTTGGCATGAAGTGGGGTTGGAAGGGGGGTGTGCAGCGTGGCAAGACCGCCTCTGCCCAGGCTGAGCTGAATGCCTTGATAGCCAAATCCGATCTGGCGCGGATGGGCATCCCCTACCAAGTGACAGAACAGTATTATCAGGTGCAGGGTTATCACGAGTCAGTTGAACGGCTGGCAGAGGCGAGCCGCTCGTCGCGGCGCTGGATGATCGCCAGCTATACCGATTTTGAGGCCGGCCTGGAAAAGGCCGACAAGGTGATGACAGCGTTCCAGGCCTATGTGGTGGCCAGTTCAGACTATATTCAGACGACCTTTGATTACAATATGCACGTGGCTCAGCTTGAGTCGGCAACAGGAGCAAGACAATGAAACGGCTGATGGCGGTAGTAGTGTTGGGATTGAGCCTGCTGACAACAGGGCAGGTGCTGGCTGCTCAGGCGCCGCAGGCGCTGGTGGAAGCGACCTCAAAGCTGATGCTCACCAAACTAAAGGAAGAGGCGGCGGTCATTAAGGCCGATCCGGGTCGAATCTATGCGTTGGTGAACCAGATCGTGCTGCCCCATTTCGACTTTGAATATATGTCGCAGATGGTATTGGCCAAATTCTGGCAGCGCGCCACACCGGCACAGAAAAAAGCCTTTGCCGATGAGTTTCGGACCTTGCTGGTACGCACCTACGCCACCTCGTTGAACCAGTACACCGATCAAAAACTCATCTTCAAGCCCTTCCGCCCCGATGCCCGCCCGGAACTTGCCACCGTCCACTCCGAAGTTGCTCAGCCTGGCGGCTTCCCGATCCCCATCGACTATCGTCTGCGTCTTGAAGGCGAGCAGTGGAAGGTCTTTGATGTGGTGATTGACGGCGTCAGCCTGGTCACCAACTACCGTTCCAGCTTTGCCAAGGAGATTCGTGACAGCGGCATGGACGGCCTGATCAGGACCCTTGCTGACCGTAACAGGCAGGCCAGCAAGTGAACGAGGCCCGGCTCGAACAGTTTGAAACGGGCCGTAGTGCGCTCTCCGGCCCCCTTACCTTCGACACCGTGCCGCAACTGTTTCAGCAGGGGTGCCAGCTTTTTAACAACGGCGCGGCAGTGGAGCTGGACCTGTCCAGCGTCGAGCGCAGCGACAGCGCCGGACTTGCCCTGCTGGTCAGTTGGGTGCGGCTGGCGCGGCAGCAGAAGGGTTCTATCACCTTTTGCAATGTGCCAGCGCAGCTGTTGGGCTTGGCCAAGGTGGGTGGGGTTGAAGAGATTCTGGCGTTTGTTCCTGCTGCGGCGTGAAGGACGTATAGGTGAATGCTTTTGCGGTGTGGTGAAATAAGCTGGCTTGGAATATTTCCAAGCCAGCTTATTTATGTTGCGTGGTGTTGCTGCTAATTAAAACCTGGCGCGAATGCCAAAACTTACTACGTCGGTATCATCGGCACTTTCGTAACCAATGCCAAAGTGGAAGTCATTAACGATCTCGATCAATAATTCGATGTGCCTCTGAACAATTCGCAGGATGACGCGCCACGGGTCCGCCTCCCCCTTTGGAAAAGGGGGATCGAGGGGGATTTCACTATCCCGTGCGTCTCAAATCCCCCCTACCCCCCTTTTACAAAGGGGGTAGGAACAACAGCGTCCTGCGAATTGTTCAGAGGCATATAATTCGATATCAAAGCCAGTGCTAGAGACGTCGAAAATATCAACGCGAGAAACGCCCGCAATCAACTCAGCTCTTGGTGCAAGTGTATGGCGTAGTCCCAGGCTAATTACGTTGCCGGTGTCATCTTCGCTGGCGCTCCATCCGGGCTTGTTGACGCCGTTTTGCTTGAAATCGTTGGCTATAACAACCATCTCTAAACGTGAACATCAGGACATTAAATTAACTGATCACACTCATTTGCAGCTTTGGAGTTGACACCGCCAGCCCCATCAGACCTCGTCAAGCCCGTTTTGTAGTCTGCGCTTTGAAGTTAGTTTATAATTAAATCAACAGCTTACTCTCAAGAAGTGTCGTGCTTGTGTAGTCTTGCTCCACCGGACCGATGAGCTCTCCTTGCAAGGCGACAAATCTTTGGACGGTAACGGGACTCAGGGTAGTATTCATGGGCGGGCATCAAGCTCAGACTTCGATACCCTGATCTTCCTGCCTTTTGGGCGGTGCCCGCATTTTTTTTGCCTCAAGCCGCAGTTAATTCGACTGGTTTGTCGAATTCTGCAAGTCCCTCATTTGAATAGAAATTGCTTTCCAACCCCAGCAAGCCCGCTTCTTGTTGTAGCTTATCAGTGCAGTGCCGGATATTATCTGGCCATCCTCAATCCCATGCTTCGTCACTAGCGGAGGCGATACAAAAATGTCGCTTTCCGTGAATCCCATGCCGTTAGATACGCGCACCTCTTCGCTAAACGGCATTTTGATATGTTCGCTCGG
>JAYWDX010000214.1:0-4503 GCA_043779675.1 Tenderia sp. (SeqCode)
CGTTACCAGGCTCTCCAGGTAGAAGAGATTGCGGGTATGGTTCTCTGGTATCAACAGGATGTTGCATGCCTGGGGCATCTCGCGTTCGATGATCGACTGAATTGCCTGAACACAAAGCGGGATAAAAGCCGGGTTGAGGTTGTTGAAGCCAGCGGGGAAGAGATTGGTATCCACCGGCGCCAGTTTGAAACCGGCGTTGCGTAGATCGACCGAGGCGTAGAAGGGGGCGGGGGTGGCGACCCACTGCTGGCGGAACCACGCCTCAATGATGGCCTGATTTTCCAGTAATTGCCCTTCGATCTGGAGCAAGGGGCCGGTGCGGGTGGTGGTTAGGTTGGGAACTGTGTCTACGATGTTCATCGCTGCTTTTATTTCCTCAATCGCAAGTGGCGATCATATTACCGTAAATCGATGTGGGCCGGACAAGCGCTGCTGATTCCTGAATGTAAATGAGTGGCGCCTTTGCATTGATCGGGCGCGCTTGCCAGCCTGGAGTCGCTGGCGGCGAGTCTGATCCAAGGCGAATTTGTCATTGTCGAGATCTACTCCAAAGACAAAAAACATCTGGCCGCTGCGGTACGCCATGACAACCAGCGTGTCGACCAGATACTGGGGGATAAATATCACCAGTTCCCGCTCGATAATAGAACCCACTATGAAAATTTTATATCGACCAAAATTTTTATATCCAGGTGCTGGCACCACTGCTCAGCACGGCGGGGTAAGTGCATGGTTACTTTGAAGGGAGCTACCGTGTCGACAAGGCAATGCTGGAGAATATTGAATCCCATATACAAAGTTTGTTGATGTTGGCGTTGTCGGTGATTCTGGCCACCTTTGTCATGCTCTATCCAGTGATTCTCTATCTCAATCGTCAGTTGATTTGTTTCTCGTCTGATCTCTTCAGGGCCAATATCGAACTACTGGAAGTGATGGGTAGCACCATCGTCAAACGGGATAGTGTTACCGACAGCCACAACTGCCGTGTCACCCTTTACGTCCTGGTTTGGGTGAGGCGTTGAAGCTCTAAATGGGTAAATTGATTGCTGGAGCCTTTTTGTACGACGTTGGCAATATAGGGGTCGAAGATGGGATTCTGCGTAAGCCGGGGCGTCTGAGTGAGGTCGAGTTTGCACGCATGAAAGAGCATGTCACCATTGGCATCGATATCATCTCCAAGGCCAATTGGCTGCACGGTGCTCGCGAGGTGATCGAGTTTCATCACGAAAAATTTAATGGCAGTGGTTACATGCGTGGCCTGCAAGGTGAGGCAATTCCGCTAGTGGCGCGCATCTTTGCCATTGTTGATGTTTTTGATGCGCTGGCCTCCGAGCGTCCTTATAAAGAGCCATTGCCCCTGGAGGAGGTACTGGCGATAATGCAGCAAGAGAGTGGCAGCTACTTCGATCCTGAATTGCTAAATTCATTCACATCAATGGCGCCCAGACTCTACAAAAACATCGGTAAGGCCAGGTATAGATCGCTGACGCGAATGTTAGCGGTGGCGGTGCAGAGATATCTGTTCAATGCTCGATTGAAGTAGGGACTTGTAGTGGCATCAAGCCTGTGACGTAGATCATTGTCCACTTGATAATCTCTTAAATATAATGGAAAACATCTGTTCCTCCAGGAATGGTGATGGCAGATGTCTGGCATTGAATACACAGTTATAAAATTTTGCGGCATAAGGCCTGCTAATAACAAAGGTAGTTTGTATGCACAGCCTCGCTGACCTGAAATCTGGCCGACTGGCCGGAGCAACCCACGTGAAAATCGCTGCTGGCATGGTTGAATTTCCGCAGGAGTTGTTTGATTTGGCGGATACTTTGGAGTCGCTCGATCTTTCTGGTAATCGTTTGAGTTCTCTGCCAGAGAATTTTTCCCGATTTAAAATGTTGCGAATTCTGTTTTTGTCGGATAACAGCTTTCAGTGTTTTCCTGCTGTGCTGTCGCAATGTCCAGAACTGAGTATGGTCGGTTTTAAGGCCAACTATATTATTGAGGTGCCGGAGGGGGCGTTGCCCGCCAATATTCGCTGGTTGATTCTGACCGATAACCAGATTAATAAACTACCTAGATCGATCGGTAATCATCTACAGCTGCAAAAGCTTATGTTGGCAGGTAACTGTTTGACATCGCTGCCAGATGAGATGGCGCGTTGTGTCAATATTGAACTGCTCAGGATCTCAGCCAATCAACTTGAAACATTGCCCGCGTGGTTGGTTAATCTGCCCAAACTTTCCTGGCTCGCGTTTGCAGGCAATCCGTGTAGTCAAGGCGTTGAAATTGAGCAGAGCCTAAAGGAGGTCCATTGGCATGAGTTACAGCTCAGTTGCCGGCTGGGTGAAGGGGCGTCGGGGGTGATTACGCAGGCCCGCTGGAATGAAACAGTTGACGTGGCCATGAAAGAATTCAAGGGCAGTGTCACCAGCGATGGCTTGCCAGCGGATGAGATGGCCGCTTCGATGGTGGCAGGGCAGCATAAAAATCTGGTTGAACTGTTGGGTAAGTTGGTGGGCCATCCTGAGCGGAAGAGTGGTCTGTTGTTGGCATTGATCGATACGGATTTTAAAAATCTTGCCGGGCCACCCAATCTGCTTAGTTGTACCCGTGACATCTATGCAGATGACATTACATTCAGCCTTTCAGCGCTGTTAAATATTGTTGATGGCATTGCTTCAGCCGTTATGCACCTGCATGGACGCGGCATCATGCACGGTGATATCTATGGTCATAATATTCTGATTAATCAAGCAGCGGATTGTCTGTTGGGGGATTTTGGTGCGGCGACCATCTACAACAATCTGCCTAATGCAAGTGAGTTGGCGACAGCATTGGAGCGGCTGGAGGTGCGAGCGTTTGGTTGTCTGTTAGAAGAGTTACTGGCGCGGCTTGATGAGACAGATCGTTTGGTAAATTCCGTTGTTATCAGCCAACTGACCAACCTGCAACAGGCCTGTATGGCAGTGAGCGTTGAGCAGCGCCCTGGGTTTGCCGAGGTGTTGGCGGTGATTGAAGCGGCGGGAGAAAGAGTAGCTTAACCATCCTTGGTCTTGCTATTGATGCAGAGCTAAATGAGCCTTGAAGATCCGTAGGGTCGTCTGCTTTTAAAAAAGGTCAGCTCTTTTTCTTTTTACCACTGTAGCCCTTGTTGTCTTTAGTGGTAACAATTCGGGTTTTGCTAGCTCTGTTGGTTCGCAGTGGACGGCTACGTTGTTCCAGGCTTTTTATTATCGTTTCACGGCTCCCTACTTCGTAACCTGCCATTTTGATGCGTTTAATACGGCCATCAATCAGGCGCTCAATACTCGCCAGTGCCCGCTCCTCTTCACGGCTGACCAGCGAGATTGCCTGGCCTGTTGCGCCAGCGCGGCCAGTACGGCCCACACGATGGACGTAATCTTCTGCCAGGTAGGGTAGGTTGTAATTAACGACGTGCTCCAACCCCTGAATGTCCAAGCCGCGGGCGGCCACTTCGGTGGCGATGAGTACCTGTACTTTGTCGTCTTTAAAATCAGCCAGGGCGCGGCGGCGTGAACCTTGGCTTTTGTCACCGTGGCACAGAGCGGCCTTGATATCTGCTTGTTTCAGTTTAAGCATCAGTTTGTCGGCTTGATCCTTGGTGCTGGTAAAGACCAATACCTTAAACCAGTTTTGCGCTTTAATCAGTTCAACAAACAATTCTGCCTTGCGGCGCTCTTCTACTGGATAGACTACATGTTCCACTGTTTCGGCGATGGCGTTCTGTTTGGCTACGCTCACAACCTCATGTTTGTTCAGTAGCTTGTTTGCCAGCTCTTTGACTGGTTGCGACATGGTGGCGGAGAACAGCAGGGTTTGACGCTGCTTATTGGTTTTTTGTAACAACGACTGAACATCCGCAATAAAGCCCATGTCGAGCATGCGGTCCGCTTCGTCCAGCACCACAAACTCTACATTGGAAAGATTGACGCTGCCCTGCACCATATGTTCGAGCAGACGGCCGGGGGTGGAGACGATGATGTCGACACCAGCTTTGAGTTTTTTCTCTTGGCCGCTCATTTTCACGCCGCCGTAGAGTGCGGTAATGGTAAATGGCAAAAACTGGGCGTAGCGTTTAATGGTTTCTGCCACCTGTTCGGCAAGCTCACGGGTCGGTGTCAGAATCAGTGCCCGTGCGTTGCCGGGTAGGGTTGGCTTTGGCCGGGCATGCATCTGTTGCAGAATAGGCAGGGCGAAGGCAGCGGTTTTGCCAGTGCCGGTCTGGGCGCTGGCCAGCAGATCCTTGCCACGTCGCGCCGGGATAATCGCCTGTTCTTGTATGGGAGTCATCTGGCTGTAGCCACAGGCATCCAGGGCTTGCTGAATCTCAGGTGCTAGATCTAAAGAGGAAAAAATCATGATAAATACTCTGTGGGGCTTGCTACAGCTAAAAACGGATCATGAATTATACAGGCTTTAAAGTTTCTTGGTGGGTAAACTGGCCTTGGCCAGGGGCGAGAATCTTCGGATCTTGGTTGTTAG
>JAYWDX010000215.1:0-3757 GCA_043779675.1 Tenderia sp. (SeqCode)
TTGCCCAATGGGCGATTGCAGATTACTGCCCAGACCGATGTAGGCAGAGACAGGCACAAGCTGCACGCGTTGTTACTCCGCGCTCTTCTTGCGCCGTGGTGGTCTTTTGCGGCGTTTGGTGCCAGTGCTACCGGCAGCGGCTGGCCCCAGGTTCTTCACCATCGCTTCGCGACCGGCCTCATCCACGACCTGGAATTCGGTCCACCAGTCGCACAACTCCTGCTCCACCTCACCCACCTCGCCGCGCAGCAACATAAAATCATAAGCGGCGCGGAAACGGGGGTGTTCCAACAGACGGAAGGCGCGGCGACCACCACGACTGCCAAGACGCAACTGCATCGACCAGATCTCTACCATCGGTGTACTGAAACGGCGTGGCAGCGAGGTGTAACGCAACTGTTCCTCAATCACATCATTGGCGGCCTGATGCAGTGCCGGCAGCTCCTCAATGCCTTGCTCCAACAGTGGCCGCATGGCGATACGCACTGGTTCCCACAACAGCGCCGCGTACAAAAATGCCGGGGTCACAGGCTTACCCAGTGCAATCCGGGCATCGGTATTGGCCAGCGCCCGCAATACAAGTTGATGTGGCATGCCATCCTCCTCTTCACCCAGGCTGTCATCGGTCAGCGGGAAGAGGAATTCAAACAGGTAGTAGTGACGCAGCAGCTCAAAGGTCTGCACGGCATGGCCGCTCATAAAGAGTTTCAGCACCTCATCAAAGAGACGCGCCGCCGGGATGTCATCCAGCAGATGGCCATTTTCGTAGATAAACGCCTCGGAGGCGGCGTCGATACGGAAAGCAATCTTGGCGGCAAAACGAACCGCCCGCAGCATACGCACCGGGTCTTCGCGATAACGTTGCGCCGGATCACCAATGATACGCAATACCCCGGCGGCGATATCCTGCATGCCACCCGCATAGTCGATTACGGAAAAATCCTGGACATCGTAATAGAGGGCATTGATAGTGAAGTCGCGACGCCAGGCATCGTCTTCAAGCGTGCCGTAGACGTTATCACGCAAGATACGGCCACCCTCCTCAATCTCCATACCGACCTCTGCCTCCTCATCTGCCACCTGGGCGCGACGGAAGGTGGCCACCTCAATGGTTTCGCGACCAAAGAGGATATGGGCCAGACGGAAACGCCGTCCCACCAGACGGCAGTTACGGAAAACATCACGCACCTGCTCCGGCGAAGCGTCTGTGGCAATGTCGAAATCCTTGGGCTCACGCCCCAGCAACATGTCACGCACACCGCCACCCACCAGATAGGCCTCATAGCCGGCACTATTGAGGCGATGCAGCACCTTCAGCGCGTTATCACTGATATTTGCCCTGGAGACCGCGTGTTCGGCACGAGGAATGATTTTTGGACTGCTAATTGTTGGCCCCTTACGTTGTTGTTATGGGATGGCCCCTATGGGGCTGCCCTCATCTGACACCTTACATAGTAGGCCCAGAGGTGAGGACCGGGGAGAGGGACTGCAAAACCGCCCTCTATTAACACCCATCCCAAGTTTATTCTAATGATTTAACTGTATATTCAACACAATTTTTGCTCGATCATAACACAACCAATGATTGCCAAAACTGCCCCACATTTAATACCTGACAAAAACACAACACTGTTGCTCCAATATTACAAAATAGTTGCATTCCCCTACAAAATGGTGTTAATTACGATCCAGCTACTCGAATAGCTATTGATCTTATTCTGAAACATATAAAATCAAATAATCATTCTTTAAGAGGGAAAGCAGATGAAGAAGAAATTACTGTCACTAGCCATCGCTGCTGCAATGGCGCCTGGTTTTGCTGCCGCTGTTGATGTGAGCGGGTTCACTGATATCATCTATGTCGTTTCTGATGACGCATCTTCAACAACCGTAGGTGGCATCAACGGGACCGAAGGCAAATTTATTGCTGATGGCGAAGTTGATTTCTCTGCCAGTCCAGCCGATGGCGTCACTGTTCGTGTAGACGTTGACTTGTCTCTAGCCCCTGATGTAGCTGGTTTGGGCGATGCCGGTGCCAACATTGAACAGGCCTTCTTCGCCTGGGGCGTAACTGAAGGCGTTACCGTTATCGGCGGTGTCTTCAACAATCCCATCGGCCACGAAGCCGAAGATGCTCCAGACATGAACTTCACCACCCACGGCCAGATTTATAAACTTCTGGATGATCAGACAGCCCTGGACGGTGACAACGTTGCGGGTCTGGCCGTTGCTGGTGCCATTGGCCCAGTCACCGTTACTGCGGCATTCCTGAACGACCTGCAAGAATCCAACGAAGAGAATTCCATGGCCTTGCTGGTAAATGGCTCACCAATGAAAGGGCTGGATCTGGAGCTGGGCTTTGCCACACAGGCTGACCAAGCCAAGAGCAGCGGTGTATCGCCAATCACCGGCACCTCTGTAGAAGATGTAACCAACTTCAACGTCAGCTACTCTCCAGCGCAGGTTGCTGGCCTGAACGTTGGCTTGGACTACGCCACTTTCGGCAAGGTCATCGACAGCAGCTATGACTTCTGGGCTGGCTACAGCTTTGGTAAGTTCGGCGCCAAAATTCGCCTCTCCAGCACTGAGCTGGACAGCGCTGCCGGTAATGGCAAGTGGGACAGCACCTCCCTCTATTTCTCTTATCAAGCCGCCTCAAATCTGAGCATCGCCTTGGAGCAGCGTAATGACGAAAATGACAGCAACTGGACTGGTGGAGCTGCTACTGATAATGACGTCACCATGCTGGAACTGATCGCCAAATTCTAAGAGCCGCTATACCCGCTCTTCTGTAGTTTAGGCCGGGCCTTGTGCCCGGCCTTTTTATTTTTACGCCCCCACCTCGCTCAAACATGCACAACAAATAGGCACAACGCACCAAAACGAAACACAGTACCGTCTCAGTATCAACACAACCTATTGATCTATATCGCAACCATTGCCATGGCATAACTCCTGCCTTTACAAATCGGGGCGACTCAAATTAGGGCGCTTGTAGACAATTTTGTGGAGAGGAATTTATGATGAAGATAAAAATGGTGACCGGTCTTGTAGGTTGCGCGCTCTGTTTACCGCTGGCACAGGCTGGCAGCCTGACCGTTGCTAACAGTGACTTAACCTTGGCAGGCGGCATAAGTGCAGGCGCACTCTATTCTGACAATACTGGCAGTAGTAATAATACCGACACCGTTGTTACCGATTTTCTATTGGAACTCTCAGCCTCTGCCGACAAGGACCTAGGCTTTATGGCCGCCTACGGTGCTTTGCCACAAAATAGCGTCGTTGCTAACCCAGTCGCCACTACTACAGCCATGGACTTTCAATATGGCTGGCTAACCGTAAAACCAACGGATGCCATCACCATTGATGCCGGTAAGCTGGCCACCAAGATCGGCTACGAAGTGGCCAATACTTATGCCAATCCCCATGTATTGCTGGGGGCTGTGTGGTACTCACAGCCCGTCTACTATCCAGGTCTGCGCGCCTCATTTGCACTAGATAATGGCAGCCTGTTTGTCGAGACCAATGAAGACACCGCGACTGGTGCCACCTCAGGTTACGTTATCGGCGGCAGCACTTCCTTTGGCCCCGTGAGCCTCTCTGCAAGCTACTACGACGCCAACAAGGCCCGCGACATCCTCGATATCATCGTCAGTGGAGAGATTGCGGGGATTCCCGTAGCAGCAAATATCGATTTCCACATGATCGATAGTGAAGTAGCAACACCGGGCAGTGATGACAGCGCCATGGGCATTGC
>JAYWDX010000216.1:0-6755 GCA_043779675.1 Tenderia sp. (SeqCode)
CACATCAATTCAGTAATAATCTCACGACGTAGCAGGTCATCTTTTTCAAGCTCAATGCCGCGGTAGATTGGCAGGTGTCCGGCATCAATAGCCGCGCAATACTCGGCCATGGTGCGCATGTTCTGTGAGTAACTGTTACCCACTTTGCCGATAGAGGTCATGCCCAACCCAATCAAATCGCAATCAGCGTGAGTAGAGTAGCCTTGGAAGTTGCGATAGAGGTGTCCCTCACGCTGCGCCTGCGCCAGCTCGTCACCCGGTTTGGCAAAGTGATCCATGCCGATGTAGACATAACCGGCCTGTTGTAGACGTTCGTTGGTCATCTGCAAAATATCGAGCTTCTGCTGTGGTGATGGCAACTCATCTTCCTTGATGCGACGCTGCGGTGGGAACATCTCCGGCAAATGGGCATAGTTGAAGACCGAGAGTCGGTCCGGATCCACCGCCAGAATGCGGTCGAGGGTTCTGCTGAAACTCTCGGGGGTCTGGAACGGCAGGCCGTAGATCAAGTCGATACTGGTCGACTTAAATCCCGCCTGGCGTGCCTGATCCAGCACCGCCATGGTCTCGGCCTCACTCTGAATCCGGTTGACCGCCTTCTGCACCTGCGGATCAAAATCCTGCACCCCCAGGCTCATGCGATTAAAACCCAGCTCGCGCAGCAGTTTGATGCTGTCGGAGGTCACCTCCCGTGGGTCGATCTCGATGGAGTATTCGCCACTGTCGTCATCGCGAAGTTTGAAATATTTACGGGTCTGCGCCATCAGCTCGCGCATCTGCTCCGGGCTGATAAAGGTCGGGGTACCGCCGCCCCAGTGCAGTTGATCCACCATACGCGAGCTGTCAAACAGTTCAGACTGCATCGCCAGCTCTTTATAGACACGATCAAGATAGGGCTGCGCCTTGCTGCGATCCTTGGTGGCGATCTTGTTGCAGGCGCAGTAGAAACAGACCGTATCGCAGAAAGGGATATGGAAGTAGAGCGAGAGTGGCTGCCCCCCCGCATTGGTACCACGGGCGATGCGGTTGTAGTCGGCTTCGCCAAACCCCGCGTGAAACTGCACTGCCGTGGGATAAGAGGTATAGCGCGGGCCTGATTTGTCGTAACGCTTAATCAGCTCCAGATCAAAAACGAGGGATTGGTCCACGGCAAACTCCAGTCAATGCAAATGTCGGGACATTATAGGGGTAAGAGGGGGGTGATTAAAAACGTTATAGCTCCGCCTGGAAGCGCTTTTGGAAGTCGCGCAGGATCTCGGCATTCAACATAAAGACCCCTTGGCCGCCACGCTCAAACTCCAGCCAGACAAACGGCACTTCGGGAAAACGCTCGATCAGGGCTGCCTCGCTGTTGCCCACCTCCACCACCAGCACGCCATTTTCCGTCAGGAAGTCAGCCGCCTGAGCCAGCATGCGCAAAGTAACATCAAGGCCATCGTCACCCGCAGCCAGCCCCAACTCAGGCTCGCGGCGGAACTCCTCGGGCATGGCGGCCATATCCTCGGCGTCAACATACGGGGGGTTTGAGACAATCAGGTCGTAGCGCCGCCCTGCCAGACCAGCAAAGAGATTTGACTCAATCAGCTCGACCCGCTCCGCCGCGTCATGGCGATCAACATTGATCTGCGCCACTGCCAGGGCGTCACTGGAGATATCGACCGCATCCACCGTCGCCCACGGGAAGGCCAGGGCGCAACCGATGGCGATGCAGCCGCTGCCGGTGCAGAGGTCGAGCACCGCAGCAACCTGATCTGCCTCAACCCAGGGGGCAAACTGGTCTTCGATCAACTCGGCAATCGGTGAGCGTGGCACCAGCACCCGTTCGTCAACATAAAACGGCAGACCGGCAAACCACGCCTCATGGGTTAGATAGGCGGCAGGCAGACGCTCGTCGATGCGGCGGCGCAGCAGCGCCACCACGGCGTGTTTTTCACTGTCCGTCAGACGGCCACGCAGCAACTCGACCGGTACGCCAGGCTTGAGATGCAGGGCATGAAGCACCAGATAGAGCGACTCATCCACCGCATTGTCGGTGCCATGACCAAAAAAGAGCCCTGCCTCGTTGAAACAGCTGGCACCCCAGCGGGCAAAATCAACCACGGTCTGCAACTGCATGCAGCCCTCTTCACTTTTATTACTCAAGACTCACCTCTTGAAAATTCAATCCGGCAGATAGGCGGAGAAGAGCGGTCGCAACTCCTGCAACAGCTCATCCAGACGCATGGGGAACATTCCAGAGAACACCCCCCACTCCGTCATACATTGAACCACCACACCCGCCTCGCCGGAGGCCTTCAAACGTCCCGCCAAAGCGGTGTTGACGATCTCCAGATTTTGATAGATATCGACCATACCCTGGGTATCAAGCTTCGCCTCCTGGCCACTCTCGTGACGAAAGTATTGGGCCAGCAGGAACGCCGAGACGGCACGATACATGGTTTCAGACTCGCTTGCCAACGGCAGATGGAAGCGCGCCAGTGGCCGAAAGAATGCCGCGTGAGGACAATCACTGGTAGCCATCAGCAGTCCGATGAAGGAACCAATCGCCTTCTGCACCGTGGTAGTCTGGGTCGTCACCCGCCTAGCTGCAGTGACCTTAAGTGTGGTCGAGTCCAATGGATCAAGCTCGTGGCACTGCTCTACCAGCTTTGCCAGACTCAGCGCCGCCGGACAATAAGTGACCTTTTCGGGGTTGAGTGGGCAATTTTTACACTGGTTATAGGAGAGCGCCGCCCACTGCGGCGGCTTGCTCGGAACCCAGCCCACCGGCGCCAGGGAATCGGAGCGCAGCTGCAATTCAAGTTGTTTTTCTGAGCCGTCAGCAAATCCAAGTCGGTAGTTGATTTTATTGATATTCACTGCAACTTCATCCTATTGCCACCATTCGCCCGCCGTTATTTCAACAACCCTGCAGCTGCCACATAGGCATACCCCAGATTCTCGGCCACCGCCCGATTGGTCACGTGGCCCTTATAGACGTTCAGACCATCACGCAGACCGGCGTTGTTGCGTAACGCCGCCTCACCCTCCGCCGCCAGTTGCGTGGCATAAGGCAGCGTGGCATTGGTCAAAGCCATGGTCGCGGTGCGGGCGCAGGCACCCGGCATGTTGGTGACGCAGTAGTGCACCACCCCTTCATCGATATACATGGGGGCCGAGTGGCTGGTGGGCCGCGAAGTCTCGATACAGCCCCCCTGGTCGATGGCGACATCCACAATCACCGCCCCCTGCTGCATCTTTTTCACCAATGCCCGCGACACCAGTTTGGGCGCGGCATGGCCTGGTATAAGCACTGCACCAATCAGCAGGTCGGCCTGTGGGATCAGCTCTTCCAGCGCATGGGATTCCGAAAAACGGGTTTTGAGCGCCGGGCCAAATAGATCATCGAGCTGCCGCAACCGTTGCAGATTGCGATCAAGCACGGTGACATCGGCGCCAAGACCGAGCGCCATCTTGGCCGCCTCGGTACCCACCACGCCGCCACCGATGATCACCACCTTGCCACGCGCCACGCCAGGCACGCCGCCCAGCAGCACACCGCGACCACCATTGATCATCTGCAGACCCGCTGCACCGGCCTGAATAGCGATGCGCCCCGCCACCTCACTCATGGGAATCAACAGTGGCAACTGGCCATGGGCATCGGTCACCGTCTCGTAGGCGATGCCAATCACCTTCTGTTGCAGTAGCTGTCTAGTCTGCTCTGGATCAGGGGCGAGATGAAGATAGGTGAAGAGCAGCTGCCCCTCATGCAACAGTGGCAATTCACTCACCTGCGGCTCCTTGACCTTGATCACCATCGGGCAGGCGTAGACCTGCGCCGCTGTCGCCACAATCTTCGCACCCACAGCGGTGTAGTGGTCATCAGAAAAACCGATTGCCGCACCCGCGTGACTCTGCACCAGCAGTTCATGCCCCGCCGCTACCAGCGCCCGGACGCCAGCAGGGGTCACCCCAACACGAAACTCATGATCCTTGATCTCTTTGGGTACGCCGATCTTCATCTCACACCTCTATTGCCGTGCATTCCATGCGTTACGCACTGACTGCGCCAGTGTCATCGGGTCAAATGGCTTGGCAATCACCTCGATCGCCCCCAGCGATTTAAAGTGCGCCACCTCCTGCGGTTGCACTTTGGCGGTCATAAAAATCACTGGTGTGTGCGCTAACTCTGGTAGTTTGCGCAGCTCTGTCAGGGTGGTCGGGCCATCCATGCCCGGCATCATCACATCAAGCAGCGACAGTTGTGAGGCAAAGGCCAGCGCATTTTTCACAGCCTCCGCACCGGCGCTGAATACCGCCAACTCAAAACCGCCCACCACCTCTAACGCAATCGTTGCAATCACCTGGATATTCGGTTCATCCTCTACATACAAAATTCGCTTCAACTCAGCTTGACTCATTTTTAGGCCCCAAAGACAATCGGTTTTTTACACCACCCCACCATCGCGGCCATCAGGCTCGGCATACTCCGTGTTGATATTCATAATTTCGGGAAGGTTTTCCATGAACAGCTCGATCAGACGTGGCTGAAAATGGTGACCCGCCTCTTTTTGCATATACTCAATGGCCTCCTCCACCGGCCAGGCATGTTTATAGGGGCGCACCGATGTCAGGGCATCAAAGACATCCGCCACGGCAACTATCCGTCCCACCAATGGGATCTGCTCTCCACTAAAACCATTTGGATAACCACTGCCATTCCATTTTTCATGGTGTGTCAGGGCAATCTCACTCGCCATTGCCATCATCTCAGAATCATCGCCGGAAAGGATGTCGGCGCCGATCCGAGCGTGACCCCGCATGATCACCCACTCATCCACATCAAGCTTGCCCGGCTTTAACAAAATCTGATCGGGGATGCCGATTTTACCGATGTCGTGCATCGGACTGGCATTTAGCAGCAACTCACACTGGGCGTCATCAAGTCCCACCGCACCGCCTAACAGCGCCGAGACCTTGCTCATGCGCAGAATATGCATGCCGGTTTCATTGTCACGATATTCAGCGGCCCGCCCCAGCCTGCGTACCACCTGAAGGCGGCTATCCTGGAGCTGGAGGGTGCGCTCCAGCACTCGCTCTTCGAGCAGTTGGTTCTGCTGCTCAAGACATTTATGCGCCAAACGCATCTCCAACAGATTGCGCACCCGCATCGTCAGTTCGAAACGATCAAACGGTTTTGTCACATAATCACGAGCACCGCCCTGCAATGCCCTGACTCTAAACTCTTGGGCAGACTGGGCCGTGAGTATCAGGATTGGCGCCAAGCTGTCACCATACTCGGCATTAAGCCGTGCCATCACTTCAAAACCATCCGTATGTGGCATGTTGATGTCGAGCAGCACCAGATCAATTTGATGTTGCCGGTAAAGCCCCTCCACCTCGCGTGGATCGCTGGTGGCAACAACGTCAATGTGGCCTTCGGCGGCAAGAATGCTTTTGAGCAGGCTGACATTGATGGGTTCGTCATCCACCACTAGAATCGTCGCAGACTTTATATTCAGATCAACCCGCTGCATAACACCGTACCCTCAACCATGTTCACCAACATTAATCTACATCCCTGCCATCCCCTAGCAAAGCATGATATCGACCAGAGGGAGGAGAATATTACCCCCGCGCCCAAACCAAGCAATGCGACTATCTACGACGCTGACGAAAGAAATTAGTCAGCAACCTCGCACATTCATCACCCAGCACACCACCCAACAACTCGACGCGGTGGTTGTATTGATCGGAATTCAGCACATTAAAGAGACTGCCTGCCGCCCCACCTTTAGGATCATGGGCGCCAAACACAACCCGCGCCACTCGGGCGTGGATTATCGCCCCGGCGCACATGGTGCAGGGCTCAAGGGTAACGTAAAGGGTAGTATCAACAAGTCGGTAGTTAGCGAGCGCTTGGCCGGCCGCACGGAGTGCACGGATCTCAGCATGGGCAGAAGGGTCATTATGGCTGATGGGGCGATTCCACCCCTCAGCAACGAGCTGACCGTTTTTGACCAGCAGCGCCCCCACGGGTACCTCCCCCTCGCGCGCCGCCTGTTCGGCAAGACGCAGTGCCTGACGCATCCAGTGCTGATCGGGCGATTCGAGGGCAGAGACCTCTATCACAAGCGCCTCCCCACATACTGTTTAGGACGCAGTGGCTTATTCCCGCTCACAGGCTTGGTGATGGGTAGATGTGTCAATGCCATGAAAAACACCATAATCAATAATTCTTAGAGAGCCATATTACGACGCCTTGTTGGACATAGAAACTATAAACACAATTTTTCCCTTGCCCAAAAGTAGCTATACATTCCATCAACCTGTCGCACAAAATGCTCAAGCAGCCGAAAACCAATCGGAGTTCTGCCAAGGCCCATCACTACTTGATCATGCCATTGATTACATTTAAATAAAATATTTACAACATCTGTTATGGCCGTGCCATCGGCTTTACCCGACAAGTTTTAAAGAAGGCAAAAGGTCTGAGAATACCGATAGCGCCTGTGAGCGATATATCTCAGGTAACTCTATCACCAGCCGTGGTTATCCGGAACGATGCCAGCAGGAACCGGAACGTTTGTTTAAACACCAATAAAGCTTACATCTGGATTGCTGAGCCAAATATACAGAATACCAAACCCTCAGCTGGCGATTCCTATAGACGGCTAGCAGGCTGTTGAAAAACCGACATATCGAGCCGACACACTATCTCCGACGAATGGGCCTTCTCTCGTCAAAAATATAAAACCACGCTCCCTCGACAT
>JAYWDX010000217.1:0-17414 GCA_043779675.1 Tenderia sp. (SeqCode)
ATTAAATCAGGCTTCTCCCGCGCCTTACCAATAACCGAGAGGCGTTCGCCGGTGCGCATTGCCGCTGGCGAGCGGGGACTATGGCAACGCCATTTTTGGCAACACGCGATTCGTGATTATTATTATGGTATCGACGTCATGTGGATTATGTTCACGTTAACCCGGTGAAGCATGGTTTGGTGGCGCGTGTGCAGGATTGGCCATATTCCACCTTTCACCGTTACGTCAAGCGGGGCATCTACTCTTTGGATTGGTGTGGTGATCCAAAGATGGCCGTTGATGGTGGTGATTGACATGCGTCCGATTACGCTGCGCTAATCGGACCTACGCCCTGATTGCTGCTTGAATGTTATCTTTGTCCATTGCCCTCTCACTCCATCTGCCGTTACCTCACCGGATTGTAGCAAACAAGTAACATGGCGATTGTGGTCAGTATGTTGTGCGGTTGGGAAATATCACAGTCACACGCAACCCACAACCACTCTCGGGCTGGTCGAGTGTCAGCGTGGCGTCATGTAATGACGCAATGCGTTTGACGATGGAGAGTCCGAGTCCACACCCCGGTGCGACACCTTCTATATTTGCACGATAAAAATGTTCGCTCTGCAAGGCGTGGTCGGCGGACTCGCCATCCCGCACCCAGTCAACCGTATAACCATCCTGTTCCAACCCAGCGCTGATGCGTAGCAATCACATGAGGAGTTACTTCACCGCGCCGTGACGAATACGGGGCCAGTAGCTGTCAAATTTAAATGCTGGACTATGAGACTGGATATGACACTGGGCGCACATCTGCTGTGGTTGCCAGCCTTTATTCGTGGTTGGTTTAGTGCCCTTTGATTCGGCATGGTCACGCCCGGCGCCGTGGCAATTTTCACACTGCACATTCATCAGCTGCGGCGTGGCATCGATATCGATAAAACCGCCCAGCTTTTCATAACCAACGGTGTGACATTGAATGCAGCTGGGGTCGAATGATTTACCCACTTTTTCCAGTTTACTAAAGGCACCGCTGTGCAGCGTGGTACTCCACTTCTCGTGTTCGGCGGTATGACAGCTCTTGCAGACCGCTTCACTAACGTAGGGACTCTGACCAGTTTCACGCGCCTTGCGTTCAGCGACACGCGCCAGATAACTGGTCTTGACCGTGGCGTTGTAGTCGTTGTACCAACCATGCAACCACTCGGCATCGGCGATGGTGGAGGGCATGCTGATCACCTGATTTTTCCACTGGCCGATACGGCCATTGCGGTTGATAGTTACATCGATACGACCGAGGCGCATGCCACGTGAACCGGGTTGTAGCACCAAGGTATCGCCCAGCTTTTGCGGTTCGCCAAACTGCTCATAGGCAGCACGAATAAAGAGTACATCAATCAACTTCAGTGGCAATGTTGCCTTGGCTTCATCAAGTGTCATGGTCGTGGAGAGCAACGTCAGCACACCACGCTGACGCGCCTGTTGCAGCGCCTGACGCAATTTTTTCAAATCGGGATCGACGGTTTGATGTTTGCCGTGCATGGCGGCTTGCGGATCTTGCGCGGGATCGAGCCAAGAGAAAAAGGCGATCTTCATACCATTACGTTTGATCTTTTTTGTTGCTGCAAAACCCTGGCTTAGCAGATTGGTCGCCACCCAGGGGAGTTTGGCGTCACGGATGAAACCGTCACCGTAGGCGAGATCACTCCACTGCACCCCTACGCCATCGTAATTGAGCTGCGCAAAACCCTTGAGGATATATTCGCCGGTGAGCCGATCTTGCGCCGCCATGCTGGTAAGCATGCCGCCGCTGGAGATAGCAATCAGATCAGGCGTTGTCTCACGCAGCTGTTTAAGAACAGTGGCGTGACGCAAAATCCCGCCGAGATCACCCTCGGCGCTGCAACCACACGGCTCCAGCTCACCGTCAAGATTGCCGGAGTAGACCAGCGTGAGGTTTTTCTCACCGGCATAACCGACAGTACTGACAATCACCAGCACCAGCGTCATCAATATTTTATTTAACATCATGTTCCCTTGGTCTCTTCTGATTTGGCCTGCTTGCGTAGGACCTCCTCGACCTTCGCCTGTTCCCACAACTCATTCATCTCTGCCAATGTCATCTGCGGCAAGGGTCTATCCCGTTCGCCTGCCAACGCTTCCACACGACGAAAACGTGTCTCAAAACGGCGGTTGACGCTGCGCAGCGCCACCTCGGGGTCGATGTCAGCATGACGCGCCAGATTGACACAGGCAAACATCAGGTCGCCGATCTCGTGCTCCATCTCGTCACGTTTGCCGCCATTGGCCAGCGCCTCGCGTAGCTCACCGATCTCCTCTTCGATCTTATCGAGCACCGGCATGATGTCGGGCCACTCAAAGCCGACCCGCGCCACGCGCCGTTGCAACTTGGCGGCGCGCATTAAACCGGGCAACGCCACAGGGATGTTGTCGAGCACGCTGGCAGGGCGCGCCTCACTCGCCGCCTTGTGCGCCCGCTCCTGCTCTTTATGTTTTTCCCAGGCGTGGCTCTGGGCCTCGGCATCTTTGATCTCATCACTGCCGAAGACATGGGGATGGCGCTGCTCCAGCTTGTCAGCGATTCCGGCGACGATATCGCTAAACTCAAACAACCCCTGTTCCCGCGCCAGTTGGGCGTAGAAGACGATCTGAAACAGCAGGTCGCCCAACTCAGCTTTGAGTTCGGCCATGTCGCCACGCTCAATGGCGTCGGCCACCTCGTACACCTCTTCCAACGTGAAGGGCAGGATGGTTTCAAAGGTCTGCTGCTTGTCCCACGGACAACCCTGTTCCGGATCACGCAGGCGCACCATGATCTCCAGTAAACGACTCATATCGCTCATATCATTCAAATCCGATTGTGCTGGCAGCCTGTTCAGGCCAAACGATGGATGGCGACAAATTTGTGGTTGGCATCAAACTCAAGCGCAAATTCGCCATGCACCCCATCGTGGGTGACAAAGGGTCGTAAAATGTTAACAGGAAAGCGCACCACACGACCATCTATGGCGCTGGCAACGATCTCACGGACGCCACCACCATAATAGGCGTGAATGACATCGGCGGGGATGTTCAGTCTCAGGCGAAGCTGCTGTGCGGCCAACATTACCCTGCACTGGCCGCTATTTTGGCAGGTGGTCGATCAATATGCCGCTGGTCTGGCGCAACCTCAGGCTCATTAGCTGCGCCATCTTACGCAACACCTTGAGCGCCACCTCTGGCTCCGCCTGCATGAACTGTTCAAACTTGTTTTTAGTCAGCAGCAGCAGCGTGGCGGGTTCCACCACCACGGCACTGGCGGAGTGGTTCATGCCGTCGAGGATCGACATCTCGCCAATCGTCTTGCCGGCCCGCACGGTGGCAATCTTCTTCTCATCACGACCACCACTGTTTTTAAAGATGTCGAGCTTGCCGGTGGCGATGACAAACATGTAGCTCTCGCGCCGCCCCTCCTCCAATACCATCACCCCTTTGGGGGCGGCATAGGCCTGAAAGTATTTGGCAAAGCTCTCCACATCATGGCGCTTCAGGTCGCGAAACATATCGGCACTTTCGAGCATGTCAGCAATATCAGCAACGTAACCGCTGCCACTGCCAAGCTGTTCGATGCTATCAAACAGAGAGCCCATTTTGGCTGTCATCTCCGCCTTCCCACCCTTAACTGTATTTGCCATGTCTACTCTATCGTTAAGATAGCGTGTTTCCTTTACTCTTTACCGGTGCCGTCGTCAGCGGCACAAAGGCAACGGGCAGCATGGTTTTGGCGCTGACACTATCATCCAGCCCCTTTTCGATGAGCAGCAGATCCTGGCCAGTTAAGCGACTGCCCACCGGTATGACCAGACGGCCACCTGGCTTAAGCTGTGCGATCAATGGCTCGGGGATCTGTTGCGGCGCGGCAGTGACGATAATGGCGTCGTAGGGGGCATGTTGTGGCAATCCAGCATGGCCATCACCGCGCACCACCTCGACATTGCTATAACCGAGTCGCGCCAGCCGCTGCGCCGCCTGCTGCGCCAGGGCGACAACAATTTCAATGGTGTAGACCTGTTTGACCAACCCAGCCAGTACCGCTGCTTGATAACCGGAACCGGTTCCCACCTCCAGCACCACATCCGTGGGCTTAAGCTGCAACAGGTCAGTCATCAGGGCGACAATGTAGGGCTGCGAGATGGTCTGGCCGTAGCCGATGGGGAGGGCTGCGTTGTCGTAGGCGCTGCTGCTGCGAGCGGTGGGGACAAACTCGTGGCGCGCTATCTGTGCCATCACCCCCAGTATTGTGGCGCTGATGTCGGCCTTGCCGGTCCAAGAGGTAGCGGCGCGGGCCTCAGCCTCGATATCCGCCACCAGCCGTTGCCGATCAAGCGCTAGGTTAGTCTTCTGCATCAAGGCTAAGTAGCTGATCAGACCAGTTTTCGGGATGTATCACCTCGTCGCTATAGCCGCGATCGTCGCGGTCCATATCGTCGTAAGCGCCCGCCCAATCCTTGGGGGCGTCTATCTCCACCAACAACATCTGCTCCCAGACCTCCGGGTCGAGTTCTGCCACCTCGCCCTCAATATGCTGGATGCCGATGTTGCCATCCGCATCGATAGCCACCACCTCAAAGGTCTGACCATCCGGTGTCTGGTACCAATTTCCAATTTTAGCTTCAGTCTCCTGCATAGCATCTATCCCCTAAGAGTTAACCATCCGAACCACCACCAGCAGCAACAGCAACCACCACCTGCTGAATCTAGCTTAGTTAATGACAAGGCCAAGCGCCAGAAGCACCGCTTCACCACCTTCCACGACTATTTTTTATGGTTATTCCACCGCCGTCACAACAGCCGTGTGACGGCGTTCACATTCGCCGCTCATCCTCATGGCGGTTCGATCCGTAAACATGGGTACGCAGGGAGAGAACCCCTCATAACAGATTCAGTATGTTTTATGGAGTTTACGCAGATGCAGCAATCGGCCCAGAAGATCAGCAGCCAACAGGCACGCAACCTCTTTCCGCTGCAAAAGCTGACCCAGGACGATACCGAAGAGCTGTTGCGCACCGCCATCACCGTCCGGCTCGCGGCAGGAGCGGCCCTGTTTCGCAGCAGCGACCTGCCCAAACAAATCTTTTATTTAATCAGTGGCGAGGTGGAGCTGCTGACCCGCGACAAGGGCCGCCGCCTGATCAAGGGCGGCACCCTGGCGGCAAGAAGACCACTGGGGCGCGGCATTACCGGCCAGCTCTCAGCCACCACCAAACAGGAGTCGCTAGTGGTCAGCCTTGATGCCGACATACTGGAGCTATTTTTGAGCTGGACCAATCCCGAGTCCTACCAGGTCAGCGAGATGCAGACCAGCCACAGCGGCGAATGGCTCGAACGGCTGTTGCAATCACGTGGCCTGCTGCGCTTCTCCGAGGAGCACATCCAGACCCTGCTCAACCGCATGAGTGAGGTCCATCACCAGGCCGGTGACGTCATCATCCACCAGGATGATCGTGATGATTACTACTACATCATCAAAAACGGCCGTTGCAGCGTCACCCGCCAACCCCAGGCCGGTGCCAAAGAGATCAAACTGGCCGAGTTGCGACAGGGTGACGCCTTTGGCGAGGAGGCGCTACTGGCCAACTCCCCGCGCAGCGCCAATATCACCATGCTGGAGGATGGTGATCTGATGCGCCTCGCCAAGGCCGACTTCTCAAAACTGCTGGCCGAACCGCTACTCAACAGCGTCAGCTGGAGTGACAGCCACAACCTGATCGCACTGGGCGCCACCTTCCTGGATATCCGCCTACCCGAGGAGTTTGCAGAACAACATCTGCCCGGCAGCATCAACATCCCGCTGGCGCTGCTGCGCCTCAAGCTCAAGCAGCTCAACCACAACAGTAAATATATTGTCTGCTGCAATGATGGCAACCGCAGCGCCGTCGCCACCTTCCTGCTCAATCGCCATGGCTTCGACGCCTTTATTCTCGACGGCGGCCTGACCTCTTCGCCCGAATCGTCAACCTATACAACGGAGCAGGCAACCCCGGCCGAAACAACACACCGCAGCACACAGACCAACCTCTGGGGCGACATCAGAGAGCTACCAACACAACCGCCCTTTGATGATGCACCCGGCATTGAAAACATCAACAAAACCCAACCGCTCAGCACAACAGCCCACCTTATCCCGATCAACCAAGCCCGGCCAGAACAGAGACACCAGGCGCAGCCAGCCATTGATATCGATTTCATCATGGGGCAGGCCCGGGAGAGCCGTCATAGCAGTTATTGGGGACGCGGTGCCATCATCGTTGCACTAGCCGCGGCGGCCATTGCCATCGCCGCCGCCCTTGCAATAAATCTGTCCGGCAATAGCACGCCCCGCGCCAACCTGACACAGTTGGCTCCGGCACTCATTACCGTTGCCCAAACCACAACCAATATCATCACCACCACGCCAACCCCCTGGAGTGACAGCGCAGAGAACCAGCTCATCGAATTGCTGGGCGCACCGCTAGACGGCGCCGTTACACAGATCGCCCAACGTGACTAAGATTTGAGACGGGATTGAGACGGGAACGCTGACGGCCGGCAGATATGGGCTAAACGGTCTTCTATCAGCGCGCCGAGCGCGAGGCTTGCAGCCAGCCAAACACTGTGTATACTTACAGCATACTGTATACATACACAGGAGCCTCCATGACCACACTCACCGCCCGCCAGCAGCAAGTCCTGCAACTGATCCGCGACCGCATCAGCGAAACCGGCATGCCACCAACACGCGCCGAGATCGCCGAGACCTTTGGCTTTCGCTCCGCCAACGCCGCCGAAGACCACCTCAAGGCGCTAGCCCGCAAGGGCGTGATCGAACTCCTGGTCGGCTCCTCGCGTGGCATCCGCCTACTAGAACCGGAAGGGCTACCGCTGATTGGCCGCGTCGCCGCCGGTCAGCCACTGCTGGCCCAGGAGCACATTGAAGAGCACCTCAAGATCGACCCACTGCTGTTCCACCCCCAGGCTGACTACCTACTGCGGGTCCACGGCATGAGCATGCGTGACATCGGCATCATCGACGGCGACCTGCTCGCCGTCCACCAGAACCCCATCGCCCACAATGGCCAGATAGTGGTGGCGCGCATCGGCGACGACGTCACCGTTAAACGCTTTCGTCAGCGTGGCAACATCGTCACGCTGCTGGCAGAAAAC
This sequence comes from Tenderia sp. (SeqCode), assembly GCA_043779675.1. Taxonomy (GTDB): domain Bacteria; phylum Pseudomonadota; class Gammaproteobacteria; order Tenderiales; family Tenderiaceae; genus JAKFXL01. The sequence continues at coordinate 7,183 of JAYWDX010000217.1, forward strand.
CCCGAGTTCGAACCCATCAAGGTAGATCTACGCAATCAGGATCTAACGATCGAGGGCATCGCCGTAGGTGTCATTCGACCCAGCATCGATTAGGAGCAACGCCATGACCGCAGTAAATTTAAGCCTGAACTTCAGCACCAGCGGCAGCCTTAACCAGCCCCACCAGCCCGCACTCAGCAGCGGCTTTGCCGCATTGGATGTGATGTTGCCACACAACGGCTGGTCCATAGGCGCCATCACCGAGATCTTCTGTGCCGAACCGAGCCACTTTGCCCTGCCATTGATACTGCCTGCCCTGGCCCGCCTCAGCCAAGCCAAGCGCTGGCTGGCGATGATCGCACCGCCCAACGCCCCCACAGTCAGCCACTTGCAATCCCAAGGGATCGACATCTCCCAGGTGCTGGTTATCCACCCCCACGCCACCAGCAACGGACTCTGGGCCGTGGAACGGGCCATGCGTGCCGGCACCTGCGCCGCCGTGCTCAGCTGGGTCAACAATGCCGACCACCATGCCATGCAGGATCTGCGCGGCGCGGCCCTCGCGGGCAACTGCTGCGGCCTAGTGTTTCGCCCCGAATGGGCCATCAACCAACCCAGCGCCGCCAGCCAACGGTTGCGGCTGACGGCCACCGATGACGGCGGTATCTATGTCGAGCTGCTGGAGCAGCGCTCCAGCCGCGCCCGCTCCGCACTTTTTATCGATGCCCGTCAGTTACATCGCAATCCCGACCGCTAATGGCCACACAACCACTCATGAAAGATGGCCTGGGTCACTCGGCCATCGATCGCATCGCGGCAGCCTTCAAGCGTAGCGATAGCAGTTTTCCGGTCGCCAAGTTCAGGCAGCTCGCCCACTCGGGGTTAGAAGCGTTAGAACTAAAGGCACGAGTGCACCATCTCATTGCAGCACTACATACCGTGCTGCCCGTAGAGTTTGAGCAGAGCGCAGCGCTGCTTTTTGCTATCAAAGAACATTGGGATTACGGTGATGGCAACGACTCACTCCGGGGTTTTGCCGCCTGGCCAGTGATCGACTACGTAGCCGTCTATGGCCTTTATCACCCCGAAATTGCATTGCCCCTGCTCAAACATCTCACCCCGCTCTTCTCCGCCGAATTTGCACTGCGCCCCTTTCTGATCCACCATTTTGAGATCAGCTATCAACAGCTGCAACAGTGGTTAGACGATGAGGATGCCCACGTCAGAAGGTTGGTTTCAGAGGGGACACGTCCACGCCTACCGTGGGGGCAACAGCTGCCCCGGTTCATAGCCAACCCCACACCGGTACTGGCGCTACTGGAGACATTGAAGGATGACCCGAGCGACTATGTACGCCGCTCGGTTGCCAATAATCTCAATGACATCGCCAAAAACCACCCTGATCTGGTTATCCAGACCTGCCAGCGTTGGCAACAAAACGCCAGCCAGGAGCGGCTCTGGATCATCCGCCACGCCACCCGCAGCCTCATCAAGCAGGGGCATCCCGGCAGTTTTTCACTACTGGGCCACACCGCAACGCCGCAGCTGGCACCACCCCAGTTACGGCTGATGACAACACAGTTAAAAATTGGCGAGACACTCAATTTCAGCGTCACCCTTCACTCCCGCGCCGCACACCCACAGAGCATCGTGCTCGACTATGCCATCCACTACGTCAAGGCCAATGGCCAGGCCAAACCGAAAGTATTCAAACTCAAAAATCTCACCTTAGCCCCCGGCGAGACCGTTACCCTCAGCCACAAACGTTCATTTAAGGCGATCAGCACACGCCGTTATTATCCCGGCCAACACATACTTGAACTGCTGATTAATGGCACACCAGCGGGCAACCACCCCTTTCTGCTCACCCACGCATAAACACCGCAGCCAATCTCCGCACCTAAATTAAGGCTGGATAACAGCATAAAAATCGATCAGTATCTCGCTTCACCAAGCATCAATGGAGCGCTACCCGTACCAATGAATATACTGGCCGATGAGATCATTGATACCCTGCCTGCACTGCTGTTTCATATCGACAACAGCGGTCAGGTCACTGATTTCAGGGCATCACCCTACATTCAATCGCATCCGCAACCGCCACAACTGCCCTGCACACTGTTTGATATCTGGCCAAAGGCAGCTGCGACGGAGATTGCCAACGCCATTGCTCACCTTGAACAGGGCCAGCCACCGCTGCTGCTAAGTTACAGCATCAACGGCACCGACCAGCAGCGCCACTTCAGGGCGCGAATCACCAAACAGACGGACCACTTCACCCTCATCGCCCTGGACACATCCGCCGAGTTGGACCAAGAAGAGGCGCGGCACCGACTCTATGAACAGGCTCAACAGAACCAGAAGATGGAAGCCCTGGGGCAACTCACCAGCGGTATCTCCCATGACTTCAACAACCTGCTCGCCAGCATCCTCGGCTACGCCGATCTGGCACTGGATGGGGTGGAGTCGGGGGAGCAAAGGGACCTGGTCCGCTATCTGCGCGAGGTAATTGACTCTGCTGAAAAGGCACGTGATCTGATCGCACAGATGCGCGCCTTTGCCCGCACCAATCCCGATGCCGCCCCGCTGCCATCACAGTTCAGCGCCGGTCAAAACACCATTTTGGTCATTGATGACGAAGAGTCCTGCGCACGCCTGCAGGGGGAGCTACTGCGCAACAAAGGTTTTATCGTCGTGGTCTTCTCCGATCCGCTGCTCGCCCTGGAGGCCTTTAAAATCAATCCGCAACGCTTCAATCTGGTGCTGGTGGACCAGGTAATGCCCGGCATGACCGGCATTGAGTTGGCGCAGGCGCTACTCCAGTTACGGCCGGAGCTGCCCATCATTCTCAATACCAGCGAAGAGACTCACGACTACAGCGCGGCGGCCTACAGCACCGGCATCCGTGCCTTGCTGAGCAAGCCTATCCATGCCGAACGGCTGCTCCGGACCATCATCGACCTGCTTGCACCGCCGCAATAAAAAAAGGCGCCTCAGCGCCTTTTTTCTTCCCCATCCAACCGTCCTACAGGTAGTAACCAAACGCCGCATTAAAACGATCATCAAAGGCCTGGCGCTCAAAGCTGTGATTTTGCGGACCAATACTCTCCATCTTGATGGTCCCGAGCAGTGAGGCGATGCGACCGGTAGTCCGCCACTCCATACCGTGCATCAGACCGTAGAGCAGCCCAGCGCGGTAGGCATCACCGCAACCGGTTGGATCGGCCAGATGCGCCGCCTTGGCACAAGGGATATCGATGCGGTGGCCCTTGCTATAGATGTGTGAACCTTCGCCGCCCAGGGTCACGATCAGCGCCTCAACATGTTCGGCAATCTCGTGCGGCGACTTGCCGGTACGATCCTGCAACAGCTGCATCTCGTAGTCGTTCACCGTCACCCAGCTCGCCTGCTCAATAAAACGCATCAAGTCAGCGCCATCAAACATCGGCATGCCCTGGCCTGGGTCAAAGATAAAGGGGATGTCCAAATCGGCAAACTGCTTGGCGTGCTGGATCATGCCATCACGACCGTCGGGCGAGACGATGCCGATCTTCACGCCCGTGGCATCGGCCACTTTGTTTTCGTGGGAAAAACTCATCGCCCCCGGATGGAAGGCGGTGATCTGGTTGTCATCCAGGTCGGTGGTAATGAAGGCCTGGCCGGTATAGCTGTTGTCGATCACCTTGATGTGGGTCTGCGAAATGCCACACTGCTCCAGCCACTGGGCATAAGGCTCAAAGTCGCTGCCCACGGTCGCCATCGGCAGCGGCTCACCACCGAGCAACTTCAGATTATAGGCGATGTTACCGGCACAGCCGCCCAATTCGCGGCGCATCGAAGGCACCATAAAGGAGACATTGAGCATGTGCACCTTGTCCGGCAGGATGTGGTTTTTGAAGCGGTCCGGAAAGACCATGATGTTGTCAAAGGCGTAAGAGCCACAGATCAGTGCCGACATATTATCTCCAATGAATTGATTTTATTTTCCCCTCACCCAGGTGGTACCCAAAGAGCGGGCATGAAGAGGCAAAGGGGATCACATCACCAGTACAAAAAACCAGACCAGCGCCACGTTGGTCAGCGCCACAAACACCGCCGCCGAACCGATATCCTTGGCCCGTCCCGCCAGCTCGTGATGTTCATCGCTAATGCGATCCACCACCGCCTCCACCGCCGAGTTGAGCAGCTCCACCACCAACACCAGCAGCAGCGAACCGATCAGCAACGCATACTCAACGCCGCCGTCACCTAGCCACAACGCCAATGGCGTCATGATCACCACCAGCAGCAGCTCCTGACGAAAGGCCGACTCATGCCGATATGCCGCCTGCAAGCCCAGCCAGGAATAACCTGCGGCATCAATGATTCGGGAGATCCCTGTCTTGCCCGGCTTTGCCATATCCATCCACCTAATTATTCATAAAAAGCGCGGCGATGATAACAGAGACCACGGCGCAACGTCTCAGCCCTTGGCGCCGTTTTCCGGCCGGTAACGGATGACAACATTGCCCGGCTTGCTTGGCAATGCTGCCAATGAAACAAAAAAACGGCAGCGACATCGGTTATGGCTACACATTGACATTCATCGGAACACCAAATTCCAAAGCAACGACTACGCCTGTCTTGGCCATGCAAAGCGCATCACTGGGGGAGCTACACCAGCAGCATCAGCGCTGGCATTCGGTATAATTTTTAGCCAATTACGAGCGATGCGCCTGATTGTGGTAACGGCTACTGCCCATCTCTTGCAGGCGGCTGGTGGTGCGCTGAAAGGCAAACTGGTGACGACGACCGTGGTAGAGCTGGCCGAGCGGCGCAGCGGCGCTGATGATGAGGTTGACGTTGTGGTCGTAAAGGGCGTCGATGAGATGGATGAAGCGCTGCGCAGCATCGTCAACTGCCTCGCTCATGGCGGGAATGTCACTGATCAGCACCGTGTGGTAGAGGCGGCTGATCTCCAGATAATCGGTGGCTGAGCGTGCCGTTTCGCATAGCTCTTTAAACGAAAACCAGACCACGTCCTGACCCTCGGCACGGGTGGCGATGATGCGATTGTTGATGTTAATACCACCATCCTTAGGATCAACCCCCTGTGCCAGCGCCATAAAATAGTCCCGCAGCGCGACATCGCTGCCATCGCCATCACTCAGGTGGCAGAGCCCCGCCTTCCCCAGCAGCAGGGTACGGTAGTCGGTACCGTTGTCGAGGTGAAACGACTCGGTATGGTGTTTGAGCTGTGCAATGGCGGGCAGAAAACGTTCCCGTTGCAGGCCGTTTTTATAGAGCATATCAGCGGGGATGTTGGAGGTAGTGACGAGGGTGACGCCGTTGTCGAACAGCCCCTCCAGCAGTCGCCCCAGCAACATGGCATCGCCAATGTCGTGTACATGCAGCTCATCCAGGCAGAGCACGCGCATCTGCTGCGCCAGTGCCTTGGCGACGATCAGCAGCGGGTCGGGACTCTTTGGCAGCGCCTGCAGATCAGCATGGATGCGCTGCATAAAGCGGTGAAAGTGCATACGCTGCTTCTTTTGAATCGGCAACGCGTTGAAGAAGAGATCCATCAGATAGGTCTTGCCGCGCCCCACGCCGCCCCACAGATAGAGACCACGAATCGGCTCGGCCTTACGTTTAAGCAGCTTGTCGAACAGCCCCGGTTTGGCCGGCTCGGCACAGAGCGCCTGATAGAGCCGCTGAAGGCGGACAAGCGCCTGTTGTTGCGCTGCATCCGGAGTGAAGCCGGGGTTGTCGAACATCGTACTGCTGGTTGGGATCGTTGGCATGAAAGGGCGCGGTTGCTGACTCTATGACTGCTATCGGCAGCGGGGCTGAAAAAAGTAAAGCTATTGCTATGGTGCCTAACTTGGCAGCTCGCGTCGAGGCAAGAAAAAAGACGATGCCCGAAGTTGGGGAGGGTATCGTCAAAGGGGTGATTATCCTTCAGCGCGTAGGATGGGTGGAGCGCAGCGTAACCCATCATGAAACCCGCTCCCCGAAGTCATGTTCTATGTCGAATCCGTCTCCCGCCCAATCATTGGGATACACTCCGTGCCGGACATACCGGTGAAAGGTCGAGTGCGGCCATTCCTTCACGTAGCGTACATGGCCATGTTTGACCGGATTGTAATGAATGTAATCCACGTGTCGACGCAGATCATCATCGTTGCGTAAGGTGTGCTCCCAATACCGCCGTTGCCATATGCCACGTTCACCTTTGGCAACGCGGCTTGCCGAGCGGCAAGCCGCGGGAGAATGCCGCTTTGATTTTCTTCCAGCGCACGGGGTAGTTTGCATCGCCCGGGGGTAAGCCCCATACACAATGCAGATGTTCTGGCAATACCACCATGGCGACCAGTTCACCAAAAGTAGGCGCCTCCAGGCGAAGGGGTGTTCACGTTTCACGTCCGATACCACACGCCGCAACCAGTCAATGTTGTCCGTCAACAAACACCCCGACCGTTCCGCCAAGGCAACGGTGAAAGAATAGCTTCCGCCAGGGATGAAGTTGCGCCGGTAATCAGTCATTGGAACATTGTGGGGTACAATTTTTCAACGTGTTTATCTGGCATCATTTGATGGGTTACGCTACGCTCCACCCATCCTACGCGCTTGGGCGACATCTCGGAAAATCGTCTTCGTCGTGGAGTATTCACCAGCGTACCAGAACTGGTTGCGGCCATTGATGAATACGTCGCACAACACAACGTCAAACCCAAGCCATTTATCTGGACAGCCAGTGCGCGCGACATCTTGCAAAAGGTCATTCGCGCCAATAGCCGCTTAAGTTCCAAACAGAATGCAACACTACACTAGCTCACGCTGAGGAGTTATAGCAGGAGTAGTCGCCCAAGCCATAACTGTTCGACTGGGGTTGTCAGACCCCCGCTACTTACGCATAAAGAGCCAGAAGAGCAGGCTCAAAACAAGGCTGATGATGATGGAGGTAGTCAGGGGAAAGAAGAACGAAAAACCCTCCCTTTCGATAGCAATATCGCCGGGCAGACGGCCGAAGCCGAGCCTTTGGATCAAGGGCCAGAGCAGCCCCACAATCAGCAGGATAACACCAAGAATAATCAGGATTTTTTGCATGGAGAGAACCGCCATGTAGATGCAAGGTAGGTGAGGCGTATCATGTACGCCGTCACCCAGTCGTCAGACTCAGACCAGCTTGCGCACGCCGTTCTGGGTACCCAGCAGCAGCACATCGGCAGGACGAATGGCAAACAGACCGTTGGTCACAACCCCAACAATGTTATTGAGTTTGGTCTCCAGTTCCACCGCATTCATGATCGAAAGGTTATGCACATCCAGGATGATGTTGCCGTTGTCGGTCACAAACCCTTCGCGGTAAGCCGGGGCGCCACCCAGCTTCACCAGCTCACGCGCCACATAGCTGCGCGCCATCGGGATCACCTCCACCGGCAGCGGGAATGCGCCCAACACATCCACCAGCTTTGACTCATCGGCGATACAGACAAACTTCTCGGCCGCCGCCGCCACAATCTTCTCGCGCGTCAACGCGCCACCACCACCCTTGATCAGGTGCAGAAACTTGTTCGACTCATCGGCGCCATCCACATAGAGCGGGATGTTGCCCACCGCGTTCAGCTCCATCACCGGAATGCCATGGCCACGCAGCCGCTTGGCGCTGGCCTCGGAGCTGGCGACGGTACCGTCGATCTTGCCCTTCATCTTCGCTAGACCATCGATAAAAAAATTGGCGGTAGAGCCAGTACCAATACCGACAATCATGCCGGACTCAACATACTCCAGGGCCGCATCGGCCACCTGCTGCTTCATCTCGTCTTGTGTTAAGGCCATGCTGCTACCCTCATCTGCTCGTTAATAATTGCGGCCAATGATACCGGCTGGGGTGAGATAAGTCATGCTGCCGCCAAACCTCACACTCACATACTAGATATTTGTAGTCCACGCTGCCGCCTGTTGCCAAAGCCGTGCCGCTGTGATCGAATGCGCACCACTACCGTCCCCACTAATACTCACGTGTGAAACTGATGTCCCGTCGCCGTCGCGCCCCCACCAAAACCCAAAAAACCAGCCTCCTATGGCGCATCGTAAAGCGCAGCGTGCAGCTATTGTTATTGATCCTGCTGCTCGACGCCGCCTACCTCTGGTGGCTGATGCCCGACTGGGATGAACTAGCCAAAGGGCCAGGGCCAGCGCCAAAGTCCGCCTTCATCAAGGAGTACGAAGCGCAACGCGCCGACGATGCCACGCTACCCAGGTTGCGTTGGCAACCCGTGCCACTCTCCAACATCGCCAAATCGATGCGCCGCGCCGTGATTGTGGCCGAAGATAGCCGCTTTTATGAACACGAAGGGTTCGACGTTGCAGCGCTGCAAGACGCCTGGGAGTACAACCTCGAGCGCCACAAATTCGCCATCGGCGGCAGCACCCTGTCGCAGCAACTGGCCAAAAACCTCTTTCTCACCCCATCACGCAACCCACTGCGCAAATGGCACGAGGTGTGGTTAACAGCAATCATGGAACAGCAACTCAGCAAACGCCGCATCCTCGAACTCTATCTCAACGTCGCCGAATTTGGCCCCGGCATCTACGGCGTAGAAGCCGCCAGCCGCAAGTACTGGGGCATCGCCGCCAGCCAGCTCAGCAACCAACAAGCCATCGAACTCGCCGCCACCCTGCCCGGCCCCAAAAAGCACAACCCGGCTACACGGACTAAGTTCTTCAAGAACAAGGTTAAAAAGATCGGGCGGCATCTGCGGGTGGGGGCAGTGGCTGCGCCAGCACCAGTGAAAGAGCAGACCCCGGTGACGGAAGCTGCACCAGAGCCTGAACCAGCCCCAGAGCCAGCCCCAGAAGCTGTGCAAGAAGCAGCTCCAGAGCCAGAGCCAGCCCCGGAACCAATTCAGCCGTAGATTCCACCCCTCCCTTACCGGCTTGTAGCAAGCCCGTAGGATGGGTGGAGCGCAACGTAACCCATCATTCCCGATAACCGATCATGGCAACCATTGGCCATAGTGTTTCAATATTCATCCACCCTTCATATTTTGTCATCAGTGTTGATGGTTATAGAGCGCGATCCTCTCTTTGATTCGTTAGATCGTGTTGCCAATTCCATACCAATCGCTGCAATCTTCATCTCGGTCTTCTCTCTTTTCCTTTGATGGTTGGTCCTCAGGCAGCAGTTGCGTAGCTTCGGAGAGCGTCTGCAAATTACGCAAGGCGGCATCGTAAAGGACTTCATCGTGGGTGAGATCGCCGCTTGCCTGGATGCGTCGAATCTTCGCGATGGCATCAAGGATATGAAGTGCATAGGGCTGCCAGGGCTTGCTCATAACTCCACGGCCTCCATCATCACATGTTCACGGATATAGGGATTAAGTTCATGCTCCGGCACCAGTTCCACCTTGCGATGGAGTAACTCCGCCAGCTTTTCGGTCAGGGGCAGGCGCTGGGTGAATAAATCATAACCACGAGGGAATTCCACCAGAAAATCCACATCGCTATCGGGCCGTTCCTCGCGACGGGCAACGGAACCAAATACACGAATATGTTGAGCACCGTATTGTTCCCCCAACGCTTCGATAGCGGCTTTTTTTCCTCTCAGTTCATCCAGCAGCATAGCCAGTCCTCATTGATGTTTCGGTAGTGCCATGCATCATAATATCGCCCACCACACAGGATCACCAGTTTCCATGCACATATAGCGCACCATGCTGTTTCCACCGCCACTTATCGCATCACGAAGCAGGTTTTATTTATCGTCCGGAGTAATGGTGCCCAAAGCACTACGTGGTGTAGAACGCACCCTACAGGGCTCCCCGCATTACGCTTCACTTCATACGGGCTACCTTGCTGCGTCGTCAACAGTTTTAATGTATTCAAATAAACCTTTCACACCAGAAAAATTTTTACCCAATCTACGAAATAACTCTATAGCTTTAACCGAGTATTTTTTAGAGATATCTTCATCGCCTTTTTCGTAATAAAGCATTGCTAAACGACCGTTCGCCACAGCCTCATCAAAAGTAAAAGGTTTGTTCCCAACCAAATTAACTAATATATCCCTTAATTCATCCTGAATTAATAGATACCTAATAAGAGCTCTAATTTTAACTTCATGGCTATTTTCAGGGCGGTAATATTCTTCTAATTGCCCCTCTTCAATCATGCGCAGATTCAACACGCTAGTGCAACCGGTGGGTTGATTCCCAAAAATACCTGATTGGGTGTTTTATATCCAAGACATTTTCTTGGCCGGTTGTTTA
>JAYWDX010000218.1:0-13632 GCA_043779675.1 Tenderia sp. (SeqCode)
GTGCCGCATGATGCACGGGAGCCGGTCCAGTTTGTCTTTGGCGATGGTTGCCGGCGGCTGGGTATCCTGACCGATGTTGGCTGCTGGACACCGCACATTGAGAGTCAGCTTAGTGGCTGTGATGCCCTGTTGCTGGAGTGTAATCACGATAGTGACATGTTGCTGCAAGGGGGATATCCGGCTTCGCTCAAACAGCGTGTTGGCGGCCGTCACGGTCACCTGAGTAATGTTCAGTCCGCCGAATTGCTGAGCACTCTGGATCGGTCCAAGTTACAGCATCTGGTTGCAGCCCATTTGAGTGCAGAGAATAACCGTCCCGCCTTGGCGCAGCAGGCGCTGGCCGAGGTGATGAATTGCAGCCCCGACTGGATCGGCGTGGCCGATCAGGACGAAGGGCTGATGTGGCGCGAGATTGCTTAGCGGCCCTGTTATGGGTTAACGAATTTTAGAAACGTAAATCTAGCTTGAGGATGGTAATGATGGAAAAGAGAGCGGAGCTGTATGCGGGCAAGGCAAAGTCGGTCTACACCACTGATGATCCGGATAAATTGATCCTCCATTTTCGCGATGATACCTCCGCCTTTGATGGTCAGCGCATCGAACAGCTGGCGCGCAAGGGCATGGTCAATAACCGCTTCAACGCCTTTATCATGGCCAAGTTGCAAGCGGCCGGCATCCCTACCCACTTCGAACGACTCATCTCCGACAACGAGGTGCTGGTCAAAAAGATGGATATGATCCCGGTTGAGTGTGTGGTGCGTAACATTGCCGCCGGCAGCCTCTGTCGCCGTCTCGGCGTTCAAGAGGGGCTGGATCTCAATCCGCCGACTTTTGAGTTCTTCCTCAAGAACGATGCGCTGCACGATCCAATGGTCAACGAATCTCACATCGAAACCTTTGGCTGGGCGACGCCAGCCGAGGTTGCCACGATGAAGGCGCTGACCTTTAAGGTGAACACGGTACTGAAACAGCTCTTTCTTGATGGTGGCATGCTGCTGGTTGATTACAAACTTGAGTTTGGCCGTTTCCATGGCGAGGTGATTCTGGGTGATGAGTTCAGTCCCGACGGTTGCCGTCTCTGGGATCTGAACAGTCGTGAAAAACTCGACAAGGATCGTTTCCGTCAGGGGCTGGGCGGCGTGGTCGAGGCCTACGAAGAGGTGGCGCGGCGTCTGGGCATTGAGCTGCCGAAGTAGCTCGTTATTAGTCAAGTTGGACCCATAAAAAAGCCGCCCCGGTCTCTATCCGGAGGCGGCTTTTTTGTAACGTCCAGAATGGCTGGCTTTTGGACGAGTGGGCAGTGCCGATACTGTGCTGAACCTATAATTTCAGGAGATATATCATGCAAAAACTGGCCAGTCTAATGGTGGTGATTCCACTGTGTCTGTTGTTGGCAGCATGTGGTAACGGATCTGATGGGCAGAAAGCCGCGCCAGAGCCCCGCGTCTGGCAGGGGCAGGTCGATGCACTGGATAAGGCAAAAGGGGTGGAGGCGACAATTCAAACCACGGCCGACCAGCAGCGCCAGCTGTTGGAACAGCAAAGCCAGTGACCATATTAGTGTGTGTCGCCCCTGTCTCTATTGGCAGGGGCAGCGCGGCTAGTGGTTAAAGGTCAAAGCTCACCACAAACGGTGCATGGTCTGACTCTGGGTATTTTATGTCCGTGGCAAAGGCGATGGACTCGTCGTGCAGTATCTCGTTGTGAATCTCGGCCGAGCGGTAGTGGGCCAGCAATGAACGTGACATCAGCATGTGGTCGAGCAGATTGCCACGTCCCTCATGGAAAAGGGTGTAACGCGATTCCTTGGGAATCGAATTGCTGCACGGGATCATCTGCCTGAATTTGAGCGCTGCATTGCCGGTATTTTCAATGCGGCCCGCGATGGCCTCAACCGGAACCTCCCCCGGCTCGGAGTTGAAGTCGCCGCAGACGATTATCTTGGCATGTGGGGTCTGGTCCAGGATCTCGTCGATCATCAACCGCACCTCGAGTGCCTGGCCGACACGCTTCATGGAGGAGATGAAGTAGCCTTCTGCCCATCCGGCCACGCTTTTGAAACCAAAGCCCTCTTGTTGCCCCGGAATGGTGCTGGGGATGCGTGATTTTAGGTGAATGTTAATCACGTCGATGGGGCCATTGGGGTGATCCAGTCTGACATGCAGGATGGGCCGTTCCCAACCCAGCTCCTTTGCCTCCGCCTCGCGAGGCAGGGCGGTGATGCGGCGGTAGAAGAGGTCACCTACGTACTCGTTTCTCACCTGACGCGACGTTAAAATCGGGTACTTCGACAGGATTACCAAGTTACGCAGGTCGTAGACTTCATTGTTGCTGGTTTCGGTGGCCGCCATAAAATAGTTGGCGTATGGCGTGTCGGCAATCAGTGCCTTTAGTGCCAGCAGCTGCCGTTTCTGGCCGGTCCGCTCCTGGCTATTGACCTCCTGCAGGCAGAGGATGTCGGCGTTGAGCCGTAATAGTTGTGGTCTCAAAACCTCGATTCGATCCTCCAGCGATGGGTTGTTGGTCTCGTCCAGGTTTTCAATATTAAAGGTTGCAACTCTCATGTGACCGTTCCTTGGGATGAAAAGTTAGCGCCAAGCATAGCTGCAGCCTCGTAATTGTTCTACACCTGTAAAAACGCTATTGGTACTGATGGTGCTGTTCTTGTGAGATGGAATGGAGCTAGAATAGACGTACAAAGTGTGCCGGAATTGAAGCGGCGCACAGGTCGGCTCCCCTTGTTTTATGGGGCGTTGGCGTCGCTCAGGCGACGAGTGATGCCGGTTCGGTGGATCGCGGTGCCGCCAAGGCGTTTTTCTGCACCGGCTGTCACGGTTATAACGGCATGGGGGGGCCATCGGCGCCTGAGCTAGCCGGTAAAAGTGTTGCCGAGTTGAGTGCCATGGTGAAGAGGTACCAACAGCAGAAAGGTTCATTGATGGGTTCCGTTGTCGCCAAGTTCAGCGAGGGCGACCTGACGGATCTGAGCGCCTATTTCGCCTCTTTGAAAAAGTCAGCCAAGGGTGAGGCCAGTTTTGCACGTGATATTCACCCCATCATCGCTTGGCGCTGCATCTCCTGCCATACTCCGGAGGGAGACGGCCAAGAGTGGCCTGAATCTCACCAGCTATGAAGGTTTGATGGCGGGGACAAAACAGGGGGGCGCGCTGATTGAACCCGGACATTCCACCAGCAGCACCTTCATGGTGATGATCACTCGCAAAGATTACCTGCGGATGCCATACGGTGCAGCGCCTTTGTCTGATGATGAGCTGCGTGTCATCAGAACATGGATTGATCAAGGAGCAAAAAATAATTAGGCACAACATGGTTTAGTGATGAAGGGGGAGGCGAAAGCCTCACTTTTTGGTTTAATACACTGCTGACGCGTATCGCATGAAGCGAAGCGCATGTTGAGGAAATTGACATGGTTAACCAGAGGGTATGTTTTGTATTTGCGTTTCAGTCTAAGCTATTTTTTTAACATAATGAATTAACACACGTTCTGTCTGGTTTGTTAGGGAGAGCTGGTTAGTGCATAGTTGCTGCTGAGGATAATAGACAGGTTGTTGGCGTGAGTGTAATGTCATCAACTTGGTTGCGCTAATAATCACATAACAGCTTAGAGAAGTTACGATGGAAAAAAGGTGGACAATTCGGACGTCGGCTCGACTGAACGTAGATCTGCATTACAAAGATCTCGAGGTTGTGAATTGCCGTACACGAGACATAAGCTTGAGCGGGGTATATGTGGAGCTGGCGGAGTTACAGCCTGGTCTGGACATGCCCGTTGAGCTGGTGTTCAAGTTTGGCGCGGCGGGTGACTACACCAAATACCGCGTGCCAGCCAAGATTGTCCGGGCCGATGGTGCCGGGGTTGGGGTTATGTTTAGGGATATCGATGCCTCTTCGTTCCGCGCCTTGCGTGAAGTCCTTAAACATAAGGATGTAGGACTCGAGGCCTAAACGCCTAAGCGTTGTCCAATCAGTTGTCCCATCTGCACGGCCTGCTCACTGCGCAGCTCTTTGTCCCATACCATCTGCTGGTTAGCAAATAGCAAAATCACCGTTGAACCCATATTAAAACGCCCCATCTCGGCCCCTTTTTCCAGTCTAACGACGGGCAGGCTGCTGTCATTGGCGTAGTCCCAATGTTGGAAGTGACGGAACGTCTGCTGGCCAAAATTTTCTGTCCAGACCGTCTCAATTCCAGCGACAAAAATGGCGCCCACCAGGATCACGGCCATCGGGCCGAACTCCGTCTCAAACACTGTGACCAACCGTTCGTTGCGGGCGAATAGTCCGGGGATGGCGCGGGTGGTGGCGGGACTGACACTAAATAGTCGGCCGGGGATGTAGAGCATCTCCTTGAGCTTGCCCGTGAGTGGCATGTGAATGCGATGGTAGTCGCGCGGTGAGAGATAGATGGTGGTGAACTGGCCGTCGACAAACAGGTCGTGTAGCTGTTGCTGTCCGCCCAGCAGTGTTAGCAGGCTGTAGTCATGGCCCTTGGCCTGGAAGATGCGTCCGTTCTGGATCGGGCCTATCTGACTGACAGTGCCATCTACGGGGGAGGCGATGTTATCGGCGCCACTGACAATGGGCCGTACTTCTTGACGCAGTGTCCGGGTAAAAAAACTGTTGAAGTGCGGGTAGGCATCGAGGTTCTGCTCTTGTGCCAGGCTGATGTCGATATCGAAACGTTTGCTGATTAGCCGGATCATGGCATTTTTGAAGGGGCGCCACTTAATGCGCATGATGTGATACATCAGACGTGAGAGCAGGTGATGTGGCAATGGATATTGAATCAGGGCTTGAATACGGTCGCGCAGTGACAAAGACATAGGTTCTCTAGATGGCTCGCTGTTGGGCTGGCGTATGCTACCGTAAATCCAAGGTGAATCCATAATGAAGATTCGAGGAGGGCGGTGATGGAGTTGATAACCCTGGCGCAATCGGTCGGTATTGCCCTGCAACAGCGGGGTCTGATGTTGACAACAGCGGAGTCTTGTACCGGCGGCTGGGTGGCGCAGGTGATGACAGCGGTGCCCGGCAGTTCGCAGTGGTTTGAGCGCGGTTTTGTCACCTACAGCAATGATGCCAAGCGCGAGATGTTGGGGGTCGGTGCCGCAACCCTGGCGCAATATGGTGCGGTCAGCGAGGCGGTGGTGGAGCAGATGGTGGCGGGGGCGTTACGCCATAGCCACGCCCAGGTGGCGTTGGCCATCAGTGGTATAGCCGGCCCTGATGGCGGGTCGGCGGAAAAACCTGTCGGCACGCTCTGTCTGGCTTGGGGCCTGAAGGAGCAGGCTATTGTCACGCGGCGTGTGCAGCGACCGGGTGAGCGCCAGGCGGTGCGGCAAGCGGCGGTGGTTTTGGCGCTGAACGGGGTGCTGGAGCTGTTGCAGCAGGTGTGAGCCGGTCTGTGGCCACTCCTGATTAACGGCTGGGTTAAGGGCTAGGCCAGCTACAATCATCTATGTGATAATGCCCGCCAGTTGATTCAGCCTGTGGCTGGATCGGATGTTTCAAGCCAGTTAACAGGGGAATTCCAATGGACGACAACAAGCGTAAGGCGTTGAGTGCAGCGCTGACCCAGATCGAGCGCCAGTTTGGTAAAGGCTCGATCATGCGCATGGGCGACGAGGGCGCGATCCGTGATATCGACGTGATCTCCACTGGCTCCCTGGGGCTCGATATTGCGCTTGGTATCGGTGGCCTGCCACGTGGCCGTATTGTTGAAATTTATGGTCCTGAGTCGTCTGGTAAAACCACGCTGACCTTGCAAGTGATTGCCGAGGCCCAAAAGCTCGGCGGTACTGCCGCGTTTGTGGATGCCGAACATGCGCTGGACCCCACCTACGCCGCCAAGCTGGGTATCAACATTGATGACCTGCTGGTCTCGCAGCCCGATACCGGTGAACAGGCGCTGGAGATCACCGACATGCTGGTGCGCTCGGGTGCTGTTGACGTGATAGTGATTGACTCGGTTGCCGCCCTCACGCCCAAGGCTGAAATCGAAGGTGACATGGGCGATTCCCACATGGGGCTGCAGGCGCGTCTGATGTCACAGGCGTTGCGTAAACTCACCGCCAACATCAAACGTTCCAATACCTTGGTGATCTTTATCAACCAGATCCGCATGAAGATTGGTGTGATGTTTGGTAGTCCCGAGACCACCACCGGCGGTAATGCCCTCAAGTTCTACTCATCTGTTCGTCTTGATATCCGCCGCATCGGCGCTATCAAGAAGGGCGAAGAGGTGGTGGGTAGCGAGACTCGTGTCAAGGTAGTCAAGAACAAGGTTGCTCCCCCTTTCAAACAGGCCGAGTTCGACATCCTCTATGGTGAAGGTGTCTCGCGTGAAGGTGAGATCATTGATCTGGGTGTGAAGGAGGGAATCGTCGACAAGTCCGGCGCCTGGTATAGCTACAGCGGTACCCGGATTGGTCAAGGCAAGGATAATGTCCGTATCTATCTTAAGGAAAACCCAGCGATGGCCAAAGAGATAGAAGCCAAAATCCGCGCTAAGGTGCTGGCCGTTGTTGTTGCTTCGGGTGCCCTGGTTGCGGATGAGGTTGAGGCTGAAGAGGCCTGATCTACCTGAATGGGTGAGCGTGGGCCAAAACAATGTCGGGCAACAGCAATGAACCTGTTGGCCCGGCGCGAGCACTCCAGTCACGAGCTGCGCCAAAAATTATTCTCCCGTGATTATGAAGCTGCGGTGGTCGATGTTACGTTGGCGGCACTGATCGTGGAACGGTTGCTCTCTGACGAACGCTTCGTTGAGAGTTTTGTGCGTTTCAAGATTAATCGTGGCCTCGGGCCGCTACGATTGCGCCAGGCGTTGCGTGATCACAGCATTGCCAGTGATGTAATTGATGCATCGCTGCAGGGGCAGTCATGGCGGCAGTTGGCGGTAGAGGTGCGGCAGAAACGTTTTGGTGACGCACTGCCGGACAAATATGAAGAGCGTGCCAAACAGATGCGTTTTCTGCAGTATCGCGGCTTTAATGCGGAACAGATCAGCAGCGCGATGAAACAACAGGACGATTGGGATTAAAGATCAAAATGAAGAGTGCAGCGATTCGCCAGACCTTTCTGGAATTTTTTCATACACGTGGTCATGAGATTGTCGCCAGCAGCTCGCTGGTGCCGGGCAATGACCCGACTTTGCTCTTTACCAATGCGGGTATGGTGCAGTTTAAAGAGACCTTCCTCGGTCTGGAGCCACGTTCCTGCAATCGCGCCACCAGCTCCCAGCGTTGTGTGCGCGCCGGTGGTAAACACAATGATTTGGAGAACGTTGGTTACACCGCTCGTCACCACACTTTCTTTGAGATGCTCGGCAATTTCAGCTTCGGTGACTACTTCAAGCGCGAAGCGATCCAGTTTGCCTGGGAGTTTCTTACTAAAGAGTTGAAGCTGCCGGCTGAAAAACTCTGGATCACTGTTTACGCTGAAGATACCGAAGCTGCTGACATCTGGTTGAACGAGATTGGTGTTGATGCCAGTCGTCTCAGTCGTATTGGCGACAAACCGAGTGGTAAGCGTTACGACAGCGACAATTTCTGGTCCATGGGTGATGCCGGTCCCTGTGGCCCCTGCACTGAAATTTTCTACGACCATGGCCCTGATGTGGCAGGTGGCCCACCCGGCACACCCGAAGAGGATGGTGATCGTTACATCGAGATCTGGAACTTGGTCTTTATGCAGTACAACCGCACCGCCGATGGCGTCATGACGTCGCTGCCCAAGCCTTCGGTCGATACCGGCATGGGTATGGAACGTCTCGCCGCAGTGTTGCAGGGTGTGCACAGCAACTATGAGATTGATCTGTTCCAGGCGCTGATCAAGGCTGCCGCTAACGCGACCCACAGCAGTGACCTGCACAACAACTCACTCAAGGTAATTGCCGACCATATCCGCTCCTGCTCGTTCCTGATTGTGGATGGTGTATTGCCTTCAAATGAGGGGCGTGGTTATGTACTGCGTCGCATCATCCGACGCGCCATCCGTCACGGCTACAAACTTGGTATGGATCAGCCCTTCTTCCACACGTTGGTGGCAACACTGGCGCAAGAGATGGGCGCTGCCTACCCCGAGCTGGTCAAGGTGCAGGCGCAGGTGGAGAAGGTGCTGCGCCTCGAAGAGGAGCGTTTTGCTGAAACGCTGGATCAAGGCATGAAGATCCTCGAAGAGGATATCGCTGCGCTTATAAAAAGTGGGAAGGGCAAAGAGATTCCAGGTGCCACACTCTTTAAGCTCTACGATACCTATGGCTTTCCCGCTGACCTGACCGCCGACATCGCTCGCGAGCGTGGACTGACCGTCGATGAAGCTGGCTTTGACAAAGAGATGCAGGCACAGCGCCAGCGCGCCCGTGCCGCTAGCAACTTTGGTGTTGGCTATGCCGCCAAGATCGAGATTGATGCTGAGTCTGAGTTTACCGGTTACAACCAGCTCGCCGATGAGGCCGAGGTGGTAGCGCTGTTTGTAGGCGGCAAGGCGGTTGATAGTCTCACAGCCGGTCAGGAGGGGATGGTTATTTTGGCGCAGACCCCTTTCTACGCTGAGTCGGGCGGGCAAGTGAGTGACCAGGGTAGATTGGTTGCCAACGGCGTGATATTTGATGTGGTCGACGCTCAGAAACAGGGGCGTGGTCTGAATGCCCATATCGGCAAGCTGAGCAGCGGTGCCATCAATGTGGGCGACAAGCTGTGTGCTGAGGTCGATGTGGCGCGGCGTCAGGCGATTGTGATCAATCACTCTGCCACCCATTTGTTGCACGCGGCACTGCGCCAGGTCCTGGGTGATCATGTGGCGCAGAAGGGCTCGTTGGTAAAGTCGGATAGCCTGCGTTTTGATTTCTCTCATTTTGAAGCGCTGACAGCGGACGAGCTGTATCAGGTTGAGCAGCTGGTGAATCAGCAGATCCGCGCCAACAATGAAATTGTTACCCGCTTGATGAATTACGACCAGGCGGTTGAGGCTGGCGCGATGGCGCTCTTCGGTGAGAAATATGGTGACGAGGTACGGGTGCTGAGCATCGGCGATTTTTCAACCGAGCTGTGTGGCGGTACCCACGCCCAGCGCGCCGGTGACATCGGTCTCTTTAAGATTGTGATGGAGGCTGGTACTGCCGCAGGTGTACGTCGTATCGAGGCAGTGACCGGCGAGGGTGCGCTCAACTATATCGGCGAGACTGAAAAGAATCTGGGCCAGATTGCCAGCCTGTTGCGCGGCACACGCGACGATGCCAGCACCAAGGTTGGCCAGTTGCTGGAGCAGAATCGTAAGCTTGAGAAAGAGCTCGACCAACTCAAGGCCAAGCTGGCCAGCAGTCAGGGTTCCGACCTGGTGAGTCAGGCAATCGAGATCAATGGCATCAAACTGTTGGCGGCTAAGTTGGAGGGGGCTGATGCCAAGGCGTTGCGTGAGACTGTTGATCAGCTCAAAAACAAGCTTGGCTCAGCAGTGGTGATTCTGGCCAGCGTAGCGGACGACAAGGTTATGTTGGCCGCCGGGGTGACCCAGGATCAGACCGCGCGCTTTAAGGCGGGTGAGTTGGTGAACCATGTTGCGTTACAGGTTGGTGGCAAGGGTGGTGGTCGTCCCGATATGGCACAGGCCGGTGGTACCAACCCGGCTGCTTTGGCAGGGGCGTTGGCCTCAGTCGAGACGTGGATGCGTGGAAAAATCGCCTGATTTTTCTCGTGCCTTCTTGTCCCAGGTGATTTTCTGGATTTGTTAAAGTAATATTCGCGCTATTTGCGCGGAAGCAGGGCATATGGCGTTAATCGTACAAAAATATGGTGGCACTTCGATTGGTAACGTTGAGCGAATCGGCAATGTTGCCACCAAAGTAAAGGGCTGGCGTGAGCGGGGCCACGATGTGATCGTGGTTGTCTCCGCCATGAGCGGCGAGACCAACCGTTTGGTAGATCTGGCAAAAGCGATTCAGGAGACGCCGTCCCCGCGCGAGCTGGATGTGCTGTTATCAACCGGTGAGCAGGTGACGATTGCCTTGTTGGCTATGGCGCTGGAGGAGCGTGGTTGTCCAGCCCGTTCCTACACCGGTTCCCAGGTTCACATTCGTACCGACAGCGCCTTCAACAAGGCGCGTATCCTCGATATTGACAATCAGCGCATCCATGCTGACCTGGCCGCAGGCCGGGTGGTAGTCGTAGCCGGTTTTCAGGGGATTGATGAAGCGGGCAACATCACCACACTGGGGCGTGGTGGCTCTGATACCACAGCGGTTGCTCTGGCCGCGGCGTTGAAGGCGGATGAGTGTCAGATCTATACCGACGTGGATGGTGTTTACACCACCGATCCGCGGGTAGTGCCCGAAGCACGGCGTCTCGATCGCATCACCTTTGAAGAGATGCTGGAGATGGCCAGCCTTGGCTCCAAGGTGTTGCAGATTCGCTCGGTCGAATTTGCCGGTAAATATAATGTACCCTTGCGGGTGCTCTCCAGTTTTGAAGAGGGTGAAGGCACCCTGATTACCTATGAGGAAGAGGGAATGGAAGACGCGTTGATTTCCGGAATCGCCTTTAATCGCGACGAGGCCAAGCTGACCGTGGTTGGTGTGCCCGATCAGCCAGGGGTGGCTTACAAGATTCTTGGTCCCATTAGTGATGCTAACGTTGAAGTCGATATGATTATCCAGAACGTCGGTGCCGATGGCACAACTGACTTCACTTTCACCATACATCGTAATGACTATAAAAAGGCGCTTGCCATTCTGCAACAGACGGCCGCTGAACTAGGCGCGCGTGAGGTTTCTGGCGACAACAAGATCGTCAAGATCTCACTGGTGGGGGTCGGAATGCGCTCCCATGCCGGTATTGCCAGCACGATGTTTGGCACGTTGGCGAAGGAGGGAATCAATATTCGTATGATTTCAACCTCAGAGATTAAAATCTCCGTCGTCGTTGATGAAAAATATCTGGAACTGGGTGTGAGAGCACTGCATAGCGCTTTTGGGTTGGACCAGGAAAGGCCGTAGAATCACTATGTTGTGGGTTTGAAGCGGGCGCTACGGTGCCCGTTTTTGCTTAGTCCTATGCAGACTATTGAAAATCTAGCTTTTTCTTTAGTTCTTCTTTTTCTTGTCGATAAGGTAAGCAAGACAGGTAGGGAACAGCCAGCCAAGCATAACGCTTGGCCTTTAGTGCCTGTATGTTTGCGAGAACAAGGAGATCGCTATGTTGATATTGACCCGTCGTGTGGGTGAAACACTGATAATTGGCGACAATGTTTCGGTGACAGTGTTAGGTGTTAAGGGTAATCAGGTTCGACTGGGTGTAAATGCACCAAAAGATGTCTCTGTTCATCGCGAAGAGATCTACCTGCGTATTCAACAGGAGAAAGAAGCTGATGGAATCCCCCCTGATGATAGTAGCCTCCAAGTGTCAGAGGGCTAATGCTTTGCCCTTTTCTCAAAAAGTGCTTTACCAATCAATCAAGTATAGGTATTCTTGCCCTCGCAAAACAAAGCGAGTATTTACTTGCTCTTTCTCTAAATCTTAATGCAGATTGTGTGAAGGAATAGGCTATAATGCGCGACTTACGGAGAGATGGCCGAGTGGCCGAAGGCGCTCCCCTGCTAAGGGAGTATATGCTTAAAAGGCGTATCGAGGGTTCGACTCCCTCTCTCTCCGCCATATATTCAGACTTGACACTCACTGTCTGAATCGGGATAATCCCCGACCTCAAATCAGCGCCCGTAGCTCAGCTGGATAGAGTACCTGGCTACGAACCAGGCGGTCGCACGTTCGAATCGTGCCGGGCGCACCATATAAGCGGAGACTTTCTCCGTATAAATCAGGGACATACCGTTAACGGGTGTCCCTTTTTTATTGACTCTCATTTTGTCTTTCTCCTTGGTTGTGCTTTTTTTGTGCCTGCAAAGGCGTCCAGCTGTACCCCTTCTTTCCTTGAAACGTTATCAGCATACGGAGCGAGATGTTCAGCAGAAAAATGGGCATAGCGGCGCACCATCTCTTCGGATTCCCACGCGCCTAGTTCCTGGAGTACGTGAAGCGGTGTGCCGTTGATGCGGTGCCAGGAGGCCCAGGTGTGGCGGAGATCATGCCAACGGAAATTTTCGATACCTGCGCGCTGAAGAGCTTTCCGCCAGGCGTGGTTATTGGCGCGGCTAACAGGCTTCCCCTTATAGCCGAAGACGAAGGTCGGGTGGTCGCCATGGCAGCGTTTGAGGATCTCCAGTGCGGTTTGGCTCAATGGAATCGGGATGGCTGCGCCGGTCTTGGTTTCATCGGGGTGCTTCCAGGCGTGGGCGCGATCAAGGTCAACCTGCGACCAGGTGAGGCCGCAGACATTCGCTTCACGGAGTCCTGTCTGAAGGCTGAAGGAAGCCATGTCGGCCAAGTGAGGTGGAAGCTCAGCTAGGAGACGGTCCGCTTCCTTGTAGGTAAGCCAACGCACACGCCTCTTGGGCTCGCTAAGCAAGCGAACGTGGGGTGCACGGTCGATCCAATCCCATTCATGTTCTGCGACTCTCAAAATGGCTCTAAGCACCTCAAGGGTGCGGTTAATGGTGGCGTTGGTGACGCCATCGGCCTGACGTGATCGAGTTATGGCGTCAATCAGGGCGCGGTTGATGGTGTGGAGCTGTTTTCCGGCCAAATGACGATGGAGGCGTTTAAGGTGGTGCTTGTCGTCCGCGATGCTCTTTTTGTGGCCGCGCTCTTCCCGCCTCTTCCCAGATGTATTTGGGGCGCTCCTGGAGCTTTGAGACGCGCCAGGCATCAGCCTTGCGCTGGTCGTGGTACTCTTGGGCGGCTACTCGGTCGGCAGTCCCAGTGCTTTCGCGTATGAGTTCACCACTTGGCGTGGTGAACCGTATCCACCATGTTTTGCCGCGCTTGTAGATTGACATTGTTCTTCCTTTCGTTCTTCTTGTTGTCCTGCAAATTCATAGAGGTCTGGCAGCCGGAAAACCCAGCGCCTGCCGATTTTGCGCCCTGGCGCTTTACCGGATTTAACCATTCGGCGGAGGGTCTCGGGGTTGAGATAGAGGTATTCAGCGGCTTCGTCGAGGGTCAGGAGTTTCATTTATGTACCGTAACTTCGTTTAACAAAAAGCGGTTCGGCAGGGTGGGAGAGTAGCTCTGTCGATACAGTAGAGCAGCGGCATAACACCGTAGCTCCTATCAACAGCCGAGTCGGTCTGCATGGGGACCACTGCGCTGCTCTTCGTTCCCACCCCATCGGTTGAGCATCATCCCGGGCGAGGGCGCCGGGATGATGGCTGATGTTAATGGTCATGTGATGCTTCACGATCAGTGCGCTGGACGATCAGCGACGAAAAGAAGAAGGTTGATACGACACCTAAGAAAATTCCCGCGATGAAAAAAATATAGAGACTGCGATCAAGTGCGTGTGCTGCATTTTGGATGTCAAGGTAGGTAAGGCATTCCATGATTTTTCCTTATGGGATCTGCTGCAAGCTTGGGTTTTATGTTGTAAGCAATTGTTTTTATTTGTTATTTAATTTATTCAAACGCTGGCGGCCATGGATAGCGAAGCGAGGGCCGCTAGTCCCGGATAGGCTACGCCGTCTGCCCTTTCGTAGTTAGGAGCGCTAGCGAGTGACGGAGA
>JAYWDX010000219.1:0-2895 GCA_043779675.1 Tenderia sp. (SeqCode)
CTACTGGCGTGGCCTGATACCTGTTTTAGGGATGAAGCGGTGGTGCATCCAAGAACGCGAGACTTGCTTTACTACACAGGATCTATCTTTTGTGAAGACGAGATTATGCCCAAGGAGGAGGAGTTGATTCGCATTTGTCAGGAGGCAAAGAGCCAAGGTAAGCGGGTGCTGGTCTATACCGTTTATACAGGCAAGCGTGATACGGCTACCCGGCTGAAATCCCTATTGCAATCTCAGGGGTTAAAACCGGCCGTACTGCGCTCATCGGTGGATACCGTTAAGCGTGAGGATTGGATTATCGACCAGGTGGATCGCGGAATTGATGTCCTGATCTGTAATCCAGAGCTGGTAAAGACCGGGTTGGATCTGTTGGATTTTCCAACCATTGTCTTCATGCAGTCGGGCTATAACGTCTATACGCTTCAACAGGCGGCACGTCGTTCCTGGCGTATCGGTCAGAAGGTCGATGTTGACGTGTTCTTTTTGGGTTATGAAGAGTCGGCGCAGACAATGTGCCTCTCATTAATGGCCAAGAAGATTGCGGTAAGCCAGTCCACGTCCGGTGATATGCCTGACACGGGCCTTGAAATCCTGAATCAGGATGGAGATAGCATCGAGGTTGCCCTCGCCAAGCAGTTGGTGGCGTAAGGCTTTTTTTCAACAGATCCTACGGCGATTATGTCGTAGGATTATTTTCTTATCGCTACATGATTTTGAAAAAATCCCCGGCTTTGCTTTGGAGGGAGGCCGGGGTTGAAGTTTCTTTCCTGGCTTGGGGAGGCCAGGCTAGAGGGATCCCCGCTCAGGGAGGAGAGCAGGTGGGCGCAAGGGGTGCGCTTACTTGGTAGATGGTTACTCTTCCGAAAAGTTCAAGGGTTGAGGGGCGATGACGCTGCTCCCTATAACCTGCTGATGACGTGTCGGTACGTGGTGTAGCAGTCCCCCGATCTCCCCTCCTCTCTGCGGTCTGTTATCGTTTTGCCACTTTGAATGCTCAGAAGGTGCCAAATTCCAATCTTGTAGGATGACAGAGGGAGAGGCAAGCAGAGCCCAGACATGGCGCGGAGTCATTGGAATCCAGGCGCACCGCGCTGATGACCTGGCCGCGACCACACTCGTACCCACTAAAATCTCACCTCAAGCCTTGTGACGGGCGACCGCCTTGAAAAAACTCCCAAATGGGACGATAATTACCATGCGAGAGTAAAAAGGAGGATGAACTATGCAGCATCAACCACAACCCATCCCGGCCAATGTGGGACCGGCAGCCCTGCGAACCTTCTTCAACATCATGGAACGCTGGCAGCTCGGCCCACAAGAGGGCCAAACCCTATTGAGCACCCCTGGGAGCACTTACTTCCGGTGGAAGAAGCAGCCCAACGAGGCCCATGTCGATGCCGACAAGCTGGAGCGCATCTCCTACATTCTGGGCATCTATAAAGCCTTGCACCTGATCTACAGCGACGAATCCGTCGCCGATAGCTGGTTGAGACGCCCCAACACAAACCCGCTGTTTAGCGGACGCCCACCGCTTGAGCGCCTGCTGGGTGGTCATGTCGCTGACCTGTTCCTGACCCGTCAGCATCTCGATGCCCGCAGGGGCGTTATTTGAATATCCCGATTACGGAGGAATCCTGGCGCAAAGCCTACCGGATCGTCAGTAGCCGTTTTCCTCCAGTAGGCGTGTTCGATGGCGTTGCCAACCCCGCCGACCTGGAAGCAGTTTTCTATGCAGAATCACTCACCAATCCCCGCATTCGAGACGAGATCGGGCAGATCCACCTTGTCCGACCCGAAGACCGGATAGCCGGGCCAGGCACGACCCCCATCATGGCGGCCTTCACTCACCTGAACCCCTCTGGCAGTCGATTCACAAACGGGGAGTATGGTGTCTATTACGCAGCCAGCACCCAGCAAACCGCGATTGCTGAAACGGTCTTTCACGTCGAGCAACTGGCACAGGAGTCTTCAGACCCGACCACTTCGTTTGTGATGAGGGTTTATGTTGGACGACTGAACAAGAAGCCATATCACGATTTAAGAGGCAAGGCCTCTACCTTCCCTGACCTTTTCGATCCTAATCCTAAGCGCTATGGCCCTGCCCAAAGATTAGGGGCTCAATTGCGTGAAGAGGGCTGCTGGGGAGTGCTCTATGACAGTGTGCGCGATCCTGACGGGCAATGCGTGGTCGTGTTGCGCCCCCCCGCACTTGGTGTGGTTCATCAGACCGTTCATCTCGCCTATTGCTGGGATGGCCAGAAGATTACGGATGTATTGGAGCTGCGATCTCTTGGCCTGCCGGGGTAATCAATAAGTCACTGTAATCCCCTGTCACACCGGCCTGGATTCCAATCTTATTTTTGGTACTGTTTTGTCCGCTCCCGGCCAAGAGCGGTCATTCGTGTTTTTGTGTAGCCTAGATAAAATGACAACGATATCCGAGGTTAAGTTACCCCCACATAACGTTGTCACTTCATCTGAGCTACTCGCTGCCTATACCACTTTTTTGATAGTCGCCAAAAGAATTGGTTTATTAACTTAAGTTTTATTGTTACCAAAAAACACACAAGCCCAATACTGCCGAAGATAACGGACAGCGTTGTATCACTTTGTGAATGAGCATTAAAAATGGACCCTAAAACAACGATAGGAATGATCCCGTAAAAGAATACTTTTAGAAAACAGTATTGCCTACGCGCAACCCGTTTCATAGGCCGTAGTCTTTCAATACGTTTTTTATATTTCAGCTGTTTGAGTTCATTAATTGCCACAACCCCATCAGCGGACTTTTTTTCTAGAAGACTTTTCTCTCTTAAACTTTTTTCAATGAAATTACTACTCATAAACTCAACTGAATCATCAACAACATCAATACTTATATCATCAGGTGTTGAA